>JBMNPP010000035.1:0-17293 GCA_050943675.1 Brooklawnia sp.
GCAAGGTGTTGTGCAACTGGGTGAGCAGTGGTGTGGGGCCGACCCTCCAGCGGCGTCCCCTGGAGGCGGCAGCGAAGAAAGTCTGCGCATCGGGTTGGGCGTCCTGCTCGGTGGCCCAGTCGATGTAGGCACCGATTGCCGGCTCGGAAACCGCGGCCGCCAGTTGAACGCCTTCGGTACGGGCCTGGTCGGGATCAAGCCCGGCCTTGGCCGCTGCGGCCGCCAGTTGGTCAAGGGCGCTACGCAGCGTGATGCTCGTCATAAAAACTCCATCAGGTGGTTCGCGCCGGTACACCCTCCGCCCCCGCCGAACCGGACTCTTGATGACTGGTCCGACTCGCCGAGCCACCGATGGGCTACAGGCAGTTCGACGCATTTCAACCTAGCAGAGGCCGACCCCGGCAAGACCGTCCAACGGGGAGCTTTCCGGGTAGTCAACATCGTCGGCCTGATCACTTCCCTACTCCGATCGGATGGCGGCCAGCGGACTGAGGTTCATGGCCCGCTGCGCTGGTGCCACCCCGGCCACCGTGCCGATCAGGGTGGCGAAGGCCAGCGAGGCGATCATCAGGTACGGCGGGATCACCGAGATCTTCATCGGCGCCCCGATCGCGCCTGCCGACGCGCCCAGCGTCAGGTTCAGGATGCCTGACAGCCCCAGGCTGAGCACCAGGCCGACCAGCCCACCGATCAGGCCGATGATGGCCGACTCGACGAGGAACATATTTCGGATATCGCGCAGAGAGGCGCCCAACACCTTCATGATGCCGATCTGCTTGGTGCGCTCGTAGACCGACATCATCATGGTGTTGGCGATACCGATGGCGGCCACCAGCAGCGAGATGAAGCCGATCCCGCCGAAGACGGCCTGGACGACCACCGACTCCTGCTGGATCTCGCGCATCAACTCGACATTGCTCGACACCTGGTAGCCCTGCTGGCGAAGCTCGGCGGTCAGCGACTCGGCACGCTCGACGCTGTCAGCCTTGAGGTAGAGCGTGGAGTAGTGGAACTCGTTGCCCTTCGGTTTGCCGTCAGTGGTTGCTGGCTGGCCGGGCAGCGCCTTGCCCGGGAACGACTTGCGCATCGCCGTGACCAACTCGTCAAGGTCGACGAAGGTCGACCAGTCATCCATGCCGAAGGTGTTATCGTCCCCGGCCAGGACGCCCACCACCGGGGCGATCACCCGCTTGGGGCTGGTTGTGGCCTGGGCAGGGTCGCCAGTGGCTGAGACGTCCTCGAAGGTGATGAACAGCTGGTCGTCCAGCCAGTCGATCTCGGGGAAACTCATGCCGTCGGCGCCCCCGTCACCGAAGTTCCAGTGCACCTTGCTGCCCATCAGCAACGCCAGGCCATCACCGCGCTGCGGCAGGCGTCCCTGCCCCAGCTCGAAACCCTCATCGGCCATCGCATCCAGTGGCAGGCCGGTCAGCTGGATCCAGCCATCGGTGCCGTCAACCCGGGCCATGGCACCCACCATGTAGACCGGGGTGACCCTGGTGACGCCCTCGATCTGCTCCAGTTCGGCGATCGTCGCGGAGTCCAGGACGTGTTCCTGACCACTGGCCTGGCCGACGGTACCGAAGCCCATCCCATCGCCGGCGGCGCTGCCCGGGTACACCTCGACCCGGGTCATGGTGGCGTTGTTGCTGATCGAATCGACCATCGACTGGGTCATGCCGATTCCCAGCGAGATCATCACGACCACGGCCATGGTGCCGATCATTACGCCGAGCACGGTCAGCGCTGTGCGGAAGAAGCGTTGCCGCAGGCTGGCCAGGCTCGTCTCGACCAGATCGGTCCATCGCATGGTGGGCCGCCTACCGGAGGTCGACCGGGACGATCGGTTCGTCGTCCAGGCTGGCCATGCTGGCCGCAAGCTCTGCCTCGCGGCGCTGTTTGCGGCGGTTGTTCAGCACATACCCGCCGGCGAGACCACCGATCACCACCAGGCCGCCGATCAGGACCGGGAGCAGGACGCCGCCACCCGCGGCTGGCTCGGGTTCGATGACCCCTTCATCGGGGCCCTCGGTGGCCGGTTCGATCTCGATGCTGACCTTGCGTTCCAGGGTGGTCGCCACCCCAGCCGAATCCTCGTAGATGATTTCCAGGATGATCGGGTCCGTGGTGGTCTGCTCGGCGTGCACCATCATGTCGACCGCGCCGGCCTGGCCGGGCTCGATATTGCCGATGAACAACTCATCAGCGCTAACCGCCTGATCGGGCTTCACCTTGACCACGGTGTTGTAGAGGCGCACCTTGCCCTTGTTCTGGATGGTGAAGGTGAGGTTGGCGTCCTGCCCGACACTGATCGCAGCCGGCAGGGCCTCGACCGTGCTGGTCTCGGCGCGGGCCTTCTGCCGCACCACTACCGCGATCGATTCCTCAGCGGTGAGCGGGGCGTAGTTGCTGGCGTCCTCGTATTCGATCAGCAGGCTCAGCTGGTAGGGCCGCTCCTCAAGGGTGGGCAGGGCCCGGAACTCCAGCTCACCGGTCGCGGTAGCCTGGCTGCCGATCCAGTCGATGAAGACCGATGATGATCCCCCGACCGGCAGGAAGGACGCGTCAGCCGCGAGCACACTGACCTTGATATTGGTCACGCCGGTGCGTGAGGACATATTCGACAGCCCGAACCTCAGCTTGAATGCCTGACCAGCCAGCACCTCGTTCGGATTGGTCGAGAAGCTGGTCAGCATCACTCGCGGCACCGAACCGCTCACCGCGGCCTCGCCGCCACCACCACCGGAACCGTAATCACCCAGGTCGCCCGATGGAATATAACCGCCACCGCCGGGTTGCTGGCTGACGACCACCTCAACGGTCTGCGGCGGCAAGGTGGTAACCGGGCCAGGGGTGTCCGGTTTCGGCTCGGTGAGCCCCTGGACGTGGACGAAGATCGTCTTCTCGACCACCTGGCGCACCGAGCCATCGCCGTACTGGATCGACATCGGCAGGGCGTAGTAGCCGGTCATCAGGCCATCCCGCACGGTGAAGGTGCCCAATTCGACATCGGTCGTCTTGCCCGGTGCCAGCGTCCCGGCATCCACGGTGTAATCGGTCTGCGTGATCTCGAACGGGAAGGTGGCGGGGTCGACCGATGGCCTGGGGGTGATCAGCACCTGCTCGGCCGGTGCATCACCGCGGTTCACCAGCGGCACGACCACCTTCACCGGCTTGCCGATCGCACCGGCGGGGATCTCGCCCTGGCCGAGTTCGACCAGTGGCGCACCGGCCTGCCCGGAAGGCTCTGCGGGAGGGGTGTCTGCCCCGGCGTTGGGGGCACTGCCAAGCAGCAATGCGGCGGTCACGGCCAGGATCGTCAGGATGCGGCGGGCAGTCATTGGGACACAATCCGTTCAGCTTGGTGACCGGTACGGCGTCCGGTCGGTTCGATGTGGGTGATGCGGCCGTCGGTGATGTGGATTATGACGTCGGCGAAAGAGGCGAGGTGCTGGTCGTGGGTGACCATGATCCAGGTCTGGTGGAAGCGTTCACACAATCGCCGGAACAACAGCAGTGTTGCCTCGGCCGTGCGCGAATCAAGGTTGCCGGTCGGTTCATCGGCGAAGACGATCTGCGGGTCAACCACCAGGGCCCGGGCGATGCCCACCCGTTGCTGCTGGCCACCGGACAACTGGGTGGGACGGTGCTGCACGTGGCCCTCCAGGCCCATCCGCTTCAGTGCGGCTCGCGCCCGGGTCAGGCGTTCCAGTTTGCCGACACCCTGGAAGGCCAGCGGCCAGGCGACGTTCTCCAGTGCCGTCATCGAGGGGATCAGGTTGAACGACTGGAAGACGAAACCGACCTGTTCACGGCGGAAGGTGACCAACTGGTTTTCGTCGAAGGTGTGCAGCGGCTGGCCGGCCACCCAGACCTCACCGGCGGTCGGCTTCTCAAGGCCACCGAGCATGTTGAGCAGCGTCGACTTGCCTGAACCGGAAGTGCCAACGACCGCGGCGAAGGTGCCCCGCTTGATATTCAGGCTCACCCGGTTGAGCGCAACCACCTGCGAACTGCCCACCTGGTAGACCTTGCTGAGGCATCGAGTCTCGACAACCGTGTCGTCGTCCGCATCCACGCGGCACCTCCCTGCTGGGTGAGCCTGTCTCATCGATTACCGGGTAAACAGTAACCCTGCCCAGCACCCTGGGCGAGCGACTCAGGGAGTGTTCAGGGTCCGGTTGGGGGCTGTTCCAGGCGGCCAGGGCTCACAGGTCGAGCGGGTTCGAACTGGCCGGGGTTTGATCGTCCAGCCTCGTCGGGCGCAACTGACCGCCGAACTTGGTGTTCAGGAAGGCTCCCTGGGCCACCAGGCCCGCGGCGTCCATCCGGTTGGTGGCGTCATACATGCGCGAGATCGTCAGGCTGAGCAGGTCCAACTGGTCAACCAGCAGCAACAGGGACGACTTGCCGTTCGCCACGGGCCGGGTGTCGGCCCAGTCCCGCGGCAGGGCCAGGTAACCGGCCACTGATTCGGGGAGGTAGTCGGTGGCCGTGGCCACCACCGTGTAGGCGTCGGCAGAGTCCAGGCCGAGGTTGTCGATGCGGGGCAGGATCGCCTTCACCACGGTGATGATGCGCAGCACCCGGGCCAGCACCGGCGTCGGCGCATGCCCCTCGATCACCATCCGCTCGGCCCTGGCAAGCGCGGCCTCGATGTCTTCACGGGTGGGGGCGGGGGACGCCAGCGTCGCCGGGTCAGCCGGCTTGTTGTTGTCCCCACGCAACCAGGAAAACAGCCCCATTCCGTCCGCTACCGTCCGATGTCGTAGTTGGGCGTGATGTTGTTGGCCACCGCCGAGCGCTCATCAGCCTTCCGGGCGCGGTCCAGGTATGCCCGCGACTTGGCGACCTCGGTCTCCAGTGAGCCGATGGTCTGGCTCATCGAGTTGAGTGCCTCCAGCTTGAAGGTGTCGATCGAATCCATCGTCGCGTAGATGTTCGCGAACGCCTTCTGCAGCGCCTCGATCGAAACCGTCGAACTGGCCGCCTGCTCCTGGATGCTGACCGAATTGGTCTTGAGCATCTCGCTGGTGCGCTCGATCAGGCCCGAGGTGGTGGCGTTCAGCGCGGTGATCTGGTCGAGCACGAGCTTCTGGTTACCCAGCGCCTGCGCGGTGATGACCGCTGTCCGCAGCGCGGAGACTGTCGTCGTGGACGCCCGGTCGACGCCCTTGATCAGCTCGGCATTGTTCTTGATGATCACGTCGATCGCCAAGTAGCCCTGGATAGATACCGCCAGCTGGGTCAGCAGGTCCTGGTGCTTCTGCCGCACATAGAACAGCACGTCCTTGTTGAGGGCGTCGGCCTTCATCGGGTCGGTGACCTGCAGTTCGGCGATCGCAGCCGCCAACTGGTTGTCGAGTTGCTCGGCCAGGTAGATGTACTGGTTCAGCCGGTTCATGGTGTCCCACAACTGCTGCTTTTCCATGTTGAGGCTGACGTTGTCCTTGGTCAACTCGTCCTGGCCGCTGCGCAGCGCGTGCAGGATCGAATTGAGGTGCTTCTGGCTCGACTGGTACTTGCGGAAATAGTCCTGGATCCTGTCACCGAACGGGATGACGCCCAGGAACTTCTTCTGCTTGCCGACCTCGCCCGGGTCGAGGTCCTCGATGATCCGGCGCAACTCGACCAGCGTGCTCGAAACTTTCGAAACATCGGACAGGCCACCGCTCTTCATCTCGTTCAGCGGGGTCTCCAGCAGCCGGTTGCTCATCTCGGCGGCCCGCCGGATATCGGCATCACCCATCGAACGCACGGCATCGGCCTGGGTGCTGAATTCGGGGCTGCCGGCCTGCTCATTCATGATGGCGCCCATGAACTGCTGCACCTTGGCGTCCAGTACCGGACGCTGCTCTGCGGTGACCGGCGGGGCCATCTCGGGTGCCTGGGTTTCGGCGATCGCGGGTACCGGGGCGGGCGCCTCCAGCGTCAGCGTGCCGGCACCCGACGGCGGGGCCAGTCGCGGCGGCGCGTCCTGTATTGCCTGGCCGCCAGCACTGTGCTGCCCGGGTTGGTTGTACTGGCCGTGGGGCGGGGCGGCAGCGGCCTGACCGAACGAACCAGTCTGGCCGGGTTGACCGTAATTGCCTTGCGGGGTGGGCGGCGGGGTCTGGCTCATCGATCTTCCTCCATGGTTGCGTGCACGAACCCTGTTACCGAGCGTACCCGCCTGACTGGCCGGGACGGGAGCCGATCCCCCCAAGCCGCCCAATCAACCGGCGCCCGCCCTGAAACGGGTCACGTACACTTCTGGTATACCCATGGGGGTACCGGCACTAGGAGGGCACTGATGCAGTTGGCAGCCGAAGATCTCGAGGGCGTCGTCAAGCGCCTGCAGCGTGCCCAGGGCCAACTGGGTGGTGTCATCCGCATGATCCAGGAAGAGCGTGATTGCCAGGACATCGTCACCCAGTTGGCGGCGGTGAGCAAGGCGCTCGACAGGGCAGGCTTCGCCGTCATCTCGGCCGGCCTGAAGGAATGCATGACCAGCGTCGAGGGAGATACCTCCGAACTGGAGAAGCTCTTCCTCTCGCTGGCCTGAGCAATCCGGCTGGCCGGCCGCTGCCTCAGCTGCTGGTGCCGGCCAGCCAGGTACGCATACCCCCGTCGAGGTTGCGGATGCGTCCCCAGCCACGCCCATCGCGGTGTTGCTCGAGCACCCGGCCGGCCAGGTAGCCGCGCAGGCCGACAGCGCAATGCAGGACGAGGTCGCCACTGGGCACCTCATCAAGCCGGTCACGCAGCTCATCGAGCGGGATCAGCACTGAACCCTCGATCGCGCCGGAGGCATGCTCGGCCTCAGTGCGCACATCAACCAGGGTTGCTCCTGCGGCCACGGCGTCGTCCAGTTCGTGCCACTGGATCGTCTCGGTCAGCCCGTCGCGCAGGTTCGATGCCACCCAACCCAGCATGTTGACCGGATCCTTCGCCGAGCCGAACTGCGGCGCATAGGCCAACTCGAGTTCGGCCAGTTCACTGGCCAGCAGGCCCCCAGTGATCGCGGTGGCGATGATGTCGATGCGCTTGTCGACACCAGCCTCGCCAACACCCTGGGCGCCCAGGATCTCATCAGTTTCGGGATCGACCAGCAGCTTCAGCGTCATCTGCGAACTGCCGGGGTAGTAACCGGCATGGTCGGCGGGGTGGGTGTGGATGGCACGATACGGCCGGCCCGCAGCGCGCAGCCGCTTCTCGTTCCAGCCGGTCGAGGCGACCTGCAACCCGAAGACCCCGAGGATCGAAGTGCCCAGCACCGGCCTCCCGAAGCCCTGACGGCCCATGATGATGTCGGCCACCCGCCTGCCCTGCAGGTTGGCGGTCTGCGCCAGTGGCACCAGGGTGGACGAGTCGTCCAGGGCGTCCACCTTTTCGACGGCATCCCCGATGGCGAAGATGTGCGGGTCGCTGGTGCGGAACTGGTCATCGACGCGGATTCCCCCGCGCTGCCCCACTTCGAGACCGGCAGCCTGGGCCAGTGAGCTGTCCGGGCGCACCCCGATGGCCGCGACGACCAGATCGGCTGCCAGCCGCCTGCCGTCGGCCAGGGTCACATCGTTGGTGCCGATCTCGGTGACCGCTGCACCCAGGTGCAATTCGACGCCGTTGGCACGCAGGTGGTCGTGCACGAGTGCGGCCAGTTCTGGATCAATGGGCGCCATCACCTGTTCGGTGGCCTCGACCATGGCCACCCGCATGCCACGGTGTACCAGGTTTTCGGCGACCTCGATACCGATGAAGCCGCCACCGATAACCACGGCGGTGCGGACCTGGGGCCCGCAGGCGGCGACCAGCGCGTCGGTGTCCTCGATATTGCGCAGTGTGAGTGCGCGCTCGATGCCCGGTATCGGTGGCCGGACGGGCGTGGCGCCCGGTGAGAGCACCAGCGAGTCATACGACTGGGTGTATTGCGAACCATCGTCCAGGTCGCGGACCTGGACTGTGCGCTCGGCCCGGTTGATCGAGACGACCTCGTGGCGGACCCGGACGTCGAGCCCGAACCTGGCCCCCAACGATTCGGGGGTCTGCAGCAGCAGCGCATCACGCCGCTCGATCACACCACCGATGTAGTAGGGCAATCCGCAGTTGGCGAACGACACGTGCCCGCTGCGCTCGAGGACAATGATCTGGGCCTGCTCGTCCAGGCGACGCAGGCGGGTGGCTGCCGACATTCCGCCAGCAACGCCACCGACGATGACGATGGTTTTGGTCATGGCTGGCACTATACCCCCTAGGGTATACTCCCTGAGTGGTTGTCTGATTCGTTGAATCCAATAGGAGCTCGAACATGTGTAGTCCGGTCAGGTGCAGGGTTTGTGGCAAGACCACTTGGGCTGGCTGCGGTCAGCACATCGCATCGGTGAAGGCGGGCGTCCCCGCCGGCCAGTGGTGCGATGGGAAACACACCGCTGAAGAGAAGTCCGCCGCCGGTGGGACCGGGATCTTCAGCCGTCTCTTCGGACGCTGATCCAAATGGTTGGTGGGTTCGGCTCATTTGACCGAACCCACTAATCAGCCGCCAATTGCCCGCATGCCCCCAGCCCGCCCAAGAACGCGCTGATAGAATTTCTATGAATTATTACAGCAAAGGGGCTGACAATCCATGCGGATTGAATTTGATGGCCGAAAACTGGCCGCAGCAATCGCCGCCACTCCCGTGATCGCAGTGGCCGCACTTACCAAGTACGCCAAGACCTACCTCGTCGACGAAGACCAGGTCAATGCGCCCTATCCGGGCGATGAACTACTGCCCGACCCAGAGGCGTCGGTGACCAATATGGCCATCGAGATCGACGCACCACCCGAAAAGGTGTGGCCGCTCATCAACCAGCTCGGGCAAACCAAGGCGGGCTTCTATAGTTTCTCGCTCCCCGAGCGGTTGACGCACTTCCTGATCCACAACACCTACACCCCGCAGGCCCGCTGGCAACACACCAAAGCCGGCGACTACATGTTCTTCGGTCAGCAGGGAATCGGCATGGAAATCGTGCTGCACGAACCGGGCAAGTACCTGGTGGGCAGGTCAGACACGCGCAAGCCGCCCACCCAGGAGGGTGCGATCGCCTGGCTGCCTGCTGGCACCAGGGAATTCGCCTGGAGTTGGGGCTTCTACCTCGAACCGCTGCCCGGCGGTCGGACGCGCTTCCTGACCAGGTCCAAGGGCTACGCCGAGATCGGCGAGAGCAAACTAGATCAGATCAAGGCCCTCACCGTCGCCGGCCTGATGTGGGGTTGGTCCTCGGGTCCGATGACCACCCGCATGCTCCAGGTGATCAAGGCCAGCGCCGAGGGACGACCCTTCATCCCAAGCTGATCCCCTGGCGGGCCGCCATAGTCGACTTAAGGAAACAAGATGAGCAAACAGAAGAATGAAATTCCGGCATCATTCTGGATTTCACTGGTACTGGGCATTGCCGCGCTACTGGCATCACCCAGATTCTTTGACATGATCTGGGGCAGGCACCGAGAAACACCAGTCCGTCAAGAGTGACGCGGTAACCGTCAGTTCCGACGAGCCGATGCCCACCAAACGTGGACTTCAGGCCATAGTCAAGGGACTTGCAGGCCAGATATGATTTAGGTACTCATTCCTGGGTGGACGCGTAGCAAGGTCGTTAGTCTTGAGTCCCCGGCCGCCATTTCGGCGGGCGGTGTCATCGAGGGGAAGTGATCACCATGACGTCTATTCGCAATCACCGCGTTCATGCGCACGCCGCCCTCCTGGCGCCAATCCTGGCACTGCTGTTGATCCTCATTCCCGCAACCGCGCACGCGGCGAGCCCGTCAACCATGGTGTCCCGGGTGACGACCTCGTCCAGGGCCATGGCACTCACGTTCGACTTCGGCAGCGATGCAGGGAACGTCGCTCGCATCCTCCAGGTGCTGTCGGACCACCAGGTGAAGTCCACCTTCTTCGCCACCGGGCAGGCAGCGGCCAACCATCCGGAAGTCATCCGCTCCGTACTCAGCCAGGGCCACGAGGTCGGGAACCACTCCTACTCACATCCCTACTTCACGCGCCTGACCACGGCCCAGATGAGCAGCGAGTTGACGCGCGCCGCCACAGCCATCCGCAATGCGACCGGACAGGACCCCAGGCCCTACTTCCGGCCACCGTACGGCGACTACAACGCGGCAGTGCTGCAGGCGGTCGGCGATGCCGGCTACGGGCACACGATCATGTGGAGCATCGACACCGTCGACTGGCAAGGGGTGTCCCCCGCGGCCATCCGTGACAAGGTGCTCAACGGGGCCAGCCCCGGCGGGATCGTGCTGATGCACGTCGGCGGCGGAGCGACCGGCACACCCGACGCGCTGCCCGGCATGATCAGCGGGCTGCGGGCCGCGGGCTATGAGTTGGTGACGGTGACGCAGTTGCTCGGGGCAATACCCACCGCCCAGACCCAGTACGTGGTCAAGCCCGGCGATACCCTTTACCGGATCGCGAACCTGTACGGGGTGAGCGTCGCGTCGATCGTTTCCGCCAACAACATCGCCAACCCGAACCTGATCCACCCCAACCAAGTGCTGGTCATCCCGGCGAGCGCGCCCACGCAGGCGACCACCCGCTACACCGTGCAGGCCGGGGACACTCTCTACCGGATCGCGGCCAGGTACGGCGTCACGGTGTCTGCGATCGCGACAGCGAACAACATCGCCAACCCCAACCTCATCCGGCCCGGCCAGGTGCTGGTCATCCCTGCGGGTGCGCCCACGAGCCAGCCGGTGCGCTACACGGTGCAGGCCGGGGACACGCTCTACCGGATCGGCATCAGGTATGGAGTGACAGTGTCTGCGATCGCCACAGCCAACAACATCGCCAACCCGAACCTCATCCGGCCGGGTCAAGTGCTGATCATCCCGCAGTGACCGACGCCGTAGCTCACGAAGGAGTGCGCCTTGAGGTCCCCGATTCGGCTCGCGGTCCTCACCCTGGCCGCGCTCATCCTGGCCTCCTGCGTCGGTGGCAACGGGAGTGGCAGTGAGCCCACCACCAGCCAGCCAACCCCGACATCCTCCCCGACTGCCAGCGACGTCCCGACCGGCGCCCAGCTGGCCAGCCATCTCGGTTCACCGGCGGATCTGGGGTCGGGCTGGAAGCTGTGGGAGGGGTTCGCGGACTGGCCGGGAGGGGTCCCCGGCGAGATCCCGGACGACCAGCGCACGATCATCCCGACACTGCAGATGTGCCCGCAGGCCGGCGAAACTGCCGTGGCCCAGGCAGCAGATCTGCGCTGGCAGGCGTTCACCCAGCTGCAACTGGAGACCCCCGATCCGTTCAGCAACATGGTTGCGGTGCAGCAATTCCTGGTGGCCGACGAACCATCCCGGACCGTGGAGACGTTCACGATCCTGCGCGACGGCCTGACGAGTTGCCTGACGGCGAACCTCGAGGACTGGGAACTCGGGCTGCGCGAGTCATTGGCAGTGCCGACTGTCGGGGACGAGCGCTACGCAGAGCGGGGTTGGGGCGTGGACGCCAGTGGAGCGCGCCTGGACACCCGGCTGGTGCTGGTGCTTGACGGTCCGACACTCATGGCGGTTCGGTTCGACGACATCATGATCAATCCCGGGTCCGAGCCGGCACTCACCCAGGCGCAGGTGGACGCCGTACTCCAGGTGATGGCCGCACGGCTGCCTTGACGGGCCGCCCCCACGAAACCGTGACCCAGGACTGATTGACGCCGACTTGCAGCGGCGCACAATTGTGTTGTCCCCACCGGACGGTGGTCGTCCGGTCGCGGACGGGAGGTGTGACATGCTCGCCAACTACGTCGCAATCCCGACTATTCCGGTCGCCGATCTGCAACGCGCCAGGGACTTCTACGAAACCGTACTCGGACTGGAACCCGAAATTGATGGTGGCGAAGGCGTCCGCTATCGCAGCGGTAATGGCCAGTTCCTCGTCTACCACTCCGACTACGCCGGCACCAATCAAGGCACCGCGATGTCCTTCCAGGTGCCCAGCGCCGAATTCGATGGCGTGGTCACCGCACTGCGCAACAAGGGGCTGGAGTTCCTCGTCTTCGAGGCCGAGGGGATGACCTGGGACAACGGGGTCGCCGCCTTCGGCGAGGAGCGGGGGCTCTGGATCCAGGACCCGGACGGGAACCTGCTGTCGGTCGAAACCCATTCGACAACAGAAAAGTAGCACAAGTGCTACAGTGACCACATGAAGAGTGTTGGCCTGAGGGAGCTTCGCCAGGACGCCTCCGACCTGGTGCGCCGCGTTGAGGCCGGCGAAGAGATCACCATCACTGTCTCCGGTCGGCCCAGCGCACGCCTCGTACCGGCGCGGGCAACCCAGTGGCGATCCTGGGGCGAGATTGCCGAGTTGTTCAGCGGCACTGACGACCCCGCCTGGACCCAGGACCGGCAGCTTGTCAATGACCTCCTGCGCGACCCCTGGAATGGCCAGTGATCCGCGCGAACGAACCTCCCGAGCGAGCCATCCTGGACACCAGCGTCATCATCGCGGGTGACATCGCACCGATCCCGGGTGTGTTCGCGATCAGTGCCATCACGCTCGCCGAACTGCAGTTTGGGGTGCTGGTGGCCAGGACAGCCGCAGTGCGCGCCGAACGACTACGCCGTCTCAGCATCCTGCAGAAGCACTTCGACGCGCTGCCGATCGACGAGACAGTAGCCGTCAGCTATGGCATGCTCGCGGCCGCCGTGGTCGAGGCAGGGCGCCAGCCCCGACGACGCGTCATGGACCTGCTCATCGCCGCAACCGCCCACGCACACGGCGCCCGCCTCTACACCCGCAATATCGACGATTTCGCAGGGCTGGAAGAACTCGTAGACATCACTGCCGTGTGATCACCGCAGCTGTCGCTTTGGGTCCCGGCGCCTCCAGGGCATATCGTCAATGGTGCCGGACCCAAACCGGGTGCGGCCTTTTCTTGTGCGGTTCAACACCGCAATCCCGGGAGTCTGATGCCGAACCGTTCCGATCTGCGTAATGTCGCGATCATCGCTCATGTCGACCACGGCAAGACCACGCTCGTCGACGCCATGCTGTGGCAATCCGGTGCCTTCCGTGAGGGTGCCGATATCGAGAGCCGCGTGATGGATTCGATGGAACTGGAGCGCGAGAAGGGCATCACGATCCTGGCCAAGAACACTGCGGTTCGGCACACCATGGCCGACGGCAGTGACCTGCTGGTCAACATCATCGACACCCCCGGCCACGCAGATTTCGGTGGCGAGGTCGAGCGCGGCATCGAGATGGTCGACGCAGTGCTGCTGCTGGTGGACGCCTCCGAGGGGCCCATGCCGCAGACCCGGTTCGTGCTGCGCAAGGCCTTGGGCAAGGGGCTGCCGATCATCGTGGTCATCAACAAGGTCGACCGGCCCGATGCCCGCATCGATGAAGTGATCGAAGAGACCTACGAGCTGTTCATCGACCTGCTGCCCGAGGACGACCAGTCGGGCCTCGACTTCCCGGTCGTCTACGCCTCGGCCAAGGCCGGCCGTGCCTCACTGACCAAACCGGCAGACGGTGCCCTGCCCGAGGCCACCAACCTCGAGGCGGTCTTCGAAACCATCCGTGACCATGTGCCCGCACCGACCTATACCGAGGGCGCTCCCCTGCAGGCACATGTCACCAACCTCGATTCATCGCCCTACCTGGGGCGCCTGGCGTTGTGCCGGATCGTCTCGGGCACCATCCGGCGTGGGCAGCAGGTCGCCTGGTGCCGCCGCGACGGTTCGGTCAGCATCGTCAAGCTGTCCGAGCTGTTGATGACCCAGGCACTGGACCGGGTTCCGGTCGAGCAGGCGGGCCCCGGCGACATCATCGCGGTGGCCGGTATCCCCGAGATCACCATTGGTGAAACGCTTTGTGATCCGGCTGATCCCCGACCGCTGCCGCTGATCGATATCGACGAGCCATCCATCTCGATGACCATCGGCATCAACACCTCGCCCCTGGTCGGCAAGTCAGGCAAACACCTGACCGCCCGGCTGGTCAAGAACCGGCTCGACCACGAACTGGTCGGCAATGTGTCGATCAAGGTGTTGCCGACCGATCGTCCCGACAGCTGGGAGGTACACGGGCGCGGTGAACTGCAGCTCGCCGTGCTGGTCGAGATGATGCGCCGGGAGGGCTTCGAGCTGACCGTCGGCAAACCCGAGGTGGTCACCAGGATGATCGACGGCGTGCTGTGCGAGCCGACTGAACGAATGACAATTGACATCCCCGAGCAACACCTGGGCACCGTCACTGAATTGATGGGGGCCCGCAAGGGCTCGATGCGGCAGATGACCAACAACGGCACCGGGTGGGTGCGCCTGGAATACATCGTCCCTTCACGCGGCCTGCTGGGTTTCCGCACCGAATTCCTGACCGCCACCCGCGGCACGGGTCTGATGAACCACATCTGGGACGGCTACATCCCGTGGGTGGGCCAGATGCGGGTGCGTGGCACCGGCTCGATGGTCGCCGACCGGCAGGGCACGGTGTCGAGCTACTCGTTGTTCAACCTGCAGGAACGCGGCACCCTGTTCGTCTCACCCGGTGAGGCCACCTATGAGGGCATGGTCGTGGGTGAGAACTCCCGGCCGGACGACATGGACGTCAACCCGACCAAGGAGAAGCACCTGACCAATATCCGGGTGTCGAATGCCGAAGAACTGGAACGGTTGATCCCACCCCGGAAGATGAGCCTGGAACAGTCACTGGAGTATTGCGCCGCTGACGAATGTCTTGAGGTGACCCCGGCGGTGGTGCGCATCCGCAAGGTCGCACTCGACAGCAATGAGCGGTCCAAGGCCCGCAACCGCGCGAAGGCCGCCAGCCAGGGCTGATCCCCTGCGCTGCCTGGTGGCTCACAACTTTGGCCTGAAGTGCACCCCCACTTCGGGGTCGACGAGGACGTCCTGGGATGCCGCGATATCGCCGGCCTGCAGGACGGCATCGACGGGGACGGAGCGCTTGATCAGGGCCAAACCGATCGGCCCCATTTCGTGGTGCTGTGCGGTGCTGCCCAGTGTCCCGACCGCCCGCCCACCATTCAGCAGTTCGGTGCCGGTCGCTGGCAGGTCACCATCGAAGAGCAGTCGCACCAGCCGCCGGGGTGGACGACCCAGATTGTGCACCCGGGCCACGGTCTCCTGGCCGCGGTAGCAGCCCTTCTCAAGTGCGGTGGCGAACAGCCCGATCTCATTGGGCAGGGTCCGGTGGTCGGTATCCAGACCGATGCGGGGCACCCCCGCGGCGATCCGCAACGCGTCGTGGGCCCACTGCCCGGCCTGCTCGGCGTTCACCACTGCATCTGCGGGTAGCAGGACCTCATGCCCATCGGCGAACTGTGCCCCACGCCAGGCCAGGGCGTCCTCGGGAACCGGGACCTGGTGGCCCAGCCACCACAATGTGACATCGTCGCGGGCGACCAGGTCAACCTCGGTCCAGAATTTCATCGATTCCAGCCAGCCCACCAGTGCATCCCGGGTGCCCGGTTCGGTCCAGCACCAGGCGCTGGCACCGTCATCAGCAACCGTGAAACCGTGTTCGATCTGGCCGGTTGGTGACAACACCAGGGTGTCGGCGCCCTGCCCGGGGGTCAGTGCCTCGATTTCCTGGGTGGTCAGTGAGTGCAGCCACTCCAGCCGGGACGCCCCGGTGACCGTGAACACCTGGCGGCTGGTCAGCCGCACTGCTGCTGCCCCGCGCTCCAGTGCCCGTTGCTCGCCCAGCGGGTCACCGAAATGCCAGTCCATCCCGGCGTCCGGACCGCTGGCTACCTCGACCCGCGTCATGCCCGCTCCAACCTGGCCCACATATAGGGCTGCAACTCGACTTCTGTGGTGGCCCTGTCGATGGCGTACATGAGGTGCCCCTCGACCTGCCCGTAGAGGCGCCGACCACCGGTATAGGGCAGCTCGGCGGTGTTGGTGCGTGCCACCACGTCGGTGGTCAGGTCGATCTTGGCGCCCTGCAGCCTGCCTGCCCAGACCTCGGCCCAGCCTTCGGGACTGGTCAGCACGACTTCGACATCACCATCACCGACCGGACGCCAGAAGCCGGTCTCCATGGCCAGCGGTTGTGCGGGTTGCCCCTGTTCGTCCAGGGTCCAGGTCTGCGATAGGTAGTGCAGGTAGCTGGACTGGTTGCTGGCGAAGTCGATCTGCTGGCCGAACTCGAACTCGCCCTGGCCCGGCCAACTGCCGTGCCCATTGCCCTGCCAGCGCCCGATCAGCCACGCCAATGGCATCAGCGCCGGGTTGAGGTCAGCGGGGATCTCGAATGCCACGGTTACTCCTTGTTGGAAGGCTCGCTCGGTGGCAGCCGCTTCGCGCTGCCCAGGGCCTGCCACCCGATGACCAGCGCGACCCCGCCCAGCAGGGCGGCGAAGAACGCCAGCACGATCACCGTCAACAGGCCCACCCATCGAGTCTAGTCGGCTGCCCCGACAGGCCGGACCACCAGGAACCTGGCTGTCGATGATGCCAGCTGCCTTGATGAAGGTCCGGCAAGCCCAATCAGCAGGACCCTGCGCACTGGCTGTCAGAGCCGCCACTTATAATCAGGGCACTGCCATGCCGGCGAGCAACGCCCAGGGGAGATTGCGTGGCCAGTTGACAAGGAGCAAGAGCCAATGGGTAGTCCAACGAGGCGTACTGCCTTATCCGGTTTGGTATCGGTGACCGCAATGTTGCTGTCACTGGGTCTGGCGGCACCTGCCATCGCCGAACCCAGCCCCGAACCTGACCAGGTCACCAGCGTCGAGACCGAACCTGTCCAGACGCCACCGGCTGAAGCGGTCCCGACCCAGCAGGCCAGCCCTGAACCGACCACCCCTGCGGATGATCCGTCGACAGCCCAGACCGGGACGCCCACCAGCGAGCCGTCCGGCGAGATCACGCCGGCCCAGGCCATGGAGGTGGACGCGCCGGACGATGCGTCCTTCGCGCCGATTGAAGAATTCGCGACCGCCAATCCCTGGATCGGAACCGCCACCGGTGACCCGGTCGAGATATCCGGCGGCGGCATGGAGCAGACCTTCACCAATGCCACGGTCTACTGGAGTTCGGCGACCGGCGCGCACAGCGTTCACGGAGGCATCGGCGGGGTCTTCACCGCCCACGGTGGCCACGAGGGCCCACTCGGCCTGCCCACCAGCGAGGAGTATGCGGTCACCGGGGGCGTCCAGCAGGACTACCAGGGCGGCTCGGTGCTGTTGTCAAGCAGCACTGGCGCGCACCCCGTTTGGGGTGCCATCGGCACTCTCTGGGTCAACCAGGGTGGCCCTGATTACCTGGGCCTGCCCACCAGCGACGAGATCACGCT
>JBMNPP010000036.1:0-16920 GCA_050943675.1 Brooklawnia sp.
TGCATCGGTATACCTCCGTCCACCGCAGCCTAGTGGGCAATTGCGCGGTCATGCGGACCGATTGTGCCGTGAGCGGTCCAGCCGCATCACGGGGTCGGTCCGGAAAGTACCCAGTCGGTGAAGCTGGCCGGGTCGTGGAAATGGTGGTCGGCCCGTTCGATCAGGTGGGTGCGGGGCTGTTGGGCCCACAACACCAGCACAGAGCGGACGCCAGCGCCGTCGGCCACCTGCAGGTCGTGCAGTGTATCCCCCACATAGATGGTGCGGGCGGCATCGGCGGCCATCTGCTGCATCGTCACCAAGAGCCCCTCGGGGTCAGGTTTGGGCTGGTCTACCAGGTCACCGGCAAGCACCGCCTCGAAGTAGCCGGCCAATCCCATCTCGGCCATCACCACTTCAGCGGCAGGCAACGCCCTGGCTGTATACACACCCAGCCGGATGCCCTGGTCGCGCAACGCCTGGAGCATCTGGGGCACCCCTTCGATGGCGGGCACCTGTGTACGGGTGTGGGTACGCAGGTGGTCCAGGTAGGCCTGCCGGTCGCCGTCAGTCAGTGGCCTGCCGATCAACTCGGCGATGACGTCGAAGTCGGGCGGTCCGAACCGGGCCGAGGCCTGCTCGGCAGTGAACTGCTGGCCCGCCAATTCGCTGGCGACGGTACGGATGCCCTCGGCCAGGAATGGCATCGAATCTGTCAGGGTGCCATCCATGTCGAAGATGACGGTATCTGCCTGCACGGCTACCTCCAGGGTGTCGGCTGGTCCACTGATCCTAGTTGCCCGGCACCGGGATGGTTCGGCCGGTGGCCGGCTGTGCCGGTCGATTCGCCGCGCGTGGCGCTGCCCGGATTCGGCATAGGATCGAAGACGACCGCGGCCGGTGGCCGTATTCAATCGGAAGGATCCATGGTGAGTGAGCAGCGGCCCGTCCTGCCCAATCGGCAGACGCCCTTCTCGGAGGCGTTCAAACAATTCATCTGTACCGATTGGGAGCCGTACGACGACCAGCTGCCGACCGCACTGCCCGGTGCCACAGCGGCGGCGTCCCACCGCAGGCAACTCTCGGCGATCTACCCCGGCGAACGGCTGATCATCCCGGCTGGTGGCTTCAAGGTCCGCAGCAATGATTGCGATTACCGCTTCCGGCCGCATTCAGCGTTCACCTGGCTGACCGGGTTGGGCACCGACCGCGAGCCGGACGCCGTACTGGTGATGGAGCCGGCTGCCGGCGGGCACACTGCCACGCTGTACTTCCACCCCCGCGTGCCGCGCACTGATCAGGAGTTCTACGCCGATCCGCGTTATGGCGAGATGTGGGTCGGCCAGCGTGAGTCGCTGGACGAGATGGCAGCCCTGGGGCAGGTCGGGACAGCCGACATCGCTGGCCTGGAGCAGGCGCTGCAGCATGCCGCCTCCAGCACCCCCACCCGGATGCTGCGGGCAGGCAACCCGGAACTGGCCAACAAGCTGGACGGTTGGCGTGGCCGTGCCGAGCAAGCCGATGCCGAACTCGAGGTGAGGCTCAGCGAGCTTCGTCTGATCAAGGACGACTACGAACTCGCGCAGCTGAGGCAGGCCTGCGAGGCGACCGCAGTCGGTTTCGAGGCGGTCGTGCGCGAGTTGCCCAATGCGGTGGCCAACGGACGTGGCGAACGTTGGGTTGAGGGGGTCTTCGCCCTGCATGCCAGGCACCGCGGCAATGCGGTGGGGTATGACACCATCGCGGCCTCCGGCGACCACGCCAACACCCTGCACTGGATCCGCAATGACGGCGACCTGCGCGACGGCGACCTGCTACTGCTGGACGCCGGCGTCGAACTGGATTCACTGTTCACTGCTGATGTGACCCGCACGCTGCCGGTGTCCGGCCGGTTCACCGACGCCCAGCGGAAGGTCTATGACGCCGTCCTGGCTGCCCAGGCCGCCGGGATGGCCGCAGCGAAGCCGGGGGCCCGCTTTGCCGACGTGCACCAGGCCGCCATCACCGTGGTGGCACAGTACCTGGCCGAATGGGGGCTGTTGCCCGTCAGCGCCGAGGAATCCCTGGATCCCGAGACCGGCGGCCAGCACCGCCGCTGGATGGTTCATGGCACCAGCCACCACCTGGGGCTCGATGTGCATGATTGCGCGCAGGCCAGGCGCGAGAACTACCGCGAGGGAGTGCTGCAGCCGGGCATGGTAATCACCGTGGAGCCGGGGATCTACTTCAAGTCGACCGATCTGCTGGTGCCTGAAGAACTGCGCGGTATCGGGGTGCGCATCGAGGACGACATCGCCATCACCGAAACCGGTTACGAGATCCTGTCCGACCAACTGCCCAGGCAGGCCGACGAGGTCGAGGCCTGGATGGCCACCCTGATGGGTCGCTGACTACTGGCCCTGTGCCGAATCATCCGGTTCGGCAGTCCGCTTTGGTCGCTGGAAGCTTGGCGGTACGTCCCCGATGCCGGGGGCATCGCCCTCAGACCAGTACTGGCCCCAGGCGTGCGGGTCGCTCGGCTGCTGTGCGGTTTCGGGCGAGGCCACTGGCTGCGGCTGGTCGGCCACTTCCTGGTTGGGGACCGGCTGTGCATATCCGCCCCAGCCCTGGGGGTTGCCGGATGCCTGGCCGGTAGCGGGATATTCCCCTGGCCCACCTGGTCCCTGCTGGCCACCGGGCCCCGGCCCGGGCGCAGGCTCCTGACCGAAAGGTGTGGGCAGCGAGGCCAGGTCAACCCCCGGGTTCGGTCGGCCGGCCGGGGGTGCCGCCGGTGTTGGCTGGCTGGTGACCTCACGGGTCCGGTGTACCTCACCACCGCTGAGCAGGTGACGGGCGCGATCGGCGTACTCCGATTCGGCCAGCACCTCGTAGTGGGTCGCGATGATCGTCGTGGTCGAGGTGTAGTCACGGTCACCGCCGCGCATCCGGTACTGCATGGCAGCAATAGCCATGCCGACCAGCCCGAAACCGCCGAAGGCCAACGCCAGGATCGTCAGCAGACCCAGTTGCGGCATCGTCAACCACCAGAAGATGGCGAACATGCCGGCCCACATGGCGCCCTGCATGAATCCGGCGAGCAGGATCTTGCCCCAGGTCATCTGCCCGGTGACCTTCTCGATGCTCTTCAGGTCGGTGCCGACGATGGCCAGCGTCTCGACCGGGAAGGCCCGGTCCGACAGGTAGTCCACCGCGTGCGCGGCGTCGGGGTACTCGTCGTAGATGGCGACGGAAATCGGGCGCTTCAGTTTCAGCGCTTCGCGCGCCGACTTGGGCCGCGGCTGGTTCATCGACATGGTGGAAACCTCCACCTCCAGCGTAGTCGGCCGGGCCATGTGTTGGCTGTGCAGCCATTGCGCCTTGGGCGAGCGCTACCGGATGGGCCACACGGCAACCCCTGGATTCAGCGGCCGGCCTTCGCCAGGATTGCCTGAGCCAGCTTGACCCCGGCCTCGTCGACCATCTCGTCGTCGACCACGATGGCCCCCACCGCCCCACCTGCCACATCGGTGGCGGCGGCATAGGCGTCGATGATGCGCTGCGCGCGGTCGATCTGGGCGGCGTCCGGCGTGAAGATCTGGTTGCCGGCCTCGACCTGCGAGGGATGCAATACCCACTTGCCGTCGTACCCCAGGGCAGCCGCCTTGGCAGCTGAATCCCGGAAACCGGGCAGGTCACGAATCGACACGTATGGTCCGTCGATCGCCTGCAGGCCGTTGGCGCGGGCGGCGACCAGGATGCGGGCCAGCACATAGTGGAAGGCGTCATCCTCGTAGCCCTCCAACTGGCTGCCTACCGACAGACCCCGCATGCCAATTGAGGCCATGAAGTCGCCGGGGCCGAATACCAGGGTCTCCAGCCGCGGGCTGGCGGCCGCAATCGCGTCGACCTGCTGCAGGCCCAGTGCGTCCTCGATCTGCACCTCCAACCCGATTGCGCCAACCGGCAGGCCCGCGGCTGCTTCGGCCTGCCCCAGCACCAGGTCGAGTGCGGCCACCTGCTCGGCTGATTGCACCTTGGGCAGCACGAGGGCATCGATGTTCGCTCCGGCACCGGCCACCACCTCGAGCACGTCACTGGTGGTCCACTGGGTGTCCCAGGCGTTGACGCGCACCGTGATCAGTGGCGCCTGCCAGCCGCCCTGGTTCAGGGCGGTGACTATCTGACCGCGGGCCTCGGCCTTGGCAGCGGGCGCCACGGCGTCCTCAAGATCGAGGAAGATCGCGTCCACCGGCTGACTGCGTGAAGAGTTTATGAAACGTTCCGAACTGCCCGGCACTGCCAGCACAGTGCGGCGTGCCCGGAAGGAGCGTCGCTGCTGGGTCATGGGGCCTAGTCTAGGGCTCATCGGCAGGCGGGGCCCAGTTATGCTGAGCGGGTGACCACCGCTACTCCAGTCTTCATCAGCCGCCTGCAGGGGCTGCAGGTGCTGGACGCATCCGGAGACCAGGTCGGCAAGGTGCGCGATGTGGTGGTGCAGGCCCGCATCAAGGGCAGCCCCCGGGTGCGCGGCCTGGTGGTCGAACTGTTTGCCCGCCGCCGCATCTTCGTGCCGATGCTGCGGGTGCACGCCATCGATGCAGCGCAGGTATCGATCGTTGGGGTGGTCGACACCCGGCGCTTTGTACAACGTCAATCAGAACTGCTGGTGGTGGACGACCTGTTCGATCGCGAGATCGTGCGGGGCAACAAGAAGTCCTCCATCTTTGATGTCTCGATGATCGAGGTGCGCGCCCGCAACTGGGAGTTGCACGAGGTGGCCCTGCGGGCGATCACCAGTTCCCGCCGCTTCGGGTTGCCGAGCGCCAAGGGACCAATGGCGATCATGGCATGGCGCGAGGTGGCCGGCACCGTGCTGCACGCCGAACAATCCAACGACACCAAGCTCGCCCAGCTGGCTGACATGAAACCTGCCGATGTGGCCCGCGAGTTGTACGACATGGATCCCGAGCGCCGCGCCGAGGTGGCCAATGCCCTGGACGACGAACAACTGGCCGACGCCTTCCAGGAGCTGCCCGAGGACGAGCAGGTCGATCTGCTGCAGGCGCTGGAGAAGGAACGCGCCGCTGACGTCCTGGACGAGATGGACCCCGATGACGCTGCCGACCTGATCAACGACCTGCCCGAGGAACTGGCCGAGGAGTTGCTCAACCGGATGGAGCCTGAAGAGGCCGAGGACGTCCGGAACCTGCTGAAGTACGAGGATTTCACGGCCGGCGGGATGATGACCCCCGAGCCAGTGATCCTGGCCGCCGACAACTCGGTGGCTGACGCGCTGGCCAAGGTGCGCAATGAAGACCTCACCCCGGCGCTGGCCTCGATGGTCTTCATCACCCGTCCCCCGCACGACACCCCATCGGGCCGCTACGTGGGCGCGGTGCATGTGCAGCGGCTGCTGCGCGAACCGCCCAGCCTGCAGATCGGCCAGATGATCGACAACGCCCTGCAACCGATCTCACCCAACGCAGACATCTCGCATGTCAGCCGCTATTTCGCCACCTACAACCTGGTGATCGCCCCGGTGGTCAACGAGCACCGCCAACTGGTGGGCGCCGTCACCGTGGATGACCTGCTCGACCACATGCTGCCGCTGGACTGGCGCGGCGACCACATGGACGGCACCGACCAGCCCGGACAGGTGAGCCATGGTTGATGCCAAGTGGCCCGACGACGACCGCCTCAGTACCCCGGGACGCCGCTCCTCATTCCACCTGCCCCGCAGGATGCGTCTCGACCAGGAGGCCTTCGGCCGGTTCGCCGAGTTCATTGCCCGCTACATGGGCAGCCCGGCCTTCCTGATCTGGATGTCGGTATTCATCGCGGTCTGGCTGATCTGGAACACCCTGATGCCCCGCGACCTGTGGTTCGACGAAAACCCGTTCATTTTGCTGACGCTGATGTTGTCGATCGAGGCAGCCTATTCGGCGCCGCTGATCCTGCTGGCACAGAACCGCCAGGAGGCCCGGGACCGGCTCAGCTTCGATGAGGACCGCAGGATCGCCGCGCAGAGCCGGGCCGATATGGACTTCCTGGCCCGCGAGATCGCCGCCCTGCGCAGCAATGTTGGAGAGTTGGCCACCCGCGACTTCGTCCGCAGCGAGATCCGTGACCAGCTGCGCGAACTGCTTGCCGAACTGGAAGCGCAGGATGACCCCGAATCGGCCGACGGGCGGCAACACTGACTTGAAAAAGCGGTCCCTGGTCGCGTAGGCATGACACTGTGAGCAACGAACAGCTACTGGCGTCCGCGCAGGCAGCGCTGGCCACCGTCAACGATCCAGAGATCCACCGTCCCATCACCGAATTGGGGATGGTCGACCAACTCGAAATCACCGCCGACGGCACCGCGCACGTCACGATCCTGCTGACGATCGCCGGTTGCCCGATGCGCAACACCATTGAAACCGATGTACGCAAGGCGCTCGGCACCGTCGATGGCATCACCGGGGTCAACCTGACCATGGGCACCATGACCGCTGAGCAGCGCGCGCAGTTGAGCCAGACCCTGCGCGGTGGCCGCCCTGAGCCAGTCATCCCATTCGCCCAGCCCGGCAACCTCACCCAGGTGCTGGCGATCGCATCCGGCAAGGGCGGTGTCGGCAAGAGTTCCATCACCGTCAACCTGGCGCTCGCACTGGCGAAGATGGGCCGCAGCGTGGGTCTGCTCGATGCCGACATCTACGGCCACTCGGTGCCCGACCTGCTCGGGATGCCCGAGGACGCCCGCCCCACCATGGTCGAGGACATGATCATGCCGGTGCCGGTCGAGTACCAGGCCGAGGACGGGGCCCGGGCAGTGCTGAAGGTGATCAGCATGGGCATGCTGAAGGAATCGCGTGACCAGGTCATCGCCTGGCGCGGGCCGATCCTGGACCGCGCGTTGACCCAGCTGCTCAGCGAGGTCTACTGGGGCGACCTCGACTTCTTCCTCATCGACCTGCCCCCCGGCACCGGTGATGTGGCAATGTCGATCGGCCAGAAGCTGCCCGGCAGCGACCTGGTCGTGATCACCACCCCGCAGTCCAGCGTCTCGTGGGTCAGTGAGCGCGCCGGCACGATGGGCTCGATGATGAAACAGAACGTCATCGGTGTGATCGAGAACATGAGCGGTTACGAGACCTCGTGCCCGCACTGCCAGCAGACCCACCGCATCGACCTGTTCGGTTCCGGTGGCGGCCAGCAGACCGCTGACGGCCTCAGCGACCGCCTCGGCAAGGACATCCCGCTGCTCGCCCAGATCCCGGTCGAACTGGCAATGGGCGCCGGTAGCGAGAACAGCACGCCGGTAGTCATCTCCCAGCCCCACTCACCAGCAGCCCAGGCAATCACCGGGCTGGCCGAGCGGATGGCAGCGATGCGCCCGACCCTGGTCGGCAAGCCACTGAACCTGGTGGCCCACTGATCATCGACTGAGCATCATCAACTGAGCGCCACCTAGCCATCGCGGCTACGTGGCCTCGTCGTCCCAGGGCACCTCGACGGACTTGGCCACCGGGTTGCCCTGCGCGTTGCCGCCCGCGGCTGGTGCGGCAGGCAGTTGGGCCTTGACCACCGACTTGACGTCAGTTGTGGCTGCACCCATGTCGCCCAGTGAGCTGGTCAGTTCGTCCTTGACCTCGGCGAGGTCCTTTCGGATGTCGCCCAGGTCACTCTCAAGTTCCTTGAGCAGGGTCTTCTGCACCAGGGTCTTGGGGTTCAGGTCGGAGAGTTTGAGGTCCTTGTATTCGGGTCCCAGCTCTTCGCGCAACTGCGAGGTCGCCTGGTGGGCGAAGAGCCGCACCACGTGTACAGCCCTGGCGGCCTTCCGGCTGAGTTCGGGCAGCTTCTCCGGGCCGAAGAAGATGACGGCCAGGACGATGAGCAGCATCAATTCGCCGCCCCCAATGCCCAGGAACTCCTGCGGAACCATGCCCCTACCCTACTGATCCGTGCCAGCGGCCTGACCGGCCGCCTTGGCGACGCATCAGAGGTCTGTGGCGTCCAGCTTGGCGCCGAATGCCCGGGCCAACTCGTCCGAGGCCTCCAGCAGCGGGGCACGAACCCCACCCACATCGAAGCCCTGGTGGGCCAGCCCGGCCTTGACCATCATCACACCCTGGGTCGCGAAGACCCCGGTGTAGACCGGCAGCAGGTTGCGGTAGATGCGCAGCGCCTCAGCGGCGTCCCCGCGTAGCCAGGCCTTGATCAGTTCAGCGGTACGACGACCACTGAAATGGGTCGAGGTGCCGACCACCCCGACCGCACCGATCGCCAGCAAGGGCAGCAGCTTGGCGTCGTCACCGGCGTAGTAGTCCAGATCGGTGGCCGCCATCACCTGGGCAGAGCCCACGATGTCGTTCTTGGCGTCCTTGACTCCCACGATGTTGGGGTGCTCGGCCAGCGTGATCAGTGATGCGGTGTCGATGGGACGCCCCGCCCGGTGGGGGATGTCGTACAGGATCATCGGCAGATCGGCCGCACTGGCCACAGCCTGGAAGTGCGCGACCAGCGCATCCTGCGGGGGCAGTGAATAGTAAGGAGTGACCGTCAGCAGGCCGTCGGCGCCGACGGCCTGAGCCTGGAGGCACAGGTCGACCGAGTGGGCGGTGTTGAACGTCCCGACACCCGCGATCACCTTGGCGCGGTCGCCTACCGCCTGCTTGACCACCCGCACCAGCTCGGACTTTTCCTTGTCACTGGTGGTCGGGGCCTCGCCGGTGGTGCCGTTCACCAGGACCGTGTCATTGTGCTGTTCGTCGACCAACCGCGCAGCCAGCTGCTCAGCCCTGGCCAGATCGACAGCTCCCTCAGCGTCGAAAGGAGTGACCATGGCCGTGATTAGTCGACCCAGAATCGGTTCGCTCATGGCTACATCGTAGTGCCGCCGGCCTGCTGATGGCGCAGGTGGTCAGGCTCAGGCAAGCCGCAGAGCACAACAAGGGGCTGCGGCTCACAGTAGGCTGGCTGCGTGAGTGATGCCTTCCTGCTTGATAAGCGTTCCATCGCCTTTGCCGAGGATTACGTGACCGCATCGGATGCGGTGCGCGAGGCTCGCGACACCGCAATCGCCAGTGGCGCGCCCGCCCCTTCAAATGGGGTGTGCTCAGCGTTGACCTTCCTGGCGCGGGTCATCAAGGCCCGGGCAGTCGTAGAGATCGGGACGGGCACCGGCACCACCGGGCTGGCCCTGTTCGACGGTATGCACCCCGAGGGTGTGCTGACCAGTATCGACTCCGAGGTTGACTGGCAGCTGGCTGCCAAGCAGGCCTTCCGTGCCCACCAGATCCCCTCGCAGCGCTACCGGCTGATTGCCGGGCGCCCACTCGAGGTGCTCAACAACTTGCGTGACGCGGCCTACGACATCGTCGTGGTGGGCGGCGACAAGCTCGAATACGTCGAGTACGTGGCCCAGGCCCAGCGGTTGCTGCGCGGCGGCGGCGTCCTGGTGCTGCTCGATGCCCTGTGGCAGGGGCTGGTCGCTGACCCGTCAGATGATTCCGACGAGACCGTCATCATCCGCGAGGCGCTGGCCGCAGTCACCGATTCCGAGGCGTTCACGCAGTTCCTGCTCCCGATGGGTGACGGGATGCTGCTTGCCGCGAAGTCGTAGGCACGGGCGCCCGCGCACCACTTGCCCGAACACAAATCGGCGCCGACCCCGGCTGGGGATCGGCGCCGATTGGCCTTGTTCGGACTCAGATCGGCTTGACCTCGACACCCTTGGGAACCACGGTCACCCCACGCGGGGAGACGTGGAAGCCGCGAGCCTCGTCGGCCTCACGATCGATACCGATGTGCACGCCATCGGGAACCACGACGTTCTTGTCGAGGATGACGTTGCGTAGCACGGCATTGCGTCCGATCACCGAGTTGTGCATCACCACACAGCCATCCAGCGATGCATGGTCCTCGACCCGCACGCCCGGGCTGAGCACGGAGTGGTCGACGTCGCCGCCAGAGATGATGCAGCCGTTGGTGACGATCGAACTCTCGGCAGTGCCGTGCAGGGTGAATTTGGCACCCGGCAGCTGGGCCTGCTCGGTCCAGATCGGCCATTCAGCGTTGTACAGGTTGAACTCGGGCTGCACCGAGATGAGGTCCATGTGGGAATCGAAGTAGGCATCGATGGTGCCCACGTCGCGCCAGTAGTTCCGGTCCTTCTCGGTCGAGCCGGGCACGGCATTCGCGGTGAAGTCGTAGACCGAGCAATCGCGCTTGTCGACGAAGGCAGGGATGATGTTGCCGCCCATGTCGTGCTTGGAGTCGGGGTCCTGGCCGTCGGCCTCGAGCATCTCGACGAATGCCTTGCGGCTGAAGATGTAGTTGCCCATCGAGGCGAACGACTCATCCGGCGAATCGGCCAGGCCGGGCGGGTCGGCCGGCTTCTCGAGGAAGGCGTCGATCACGGAGTTGTCGCCGGCGTCGATGATGCCGAATGCCGAAGCCTCCGAGCGCGGCACCCGGATGGCTGCCACCGTCGCCGAGAGCCCGGAATCGATGTGGTGCTCCAGCATCTGCGCGACGTCCATCCGGTAGATGTTGTCGGCGCCGAAGACCACGATGTAGTCGGGGTCCTCGTCCTTGATGAGGTTCATCGACTGGTAGACCGCATCGGCGCTGCCCTGGTACCAGTGCGGGCCGCGACGCTGCTGGGCCGGCACCGGGGTGACGTAGTTGCCGAGCAGTGTCGACATCCGCCACGTCAGCGAGATGTGCTTATCGAGGGAGTGGGACTTGTACTGGGTGAGCACTGCAACCTTGAGCAGGTTGGAGTTCACCATGTTCGAAAGAGCGAAATCAATGAGCCGGTAGGTGCCGCCGAACGGCACAGCCGGCTTCGCCCGGTCAGCAGTGAGCGGCATGAGCCGCTTGCCCTCGCCACCGGCGAGGACGATGGAAAGCACCTTGGGTTGAGCCATGGTACGAACCTATGGGTTCTGCCCCACATCGTCAGCGAAATCAGTAAAATCTCGTCAGCCGAGACTTCGGTGATGTGGCCAGTGGGAGCCGTTTTAGCGTTGATCGGGCACCGGCTCAGCAGGTGTGAAAGCATCGGGGCATGCGCGTTTCCATTCTCACCCGTGAGTACCCTCCGCACATCTACGGTGGTGCGGGAGTCCATGTAGGCCAGCTCGTCCCGCAGCTGCGCAAGTTCACAGATTCCGTTGATGTCCAGTGCATGGGCGAGCCCCGCGAAGGGGCCACCGCCCACGCCGAGGATTTCCCGCCCGGCGCCAATGCCGCCATCCGCACCCTCGGTGCCGATATGTCGATGGCTGCGGCCATACCCGAAGTCGACGTGATCCACGCCCACACCTGGTACGCCCAGTTCGCCGGCATCATCGCCGGACAGTTCCAGGACGTCCCCACAGTGGTGACCGCTCACTCCCTCGAGCCGGACCGCCCCTGGAAGGTCGAGCAGCTTGCCGGTGGCTACCGGGTATCGAGCTGGATCGAGAAGACCGCCTACGCCAACGCTGACGCAGTGATCGCGGTCTCGGCGGCGATGATCGAGAACATCCAGAAGGCCTACCCCTTCGTCGAGCGTGAACGCATCCACGTGGTGAAGAACGGTATCGATCCTGAAGAATTCAAACCGGATCCCAACACCGATGTCATCGAGGGCCTGGGCGTCGACCTCAACAAGCCGATCGTGACCTTCGTCGGGCGCATCACCCGGCAGAAGGGCCTGGTGCACCTGGTGCGCGCAGCACAGATGCTCGACCCCGACACCCAGGTGCTGCTGCTGGCCGGCGCACCGGACACCCCCGAGATCGCCGCCGAGTTCGACAAGGCCTTTGCTGAGCTGAATGCAGTGCGCAGTGGGGTTGTCTGGGTGCAGGACATGCTGCCCCGCGCCTCGGTGCGTCAGGTGCTCACCCACTCAACGGTGTTCGCCTGCCCGTCGATTTACGAGCCGCTGGGCATCGTGAATCTTGAGGCGATGGCCTGCGAGATCCCGGTGGTGGCCTCCGCAGTCGGTGGCATCCCCGAGGTCGTGGTGGACGGCGAGACCGGCCTGTTGGTCGCCTACGATCCGGCCAGGGCCGACGACGCAGCCTACATCGCCAATTTCGAGAAGACCTTCGCCGACCGGCTCAACGAATTGACCCGCGACCGCGCCCGGGCGCGCGAGATGGGTCTGGCCGGACGCCAGCGCTGCATCGACGAATTCAGCTGGGAGAAGATCGCCCAGGAAACTGTCGAGGTCTACCGGGCGGCCATCGCCCACCACGCTGCCAGGAAGGCCTGAGAACCCCAACAAACCAAATCGGGCGGGATCCCATCACTGGGGTCCCGCCCGATCCACGTACTATCCGGTCGAGCCTCAGCCCACCACGCCTTTCAGGCACTCCAGCAGTGAGGATGCCTCTTCGGCATTCAACTCGACCACCAGGCGTCCGCCTCCGTCAACCGGTACTCGCATGACGATGCCGCGGCCTTCTTTCGTGACTTCCATGGGTCCGTCGCCCGTACGCGGTTTCATCGCTGCCATTACATCCTCGTTTCTGTTCGTCCGACGAACTACACCTTCTATTATTCCGCATGAAGCCAATTGGCGTGCCGACTGGGCCTCCCGGTTGCGCTGATCGGTGTTGCAGGTCACATCGCCCCGGGCCAGCCGATGGGCACCGGGCCGAGGGTTTCGCCATCGGCCGGGGTCGGGGCAGCAGGCTGCGCGGGTGGCTGGTTGAGTTGGCTGGCGAGCCGGTCGAGCAGTGCGTCCACCTGCTCCATCGAATACCCCCTGGCCACGACAGCGAACTTGATCTGCCCAAGATCGGCGGCTGTCAAAGCCCGGTCAGTGGGCACCGCGGGGACTGGCCGGTCGTCGATCTGGGGAGCCATCTGGCCCAGGCGTCCCGTCCCGGCAATGAATGCGATGGCGATGACGACGACGATCAGTGCTGCGAAGACCCAACCCATGCCCTAAATGGTGGCACACGGCTGGTGCCGGTCAGGCCAGCACGTCAGGTGAGCCAGCGGGTCAGCGCGTCCACGCAGGTCTGTACATCGGCCAGCGGGCAGAATTCGTCCGCGGCATGTGCCTTGCCGGGGTCGCCGGGTCCGAAGTTGACTGCGGGCATGCCCAGTGCGGCGAACCGTGACACATCAGTCCAGCCGTACTTGGCGCGGGGCTCACCACCCACCGCCTGCACGAAAGCGGCTGCTGCAGGCTGGTCGAGCCCCGGGCGGGCGCCCTGCGACAGGTCGAGCACCTCGATTGTCCAGTCGCGGTACCAGTCGGTCATCAGGGCCTGCGCCTGCTCGGCTGACTTGTCGGGGGCGAAACGGTAGTTGATCTGGACAGTGCAGGCGTCCGGCACCACATTGGGCGCCAGGCCGCCGGTGATCATGGTGGCGTTGAGGCCCTCGTGGTAGGCAAGACCATCGACCTCGATCTCGGCTGCAGTGAATTCGCGGGTGCGGTCGATGACTGCGGCCATGTCGTGGATGGCGTTGTGTCCCAGCCAGCTGCGGGCACTGTGCGCAGCCAGTCCGGTGGTGGTGATGCCGAATCGCATGGTGCCCTGGCAGCCCCCCTCGATCCGGGCCCCGGTGGGTTCCATCAGCACGGCCAGGTCTGCGGCGAACCAATCGGGGTGGTTGCTGGTCAGGCGGCCGAGCCCGTTGTCATTGAAGTCGATCTCTTCGCAGTCATAAAAGACCCACGTGATGTCGCGGGTGGGTTCGTCCAGCCGCTGGGCCAACCAGACCATGGCAGCGATGCCACCCTTCATGTCGCAACTTCCGCGACCATAAACAAGCTCACCAGCCTCACCGGGTACCACCTTGCTGGGCAGGTTGCCGGCGACCGGCACCGTATCCAGGTGCCCGGCGATGATCACCCGTTCGGGGCGTCCCAGGCTGGTGCGGGCCAGCACGGCGTCCCCGTCGCGGAGCACCTCAAGGTGCTGGTGGGGACGCAGTGTCGCCTCGACTGCGTCAGCAAGCTCGCGTTCGTTGCGGCTGACCGATTCGATGTCGATGATGGCCCGGAAGAGTTCGAGCAGGTCATGGTTGGGCAGCATGCGGCTCAGCCTACGCAGCCCACCGCTGGTTGGGGGTGAGCCGCATTGGCTGCGGCCACTACAGTTGCGGTCATGAGTGACGAGCTTGATTTTGATCCCACCACGGCCCCGGGGCAGTCGGCCTGGGCGTGGGGTTTGGCCAGCGTCCACACAAGCGGTCAGGTGCTCGATACCTGGTACCCGGAACCGCAGTTGGGCAAGGCGCCCAGCGACGCCCAGCCGCTGCCGCTGCTGCGTGCCCATCGCACCAATGACGCGACCCGCGGGGTTGCCACCGAGGTCGTATTGACCGAGATCGAACTTGACGCGCCTCCTGCAAGCACGGTTGATGCCTACCTGCGCCTGCACCTGCTCAGCCACCGGCTGCGCAAGCCTCGATCAGTCAACCTCGACGGCATCTTCGGTGTGCTGCCCAACGTGGTGTGGACGACCGCTGGCCCCTGTGAGGTGGAGTCCTTCGAGCAGGTGCGCGCCCAGGTGCGTGGCCACCGTGGCGGACTGACGGTCTTCGCAGTCGACAAGTTCCCCCGAATGGTCGACTATGTGGTGCCCAGCGGGGTACGGATCGCCGACGCTGCACGGGTCCGGCTGGGTGCCCACCTGGCGCCGGGAACCACCGTGATGCACGAAGGGTTCGTCAACTTCAACGCCGGCACCCTGGGCCACTCCATGGTCGAGGGCCGCATCAGCCAGGGCGTGACCGTGGGCGACGGCTCCGACATCGGTGGCGGGGCCTCGATCATGGGCACGCTCAGTGGTGGCGGCACAGACATGATCTCGATCGGCAAGGGCAACCTGTTGGGTGCGAACTCAGGAGTGGGTATCTCGCTGGGCGACAACTGTGTTGTCGAGGCGGGGCTGTACGTCACCGGCGGCACCAAGGTGCTGCTGCCCGACGGCAGGGTCGCCAAGGCCCGCGAATTGAGTGGGGCATCCGATCTGCTCTTCCTGCGTGATTCACAGTCAGGTGAGGTGATCGTCAGGGCTCGTGCGGGGCAGGCCGTGCAGCTCAACCAGGCCCTGCACGCCAACTGATCGCATGGCAAGGCGAACCCAACACCCGCGTTCATCAACCCGCCGCGTCGGTGGCTGGATAGTCGCGATTCTGGTGATGGGTTTGCTTGCCGCACTGATCGCAACCGTGGTGACCTTCATCGCCCGCTGGCCCGAGCGCAACACTGCGCCCCCACTGCCTGCCCAGGGCTGCCTGGTCCAGGTGGGCGATTCCACCACCACACTGAGCTGGGAGCAGGCCGAGAACGTCTCGATCATCGTGGGCGAGTCGATCCGGCGCGGGCTGCCCGCCCGGGCCGCGACCATTGCACTGGTGACCGCCTACCAGGAATCCGGCATCCGCAACCTTGATTACGGCGACCGTGATTCGGTTGGCTTGTTCCAGCAGCGGCCATCGCAGGGTTGGGGCACCGTCGAGCAGATCATGGATCCCTGGTATTCGGCCGGCAAGTTCTACGACCACCTGGTGCAGGTACCGGATTGGGAGACCGGGGTGATCAACGACGTCGCCCAGGCTGTGCAACGCTCTGGGCACCCCGACGAGTACGGCAAGCACGAGCAGAAGGGGCGCGCCTGGGCTTCAGCCCTGACTGGCCACTCCCCTGCGGCGGTCAGTTGTGTTGACCGCTCCAGCGACCCGGCCGACAGCACTGCACTGACCGAGTTCATCCAGCGGGTCTGGGGTGATCAGGTGCAGGTCACCACCACGGAGGCAGGTGCGATACATCTGGTTGGCGAGGCCGCCTCGGCGACCGACGGCAGCGATACCACCACTTGGTCGCTGGCCCAGTTGGCGATGCTGCGGGGCCGGGCCGCCGGGATCACCAGCGTGCAGGCCGCCGACAGGACCTGGGCCAATTCGGGCACCTCTTACGCCGAATGGCAACCCGCCGAAGCAGGCGCAGCGCCGGTGGTGTTGACGCTGCGCGACTGACCCGCATTTCCGCCAAATACCCGGGTTTGGTTTCCTTCAGCTATGTAGGCGTCGCGAGCTGTTTGTGGGTGTCAGCGCAAGACGCCTACATAGCTGGGAGTTTTTCAGTTCGCCTCGTGGAGGCGCTGGGCGGCGGTATCGACCCGCTCATCGGTGGCGGTAAGCGCTACCCGGACGTGCCGGGTGCCGGCCTCGCCGTAGAAATCACCGGGGGCGACCAGGATTCCCAGCTCGGCGAGCCAATCAACTGTGGTGCGGCAATGCTCACCGCGGGTCGCCCACAGGTACAGCGAGCCCTCGGAATGATCGATCCGGAAACCGGCTGCGCCCAGGGCGGCCAATAGCACCTCACGGCGACGCAGGTAGCGGGCCCGCTGCTGGTGGACGTGGTCCTGATCGGCCAGGGTGACCGTCATGGCCGCCTGCACCGGTGCGGGCATCATCATGCCGGAGTGCTTGCGCACCTCGAGCAGTTCGCTGACCACTCCGCGGTCGCCAGCCATGAAACCGGCGCGGTAGCCGGCCATATTTGACCGCTTCGACAGCGAATGCAGCACCACGATGTTGTCGGTGGATCCTTCGCAGAGGTCGTCCCGCAGCACGGATGCGGGTTCGGTATCCCAACCGAATTCCCCATAGCATTCATCGGCGGCCAGCAGGGCGTCGTTGGCGCGCGCGTAGTTGATCCACCGACCAAGCAGTTGTTCGGAGGCGATCGCTCCGTGCGGGTTGGCCGGTGAGTTGATCCAGATCAGTGCGGGGCGCCCCTGGATCTCGTCGGGGTCGTCGCAGGCCTGTATCCGGCAGCCAGCAAGCCTGGCGCCAACGTCATAGGTCGGGTAGGCGGTGGTCGGGATCACGACGAGGTCGTCGGGGCCCAGACCGAGTTGGCCGGGCAGGTCGGCGACGAATTCCTTGGTGCCGATCACCGGCAGGACCTGGTGCTCGTCCATTTCGACGCAGCCCCAGCGTTCGTCGAGGTAG
>JBMNPP010000037.1:0-16027 GCA_050943675.1 Brooklawnia sp.
TCGGTGTAGGCGTTGTCGACGTCGTCGGTGTCGATGCCGACGAACGGGATCGTGATGGCGACTTCCTGGGGTTGCGAGGTCGGGATTTGTGGTGCCTCTGGTTGCACCAGGTCGCTGAGTTCGGGTGGCTGCCCGATGTGCACCAGCCGGGCCAGGCCCATGTCGCGGCCGGGGTCGTCGACGAAGGTGTGCCAGCACAGGGCGACGCCGATGTCCTGCACCTGGACGCCGACGGTGCGCATCTTGCGGCGCAGTTCGTAGTTGACCAGTTGGTCGGTGTTGTTGGCGATCACGTAGCGTTTGCTGGCGGTGTCGGTGGTCTCGGTGACGGTCTTGAAGGTGGTCTTGAAGTTCCGTTTGATCTCGCTGGCGAGCTTCTCGCTTTGCTGGCGCATCTGCTGGTGGGTGGTTTCGCGTGCCGAGGTCTTCGAGTTCTCGATCGACAGGTCGGCTGTGGCGCTGCCGGAGTAGACGACGCCGATGTATGAGCCGGTGGTGGTGAACCCGAATTTGACGCTGCTGCGGTTCTCTTCCTTGACGGCGTCGGCGATGTCGTCCTGGCTGGTGGTTTCCTGCTCTGCCCGGGTGGTGGTTTCGAGGGATTGTTCGACGGAGCGTTCGACCAGTGTTCGCCGGGCTGATACCTCGATGAGTTCGACTGTCCCGCCGGGTGACAGCCACACGTGGCCGACGGGTGGCCCCAGGAATGAACCGAATTCGAAGAAGTACTGCCGGTACAGGTGGATGATGCCGACCGGCGAGAGGATCGCGTCGTAGGCGTCCTGGCCGAAGCTGGCCAGCGGGTCCTGCTGTTGGGCGGCGGCGATCGTCCGGCTCTTCGGTTCGGCGAAGAACAGCGGGGTGAGCGCAGCCGGGTCATGCCGGACGAGGAAGAGCAGGTAGCCGGCGACCTTGCTCTCGATCTGGAACATCTGCTCGATGTCGTCCACGGTGTTGCTGCTGCCGGGGGTGGTCTGGAACTCAGCAACGTACTGGGCGAGCACCTGGTCGGCCTGCAATTGCTCGGGTTTGGTGACCGCATTGCGGAACCGTTCCAGCAGTTGCGCGATTGAGCCATCGGTGATGACGCGCGCCCAGTGCGGCGGGGGTTCCTCGCCGAGATCTGCAGCGATCATTCGGGCAAGGCCGCTGTCGATCAGCGGGTCGATGCGGTGGGTGGTTGTCCGCTCAAGGTTGACTGGTTCGAACTCGGTCACGTCGAGGATCGCCGGCAGCAGCAGTCCGCGTTCGTTGCGTCGCTCGACGACACTCAACCGCACCGGCGCCTTGGCGGACGCGAGCGCCCTGGCCACGTTCTGGTCGCGCAGTGCCCGCCGATATCCGGCATAACGTTGCTGGATCAGGCGGGATTTCCAGCCCAATAGCGGCTGGTAAACACCGAATAGTTCGCTGGCGTACGGGAGGATGCCTTTGTATTCATCAAAAGATTTCATCTCAAGCCCTCGAATTGCCAAGAGGTTATGAATCAATTGGAGGGAGATGCACAAAATGTACATCTTCTTGTTGAGCCATCCGGAGGCTCGTGTAACCGAACCGAATGACGCTTGACGCGTCCCCTGAATTTTCTCACGCGGCCGAAGGCTCGCACAAGCAACTCAGGTGCCCTGGTCGTAGCCGCCAGTGACCTCGGTCCCCCGGGATTAGAGCGGGTCTGCCAGCAGCGGCACGATTCGCTGCAGGACTTCGTCGATCTCCTCGGCGCACTTCCGCGCGGCCTTCGCACCACGACCGTAGGGGTCGGCGATGTCCCAGGTCATGCTGTTCGGTTTAGCGGCTCGCGCAGCCTCGACCACCAGCGGGTGCGGCCCCCGTGTGGGCCTATCTGCCAGCGAGTGCCCGGACGCCCCCACGCGCTCCAGCGCGTCCGCGAACTGCATCAGCCCCAGCACCTTGCCCTCTTCATCAGGCCAGGCGTCCAGGACCCGCATTTGCTGGATCAATTCGAAGGTCAACACCAGGTCAGCTGTGGCGATCATCTCCCAGGTGAGGCGCCGGCTGAGGTGCCCCGCGTCCGCTCCACCCTGCTCACGCAGGATACTGGCCATCTCGGTGTCCATCTCCTCGTCCGGATAGCCCGGGATGCCCGCACTGGCCACTTCGACAGTTGGGCTGGTAAGCAGTTGCGCTGCCCGACGCTCGGCATACGGTGAGCGCGCAATGTTCGCCGTGCAAACGAATAGGACGCGTAGTGGGCGCAGTTTTACCATGTCGGCACCCCTAAGGCAGATTTGGGCTGTTTGGCCCTTGGGAGCGGCAAACCAAGACTGGTCACTTGTCGATCCTAGACGTTGGAGGCACAACGCGAACCATTCCAACTTCTAAGAAGGGAGTCCAAAACCATTTGCACCCTTATGGCCTTGGGTATCGTGGTTTGCACTGACAACCGACCCAAGACTCGTTCGGGGGATTCCATGTCTCACTCCAATCAGAATGTTTCACGTCGCACATTGGTCAAGGGCACGGCTTGGGCTGTGCCGGCCGTAGCCATTGCGAGCGCTGCCCCCGCCATGGCCCAGTCGCTGCCGCCCGTCACGCCTGATATTCCGAACTCGTTTGGTTGCAAGTGGCCAGGTGGCGGAAACCCCCAGTGCAATAACCCCTTGGATAAGGGCTTCCGGATCTACATCCCGTTCGACAACAACACCGGCTATTCGGTCGTTGTCAACATCTCCGGGTATACGGTCACTGCTGGCGGTGACTGCACGCGCGACTACGAGGCACACGGTGGTACCTCGCTGAACATCGCGCCTGGTGGCTCCGCGGATTTCTGGGTGACCTGGCATGACGACAACAGCGGGAACAACAAGACGATGTCGGTCACTTACACCTACACAGTCACTTCGGGAGACGCGGCGGGCACCGTCTACGGCCCTTACACCATTCCTGTCGCCAAGGTGTTCAACCAGACTTGCACAGGTAGTCCCGAGCCCACAATTCCGGCAGGACCCTGCGACGCCAACAACCCTGGCCACAGCGACTGCCCCCAACCCGGCAGCCGCAGTTCAAGCTCTGACGAGGGGACGGCATCCGATTCCACCGCGCCGCACCCCGCAGAATCGGCAAGCCCGGACACCGGAAGCAACCAGGACACTCCCACAGCCGGAGAGTCCGAGCCTGCAGCGGACCAGGAGGTTGTAGCCGATCCCGAGGTCGTCGTGGACGCTGAGGCTGCCACAGTCGAGTAGCTCGGGAGCGCCACGCGCGAGGGGTTGTCCCTCGCTATACACGAGTCGTATGACTGTTTCCTGGAGAACCCGGGTCTGCGACGGCCTTCGTTGTTGAGCGATCACCGCTCAAACAGGACTAGTGCCGGGGCGGGCGTCCTCTGGTTCAAGCAGTCCTCGACCGACCATCTCGCCCAGGAATGCGCTGACGTCCTCGAGGATCTCCGCAACCGGCCGACCGACAGCCTCCGCGACAGCCCCAGGCACGTCGGCCACGCCGTCGGCCGCGAGCGACCAGATCAGCCCTCCGCTACCTGTCAGTACGAGCGGATCCCCATCTGGGGGCTGCATCAGATAGACCGTCGGGTCGTCGGGGTCGGTGTCGTCCACGACGTAGGCGACTCTGGGCGGGATGCGGTATCTCATCAGCGTCCGATCCGGGTGATGCGGCGTCCTGCTGCGCCCAGGAGCCGACCGACCTCGGTGGCCACGGCCCCGATGTGGTGCATGTGTTCGCGGGCCATCTCGCTCGCCCGGGGTTCGCGTCCCAACTGCTGGGCCACCCGGTTGCGGTTGGGCATGATCAGCTTGACCCCCATCCGGATCGCCGCAGCCGGATTGGGTTGCGCCTTGACTCTGGCCAGCCAGAGTCGGGTCAGTGAGGCGTCCCGGCTCGACAGCACCTTCCACAGGTCGTAGTCGCGGGCATCAGGGAACTCGTCGAGGCGTCCGGTGGCGGCGGCCAGGGCAACCTGTGCCTGCAATGAGACGGCGAGTTGCTCGACCTCGGCCCGCTGCTGGTCGCTGGCCTTGACCCACGCGTTGTCGATGTCGGCGCTCTTCAGTGCGCCTCCGCGCACGGCATGCAGAATCAGGATCAGCCGTTGCGCGGTGACGTCCGGCACTGCGCAGGGCAGGCCAGCGATGGTTGTTGTGCTGCGTTGCGCCCACAGTTTGTCGAAGGCTCTGGCGGGGTCGAGTCCGATGCCGGGAAACTTGCGGTGCACGTCGACGTGTTCGAGGGAGGGGTGCGTCCATGTTGAGGCGTGCTCGAAGGCTGAACCGTCTGCGAATGCGTAGGCCATTTGCCAGCCGTGCCTCGACATCGCCTCGAACAATCGTTTGACGTGGCTGGGCCGCACCAGGATGTCGGCGTCGACGCTGGGGCGTGGCATTGGTTGGTCGATCACGGCACCGCTTTCGGCGTCCGGGACGAGGCGCCGGCTGAGCAGGGTTTCGTCGACTGCCGGGCCCTTGATGTGCAGCAGGTCGATGTCGTAATCGTCGGCCATCACCTGGAGGCATGCGTGGGCGAAACGCACCCCCACGTGCCAGGGCAAGACCTGCGTACTCACCCCGCGAGCATAGCTTGCGCCCCTCGGGTCTTGCTCACCGCAACAGTGCGTCCACTCGGTCAATCAGTGGACTGATGCCGCAGGTGCCGGTGATAGGTTGCGGTTGTTGGTGTTTCAGCAAGTGGATCTCGGGAGGACCGAATGAAGATCGTTGTTACCGGGGGCGCGGGATTCATCGGTGCGAATGTGGGCCGTGCGCTCCTGGAACGCCCTGAGGTCTCCCAGGCGCTGGCCTTCGACGACCTGTCGACCGGGTTCCGGGAGAACCTGACCGGCACCGGCATTGAACTGGTTGAGGCGACAATCCTTGACCCGGACGCCCTGGACGCAGCATTCGATGGCGCGAGTGCGGTCATCCATCTTGGGGCGCGTCCCTCGGTGCCGCGCTCGGTGGTCGACCCGGTCGCCAGTCACCACGCCAACGCCACTGGCACGCTCGAGGTGCTGCAGGCCGCCCGGCGGGCCGGCAATATTCACGTCGTGGTGGCGTCGTCGTCCTCGGTTTATGGCGCGAACACCGAACTGCCCAAGCGCGAGACGATGCGCACTGCCCCGATCTCGCCGTACGCGGTCAGCAAGCAGGCCACCGAGTCGTATGCGATGGCGTTCGGGCACAGCTACGGCCTGCCGGTGCTGGCGTTCCGGTTCTTCAACGTCTATGGCCCCCTGCAACCTGCGGGGCACGCCTACGCGGCGGTGATCCCGGCCTTCCTGGACGCCGCCCTACGCGGGGTGCCGCTGCAGGTGCACGGGGATGGCGAGCAGACCCGCGACTTCACCTATGTCGGGACGGTCGCCCGGGTGATCTGTGACGCAGTGATCGGCAAGGTCACCGATCTTGAGCCAGTGAACCTGGCCTTCGGTAGCCGCACCTCCCTGAACGGGTTGATCGACCAGATCAGCGATCTGCTCGGTTTCCGGCCGGCCGTCGAACACACTGACCCCCGGGCGGGTGACGTTCGCGATTCGCAGGCCGATAACTCGCGGCTTCGCGCGCACTTCCCACAGGTCGAGGCTGTGCCGCTGCATGACGGGCTGACAGCGACGATCGACTGGTTCCGGACGCTCCCGGAGTACCAGGGGTAACCCTGCTGCGGTTTCGCCGGAGTCAGTCCCAGATCAGGTCGGGGAACATGGCTTCGGTGCGGCGGATCAACTCGACGTACCGGTAGGACGCGGATTCCGGTGAGACCGTGATGTCCTTGCCGAACGGGGACGACTGCCAACTGACCTTGCAGAAGTCCCGCCCGTTCTCGGTCGGCTGACCCGCATCGTGGAAGTAGGGGTGGGTGTCCCAGGCCTCGGCCGGTGAGTTGGCCCAGCAGAACTGCATGAGGTCGGACGCGACCGGTGTGAAGCCGGCGCGGATGGTCTCGAACTGCTGCAGGTACATCTCTGCGCACCACGCCTGGATAGGGTGTTGGTGTGCTTCGGGGTGGTACTGCTCAGCAGTCGCGAGCATGTGTTTGTAGGCGGTCACCGATTTGCGTTCGACGTTGAACCAGAATTCGGCGCCAGCGCCTTTGATGAAGTACTGGGCTCCGATCGAGTTCTCGTCGTGGGCGAGGACCTCCTCGGGTGACACCCCGGAGATCTCGCACAGGTCGAGGAAGAGCTGTTCGCCCTTCTCACGGATGTACTGCGCGCCGGTGTAACTGCGGGTATCCGAGCCGTACCAGCAGCCGTCGTCGGCCTCGAACGGCGTGAAGTCCATGGGGCGGGTGAAAATACAGTCGGGGTCGATGTAGTTGTAGACACTCGCGGACTCCTCGGGGAACTGCTCGAAGAATTTGCCCATCAACCACGGCTTCATCGACGGCGAGTACGAGGTGTCTATCCGCTCATCCGGGTACAAGTGCAGGTAGCAGCCCAGATCGTCGGATTCCCAGAACTTCAACAGCAGGTCGGAAGGCCGATCATTGAAGTAGACGATCGGGTAGTGCGTGTCTTCCTCGTAACCGAGTTCCCTGAAGTGCGCGATCTGCACCAGCGCCTGCCACAGGTAGTAGGGGCTGTCAGGGATCGGGATGATGAACTTCACCGGCTTCCCCCCTCAGTCGGCCGCACGAATCCCGTTGTGAACGCTATGCCGCTCGCGATGTGAAACCAGCAGCCCGGGCCGCACAGCACACAGGTTGCACCGGTTTCTACAACCGATGCAACCTGCATGACCGAATATCGGCTCAGCCCTCTGCGGCAGGTGCCGCCTCCTCTGGAATCGAGTCTGGAACCGAGGCGGGCTCAGCTTCGTAAGCCTGCTCGACGGCGGGGGCCTGCTCGGGCGTCACAGTATCCTCGACCGGCTGCTGTGCCACCTGTGATTCCTCGGCTGGCTGTTCCTCGTTCGATCGTTGACGCCTTCGCGTGGTCGTGGTAGTCGTTGCGCCGGGAACGCAACCACCAGGCAGGGGAACCGTCGTCCGGTCACCCCAATACTGCGTTGGGCCCCAGTCCGTCCAAGTCGCCTCGTTGTCGCTGGAGTACCTGACCTGATACTGGAAGTACGGGCCTGGCGAGCAGGGGTTGATGTGCATGCCATCGTTAATACCGACGTAGGAATCAGCCCAGCAACTGCCCAGCCGGTCTCGAGTGCGGTCGGTTTGGTAGGCGGGATAGTACAACCCGTCTGCCACGGTTGACTGAGACGAAGTGAGTCTCTGAGGGGGATAGGTAACCCCAACGCCAGAGATGGTAGCGGTCTTGGTGAGCCAGTCGTTGTCTGTCTCCCGGTTGGTCCAACACCACTTGGCGTTCGCGATGGTGTTGTTCTTGACCCGGATCTGCACGTTCGTGTACGGGCAGTTTGTCGCTGAGACCGTGAACTTCAGCCTGACGTCCACATGGTCGCGGCAGTTGCAGTCGGTGTACTGGGCTCCATCGACATCCCACGAGGTGGAAGTGTTCTCAATGCCGGCGACACACGGCGGCAGCGTTGTCGTCGTGGTCGTCACAGACGCCGCGTGGGCGGGTGCGGCTGATGCAACTGCGACTGCGGGTGCTGCCCAGGCCACACCCTTGGCGAGCGTGCGGCGCGAGATTTTTCGTTGTTGTGATGTTTCGGGCTGTTCTTCCGACAAGGTGTACCCTCTTTTCGGTTTTCACTTATAAGCCAACAGAGGAATCGTAACACACGTAATCCCAAGCCAGACGCCCGAGGTGGCCTCTGGGCAGCGCCCAGGAATGCCTGATCTTGACGGCGGCATCAAGCGGGGCCCTGCTCGCGCGGGCACGGCGGCCGGGTGGGGGTCTTGATCGCCAGTCTCGGCATCGTCCGCGGGCAGCCTGCAGGCTCAGCTCTGCCCGGCTGGGTAGCCACGTAAAGTGGCAAGATGCCCTTGCCACCTACTCAAGACAGTGTTTCTGCGCGACTGCGATCTGCCCAACAATGTGCTGGCCGACATCCCGGCGAGGGTAGGGAGTAGTCGTGGTGCCAGCCGAGCAGCGATCCGGGCGCCGGGGGTCCACGGGCAATCCGGGGCGGATGATGCATCGGCTGTGGCTGACAGTGGGTCTACTGTCCGCGCTGGTGGGGGCAGTTTTGATGGCGCTGTACGCGTTTCCTGCCCTGCAGTTGGCGGGCGACTTCACCGCGCTGGCGGCGTCCTTCATTCCATACGGAATCCTCGCGTGGGCTGTTGCCGCGGTCGCGTTCGGCCTGGCCGGTGGTCGCGGGCCGAAGCTGCTGGCACTGGTCGCAGCTCTGGCGATGGTTGTGCAGTTGGTGTGGGCGCGGCCCTATTGGCCACGCAGCACAGAGCCCGCCAGCCAGACTGGCTCGATCAGCGTGCTGACCATGAACCTGCGTTGTGATGAGCCGCCGGTTGCAGACCTGGCGAAGGTGGTTGAGCGGGAGCGTCCCGACATCGTGGTGCTGCAGGACTTCAGTCAGGACGCCTGGGAGTTGCTTGAGGAATCGTCCTGGCTGCAGCTGCTGCCCTGGCATTCACCGCAGCCGAAGGACCAGCCGCAGACCAACAAGCGTGACCCGTGCGGGCCGCTGGTCTTCTCCGATTCCCCGATGACGTGGGAGCCCGCCACCCCCAAACCGGGAATGGTGAAGGTCGCTCTGCCGGGGGTCTCGATTGATGTGCTGCCGGTCTCGCTGCCCACGCCGTCCGCTGATGTCGACGCCTGGCTCCGCGGGTTCGACTCGCTGGACAGGGCGTTGACCTGGCATGGCCCGGTCGATGGACAGAGCGAGGCACTGCTGGTGGTGGGCGACTTCAACGCCACCCGTGAGCATGTGCCGCTGCGCCGGTTGATCGCCGACCACCAACTCGTGGACGCAGCCGAGCAGTCGGGTGCGGGCTGGCTGCCGACCTTCCCCACCAACCAGTGGTACCCACCGATGATCGCCATCGACCACGTGCTGATGACCCCGGCGCTGCGGGCGACCGAGGTGGAGTCATTCGACATCCGGTGGGCCGGGCACCGCGCTCTACTCGCCCGCTTGGAGCCGACCATCTGAACCGAGTGGCGCTAGTGGCGCTGCAGCAATCCTCGTGAGATCAGCAGTTCGAGGTAGTCCGTGATCTGCTGGTCCACGCCGTCGGGCAGCTCACTGAATTCAGCCTTCACGTCAGCGATGATCGTGGTCACCTGACCACCTCGAGGCCCGATGCTCGCCCAGATCAGATCGCCAGGAGTGGTCAGCGTGTAAACCGGCCCAAGCGGCAAGGGCGCGGCGATGATGGCGTCCCCGCCTTCGAGCCAGCCGACCCGGTCTCCCCAGCTGATCCAGCCACTGGGCGGGGCGGTGCTGGAGGCTGGGGGTGCGGGCCAGTCGTTCGGCCTGGTGGCAAGACCCGTCACGCCCGCCACTGCAACCCGCTCAGCAGCACTCACGAGTTGGTCAGTGGCCTGACGCACCTCAACCCCGCCCCAGAGCGGGTTGGTGAGCCGGTTGCCTGCTCCCTGCCAGCCGAGCCGCAGCAGCGCATCGCTCAGGCGCGGCTGGTCACCGGGTGCGGCCAGCACCGCAGCGGCATCGCCAGCCGCCTGGTGCACGATGCTGATGCCGAGGTCGTCCGCCACGACCTGCACGGCGGCGTGGTGCAGTGTGGCGCGCTGTAACGGGTCGAGGTCGAGTTCCGCACTACCAACCTTCTGGTTCGTGGTCCGCCACTTGCCGGCGAGGTAGGCCATGTCGGCGGCGGTGTCCTGCCGGAAGGCCAGGTAGTGCGGGTCGAAGTATGAGTGGCTGTGCAGGCAGGTCATCTGCTCGTCCACCACGCAGAGCAGGCGTCCGTAGGCGGTGCTGAAGAAGTCGGTGTGGTCGACGCGTTTGAGGCGGTCGTCGTACCTGACCTGCCGCAACTGTTCGGTGCGCGCGACGTACCAGTTGGGCACTTTGTAGGCGACCGGCAGGCCGTCCACGAGGGTGCCGAGCAGAGCGACCGGTTGCCCCTGGTAGGCGAACAGGTCGCTGTTGAGGTAACTGATGGCCCTGGCCTGCGGCAGGTTGACCACCCGTCCCCCGCACAGGTCGACCTGCTGGTTGCGGTCGAGGTAGTCGATGACGCGCTGCAGGTCGAAATCGGGCAGCAGGATCATGTCGTCGTCTGCCATCCACAGGTACTCGGTGTCGACCGCGTCGATGAGGGCGTTGCGCCCGGCTCCGACCCCGGAATCGAATGGCAGCCGCAGCACAGTGACCAGTGGGTCGTCGCTGCTGTATGGGGTTTGGCTGTCGTCGGCGATGATGATTGGCCCGGCGAACACCCGTCGAACGCTGGCGAGCATCCGCCGCAGTGCCTGCGGCCGTTCGAAGGTCTTGATCACCAATGTGGTGTTGCCCGGGTCGACGGCTGACACCCGGTTGCGGCTCGCCCACACGGTTGCCGCGGCGATCTCGAACCCGACCACGGCACGGTGGGCGGTGCGCAGGACGGGATGTGAGCTGCTGCCGCGCGCTGCCCCCACCAAGCGGGCCCGCAGTCGCTCAGGCAGCTTCGACTGGTTCACGTTTGCCCCTCAGAACAGTTCCACGTCACCCAGGGTGAGCCGCCACGCTGCTGCTGGCGGTGGGGTGGCGCTCAGCGGACGGGCGGTCAACTGCGGCCCCTGGCCCGGCAACGGGATCAGGCCCGCTGAGGGGCCGGTCCGCAACCCGATCGCGTAGTCGGCGCCGGTTTGCGTGAGCATCCGCGTCACCAGCCTCGCCCCAATCACCGGGTCGGGGACGAGTTGTTCGATGACTGCCGCTTCGATGGTGTCGCCGCGGCGCCGCAGCCGGAAGATGATGCCACCCTCTGCCGGGTCGTTCGGTGAGGCCAGCAGCAGCCGGTAGCGAAGCGGCCCGAACGAGGTGCGCCAGGCCAGGTAGGCAGGCGTCCGGTCAGTGCGTAGTCCCTTGCGGGGTGCGTGCTGCAGCAGCGCCTCGGCCACGACCGGGTCGGCCAGCGCGGCTGCGGCGTCCAGGCCGCACCCGGTTTCCTCCGACCAAAGGGCAGCCGGCACCCTGGCTGTCAGCATCCTGACCACGGAGCGTCCACCACGCGGCAGGATGCCCACTGGCAGACGCCGCACCGGGCTCCAGCCCATCTTCAGGTAGCCGGGACGGCTCTTGTCGTTGGGGGTGTTGAAGACCAGGCCGACGTCGTCGAGTGTGAGGTCGGCCACTCCTTGCAGGGTGAGGCGACGGAAGATGCCCAGACCCCGGTATCCCGGCAGAGTCGCGGTGTCGACTGCGCGGACAGCGGTCAGGGTCTGGTCGTCGGGGGTGCGGAAGCGCCAGCGCAGGAAGGTGCGGTACCCGACGACCGTCTCGCCGTGCAGGGCGACCCACGCCGGGGATTCACCGAAGGCGTTGTCGTGGTGTTTCCACGCCAGGAATGCCTCGTAGTTCGGGTCGCTGGATTTGTTGAGCGATGCCCGCAGCAGGTCGATGACCTGCCCCGCATCGGCTTCGGTTGCGCGCCGCACCACCAGGTCACCTGCGTGGATCCCGGCCATCTGCACCCCGTCCCGGCTGTGTTGGTAGATTCGCGGGCAACGAGTCCCGGCACAAAAAGCGTAGCCCAGACCACGACGGGGGGGGAGTTCGATGTCTGCAACGACGCCGACACAGCGGGTTCGGGTGCTGTGGCTGATCAAGGGCCTGGGGCCCGGTGGTGCCGAGCAGTTGCTGCTGCAGGCCGCCCGGGTAACGGACCGTTCACGATTCGATTACCGGCTGGCGTTCGTCCGGCCCGACAAGACGCACCTGGTTGGCGAGTTCGAGGCGATCGGGCTGGTTCCCGAGCGGCTGGGCGCCACGGGCAGCGGCCGCTTCGGTTGGGTGGGTGACCTGCGGCGGATGCTCGCCGAGGTTGATCTGGTGCACTCCCACTCCCCCGTGCTGGCCTCGGTCGTCAGGCTGCTGGCCCGAACCCTGCCCCGCTCACGCCGCCCTCTGGTGGTGACCACCGAACACAACGAGTGGACCAGCCACCGGGTGCCGACCCGGCTCGCCAACGGCCTGACCTCACCCCTGGACGCCTACACCTGGGCGGTCTCTGATCCGGTGCGACAAACCGTGTGGCCGTGGCGTCGGCACGCCTACCATGTGCTGATTCACGGCATCGACATGCAGGCCGCTGCCACCGCTGAGACCACGGACCGCTCAGAAGTGCGCAGGTCGCTCGGGCTCACCGATGACCATGTGCTCGGGATCACGGTGGCCAACCTGCGCAGCAACAAGGACTACCCGAACCTGCTGCGGGCAGCGAAACTCGCGGTGGCGAAGGAGCCCCGGTTGCGGTTCATCGCGGTCGGGCAGGGGCCCCTGGCCGATGAGATCGCGGCCCTGCACAGCGAGCTTGGCCTGGGTGATTCACTGCAGCTGCTGGGTTTCCGTCGCGACATCGCTGATCTGATGGCTGCCTCCGACATGCTGGTGATCGCATCGCAGCACGAGGGTCTGCCGGTGGTGATCATGGAGGCCTTCGCGACTGGCCTGCCGGTGGTGGCGACCACGGTGGGTGGTATCCCGCAGGCTGTCACCGACGGGGTTGAGGGCCGCCTGGTGCCACCGCACGACCATGAGGCGCTGGCCCGGGCGGTGGTTGCGGTGGCTCGTGATGAGGATGCCCGGCAGGCGATGGGTGAGGCCGCCAGGCGTCGCGCCTCCGACTACGACATCCGCACAGCGGTGGGTGTCCAGCAGGACAAGTACCTCCAACTGGTTGCGGCCCGCAAACGGTAGCTGTTGTCAGCCCCGGGCGCCGAACGCCTTCGCGGTGCGCACCAGCGTCCCGTAGACCCGTTCGGGCAGCAGGTGGCCCGCCAGTTTCGCTGCGAAGAAGCTCTCCGGGTCGCTGCGTCGCACCGGCACCCGACGTAACCGCAGCCGGTCGGCATCGGGCAGGTTGCGTCCGAGCGTCCCGGTTGAGGCACTGCGGAACCTGTCACGCAGCCACGGTTCGGCCTCGGCCACCGGGATACCCCACGGGTAGGTGAAGTGCTGCGGTTGGACGCCCAGGTGGGCCTGCACCTGGTCGTTGCAGGCGTCCACGTCGGCGACGGTGAGTTCTTCGGGCCGGACGTGGTTGTGGGTGTGGTTGCCGACGGTGCAAAGGCCCGAATCAACCATTTCCGATAGCTGCCCCCAGGTGAGGCCGAGCCCGGCAGTGCCCTTGGCGGTTGAGCCTTCCCACTTCATCGGCCTGGCAATGTAGGCCGACGCCAGGTAGATCGTGAACGGCAGGGCCCGCTGCCGCAGCAGCGGCCACGCGTTGTGGTAGACGTCGGCGAACCCGTCATCGAAGGTGAGCACGACGCCTGGCCGGGCATCACCGGCATCAAGCCGATCGAGCGCGGTGTCGAGTGAAACCACGTCGTGGCGGTCGAGGATCTGCAACTGGCGGGCGAAGGCATCGGGTGCCGTGTCGAGTTCGTCTGCTGTTCCCCCACCGATGCGGTGGTAGATCAGCAGCGTCGCACCAGTGGCCGTTGACCTCGGCTGCAGTGCCCCCAGGGCGGTCTTGATACCGCGTCGCATTGACCCAATCTATGTTCTGGAGCTGACCAGCGAATCTGTCGCCGGTTGTTGGGTCCGGATTTCGTCAGGTTTGGGTAGGGCGAGCAGTACGGCGAATAGTGGCAGCATGAGTGTCCGCTGCCGGGCGATGATGCCGAAGTTGCTGAAACCTGCGAACGCCAGCGTGAATGCGAGTGCATAGAAGACGGCGAATGTCACGTACGGATTGGTGCGCATCTGCCGCAGCAGTTGCCTCAGCCGCGAGCGCTGACGCCAGCACAACCCCATGACGAACACGCCCTCGGCGCTCTGCAGGAACATCACAGGGCTGCTGGCCTCCCACGGGAAGGGCCGGAACAGGATGGTGGCGATGGCGGCGGGGATTCCCAGCGGATTCGACAATGGCACCGGGGTGAATTCCGACCCACCTGTCATCGTCTGCCCGCCTGCCCAGTCGATCGTGGTGAGCACGTTCTCGGGGTTCAGGTCTTCGATGCCGAGGAACTCCGCTGACTGGGTTGCCAGGATCGCGATCGCCCCGATGGTTGCAGCGACCCCGATGGCTTTGCCGATCAACCCGATCGCCTCACCGCGGACGGGCCGGAACAGCTGCGCGACGAGAACCCCGACTGTGAGCAGCACGGTGATGTGCGGGCGGACCAGTGCCGTGCCCACGACGCCGACGATGAGCAGGACGATCGCACCGCGCTGCTGTTGGAAGAATTTCGCGATGGCGAGGGCGAACACCCCGACGAAGAGAAGGAGCCAGGCTTCTTTGCCGATGCTGGATGGCCAGAACAGCAGGGACGGCAGCAGGAATACCAGCACCGCGTAGAGCCGGTGGGCACCATCGGGCACCGCGACCCGGAAGGCCCGGTAGAGCAGGTAGCAGCCCCAGTAGGCCATGCAGGCGAAGACCAGGAATCCAGCGAGCGGGGCTGGCCCGATGATGGTGTAAACACCGGTGGTGATCAGTTCGAGGTTCTGGGTGCCGATCTTGCCTGCTGGTTCCCACACGAACATGCCCTGCCGCCACAGCAGGTATTGGCGCACGGCGTAGAGGTTGTAGCCCGTGGCGTCACCCACGCCGTCATAAAGCACGAAGACCATGAAGTAGCGGGCGAACGACCCGAGCATCTTGGCTGCGAATCCGATGCCCAGCAGCCTGACGATCCACTTGTCGTCCTCGCGTTTGCCGACCTGCCAGATGAGGATCGCGTTGGCTGCCCAAAGTAGTGGCGCGATGAGCATGGAACCCCACACGTTGTACGACTGTGATTCGAATGCCCACGCCATGCCGAGCGCGTAGAGCGCAGTCAGGGTTATCCCGAGTGCGACACCTCCACGCTGCACCATGGTGCCGATGCGCATGCCCCGGCTACTCCGAGTGTCCTCGGCGGGCCGGTCGCAGTGACCTGATCGGCTTCATCGAGATCGATGTCACTTCAGAATCGGTTGGTTCAGCCGCCTGCGGAACCTGCGTTACCGAGTTCTCTGGCTCTTGCTGGGCGGCGCGCTTTGATCGTTTGCGCCGGTCACCGTAGCCGTAGCCATACCCGTAGCCGTAGCCCGCGCTGCCGTTCTGGGGTGCCCCGATGACGGCGACGCCCGCAACATTGGCCGGGAAGCGGCCAAGCAGTTCGGCGACCCGCTGGGCAGCGACTGCGGTGATCCGCCCGCTGCGGGCAACCAGCAGCACATTGTCAACCAGGGGAAGCAGGTCGAAGGCATCACTGGCCATCAGCAGCGGTGAGGCGTCCAGGATGACGACGTCCGAGATCTGCCGTGCTGCCGAGATGAGCGGTGCCATGCGGCTGGTCAGCATCACCGGGTTGTCCAGGCGGGTGCCGGCGGTCACCAGACTGACTCCGCGCACGTTGGTTGGCCGCGCCAGGGAGTCCAGGGTGGCACCGTCGGGGTTGGTGAGGTAGTCGGATGCACCGACCCCCTGCGGCACATCGAACAGCAGGTGGATGTCTGGTGAGCGCAGGTCGGCATCGATGACCAGGACGCGCTGGTCGGCCTCTGCGAAGCTGGCGGCGATATTGGCCACGGTGGTGGTCTTGCCTTCACCGGCTAGCGCCGAAGTGACCAGGATCACCTGGCCGGCAGTGCTGGGTTTGGCCGATCCACCAAAACCGGTCATGGCGACATCGGTGCCACGCGCTGTCCGCAGCTCGCCGGCAGGCGCGGCGGTGTGCAGCAGCGCGGCACGCGCAGCGCGGTAACCATCGGCGTACATGCTCAGCGGCTCATCACGGACGATGATCGCTCCGGCACGGCGATCAGAACGGGGCAGCTTGGGGATCTCTGCCACGACGGGCAGTCCGGTGGCCTCATGGATTTCGTCGCGGGTGCGCAAGCGGGCGTCCAGGTGGTCGAGCACGATGGCCAGCCCCAGGCCGAGCAGCAGCCCGATGGCTGCGCCCAGTGCTGTGCGGGAGCCGCGGTCGGGGGGAATCACACCAGCGCCGCCGGTTGGCAGGTTTGGAATCGGGGAACCGTATTGGAGGATCGTGAGGTTGTCT
>JBMNPP010000038.1:0-15566 GCA_050943675.1 Brooklawnia sp.
AGGCCGACGGTGTAGACGAACAGTGCCAGCCCGAGCCCCTGCACCAGGCCGAGCGATTCACCGATGGCCGGGTCGAGGGTGCCAACAGCCAGCCCGACGAACAGTGCCCCTGCCGCGCCGAAGCGCAGCGGCCCGAACGGGATCTGCCCGAGCGCCGCACCGGCCGCCAGCACGATCATCACCGCGAGCAGCGGATTGGCCGCCAGAACCTCGACCATCTGTAATCCTCCTTCACCGGGCGGGCCAACCGGCCTGCCCGGTCACAATGCAACGCTAATTCTGCAACCAAATCGAGGGCCCAGCGTCCCGAGAAGCCAGCTTCCAGCAAATGACCACGAAAATTGTGCACGTTTCATTGGCATCGCGCGGCAACCCGTGGCACGATTGACCCACGGTCGTTTCCGATGGTCCCCCCGGCTATCGATGCACGACCCAAATGGCCGGGACCCGTGTCTCAGGGGGTGGGTACGCGGGTCCCGGCCTTGACGTTCCCCTCCATACCCTCAGGGGTATCGGGAATATCCAGGGCGGGCGCGGGTGTTCAGTCTGATGTCACACAAATACCGACGTGCTCGCATCATGGCGAGTCGCCAAACAGGAGGCAAACAATGGCCACCGTAACGATCACCAGCGAGAACCTGGACGCCACCCTTCGTGACAACGACATAGTGTTCCTGGATTTCTGGGCAGATTGGTGTGGCCCATGCCACAGCTTCGCACCGGTCTTCGAGGCCGCGAGCGACAAGCACGACGACATCACCTTCGGCAAGATCGACACCGAGGACCAGCAGCAGCTGGCTGGTGCAGCAGGCATCACCTCGATCCCGACACTGATGATCTTCCGGCAGGGCATCCCGGTCTTCTCGCAGGCAGGCGCGCTGCCCTCTTCAGCTCTGGAGTCGCTGGTCGAGCAGGTACGCGCCCTCGACATGGACGAGGTAAAGGCGAAGGTGGCCGAGATGGAGGCCGCCACCCAGGCCGAATCCAACTGACCACCGCGCATGAGCCTTCCCGTTGTCCACCCCGTCCAGTTGGCGGCGGGGGGACGCGGGTTACGGCATTCGCCTAAACTCGCTGTTTGGGCCACATCCCGTTACCGCCGGAGTCAAGGCACCCGGTAGGGTCATGGGGTGGGTTACGCGCCCGACACGGTGGAAGGAGGCGCAGGTTGAGTTGGTTGCACACCCTCGAGCGCAAGCTCGAGAACGTCGTGAATACCGTATTTGCGCGCGCCTTCCGCGGGCAGGTCGAGCCGATCGAAATCGCCACCAGGCTGACCAAGGAACTCGACACCCAGGCCAAACTGCTCAGTCGCGACAAACGCCTGGTGCCCAACAACTTCGTGGTGCACCTGAGCACATCTGATTACGACTCGTTGGCGCCGATGGCCCGCGCAATCAATGACGACGTCGTCCCTGAACTGCGTCGCCACGCCGGTGAGCGGCAATACGTCTTCAACGGCCCGATCCGCATCGACTACGAGTGCGACGAATCGCTGTCGGTCGGACGTTTCCGGGTCAGCTCCGAGGCAGTGGCCACCGTTGCCGAGAGCGGCGGGGCGGCCTCGACCACAGCCATCCGCCGGGCCCCGCTGGTGCTTGAAGTGAACGGGGTACGGCACCCCTTGCTGCCGCCGGGCTTCACCATCGGCCGCGGGTCTGAGGCAGACCTGCGGATCAATGATCCCGGCATCTCCCGCCAGCACGCCCGCGTGGTGGTGAGCACTGATGAATCTGGCGAGGTATCGGTAAGCATCGAAGACCTCGGGTCGACCAATGGGGTGATCGTGAACGGGCAACGCGTCAGCAATGTGCCGCTGGACGATGGTTCACGCATCGAGATCGGCTCGACTCGGATGCTCGTCCACTCACCCGTGGGGTCGTGAGGTCTTGAGCACGCTGCTGCTGGCCGCACTCAAGGTGGGCTTCCTGTTGCTGATGTGGGTCTTCATCCTCTTCGTGGTCAACACGGTGCGAGCCGACCTGTTCGGTCGCCAGGTGACCGCCGAAGAACTCGTCGGTGCCGGCGAGCAGGCCTCCTCACTGCAGCAGGGTCGCCAACAATTGCGTTCTCGCCGCAAGAAGGCCAGACAGGCTCCCCCGTCGATCCCGACCAGGGTGGCGATCACCACCGGGCGAGCAGCCGGCAGTTCGGCAGCGCTGCCCCGCATCGGGCAGGAAATCATCATGGGCCGGGCCGCATCCTGCCAACTGGACATCGACGATGACTACGCCTCGAGCCGGCACGCCAAGATCTGGCGCGACGATGAGGGCTTCGTCGTCGAGGACATGCTGTCGACCAACGGCACCTACGTCAACGGCCAGCAGATCACCCAGCCCACCCGGATCGACATTGGTGACGTGGTGAGGGTGGGGCGCACCCAAATGCAACTGGAGGCCTGATTGTGGCCTTCTCGCTGAGGACCAGCGCCCATTCCGAAATCGGCCTGGTGCGGAACAACAACCAGGATTCGGCGCTCGTCTCGCCGTCGATGATCGCTGTTGCCGATGGCATGGGCGGCGCGGCGGCCGGCGACCTGGCCAGTGCGGTCGCGATCCGCGAATTGCGGCTGGCCGACGCGCAGAACAGGCCCACCCCCGAGCAACCCGATGCCGAACGCCTGACCGGTGAACAGATGCTGACCTCACTCAGCGGCGCGTTGAGCAAGGCAAATGATTCGCTGGCCGACCTGGTGGCCTGGGACCACTCGCTGGAGGGCATGGGCACCACGGTTTGCGGTGCAATGTTCTCAGGTGACCAGTACGGCATCTGCCATATCGGTGATTCACGCGGCTACCTGGTGCGCGACGGTGTCTTCCAGCAGCTCACCCACGACCATTCCTGGGTGCAATCCCTGGTGGACGAGGGCCGCATCAGCCTCGAGGAGGCCGCCGAACACCCGCACCGCTCGCTACTGCTGAAGGTCCTCAACGGCCACCCGGCGCACGTCCCCGAGTTCGAACTGATCGACGCCCAACCCTCCGACCGCCTACTGTTCTGTTCGGACGGGCTCAGCGGCATGATCGACGACGAGGTCATCGAACAATTGCTGACCGATGGTGACGACCTGGACGCCATCGTCGCCAACCTGACCCGGGCTGCCCGGGATGGCGGCGGGCTGGACAACATCACCCTGGTCGTGGCCGATGTGGTGGCCTTCGATGAGGCATTGGAGGCCGCCGAAACCCAGGTGCTGGGCGCGGCGGCCATGGTCGACATCCCACGGGTTGATGATCCGTCCCCGATGGGTGAGGTGGAGGACACCCACCGGCTGGACACCCGAGTGCCCGCGGCCACCGGGCCCGACCTGCCTGAAGGGGTCATCGACCCCGACCAGTTCGAATCGATCCGCTACACCCCGCACCTGCCGAGCCGGCGCCGCCGCTGGATGCCGGTGCTCAGCTCGATCGCGGCGGTCCTCATTGTTTTGGTGGGCGGCTACTTCGCCGTCAACCACTATGCGAGCTCGCGCTACTTCATCGGCCCGGACAACCATCGCGTTGCGATCTACCAGGGCCTGCCCGACCAGGTGCTGGGCTGGCCGGAATCGACCCTGGTCGACGTCAGCACGATCAGGATCAATGACCTGCCACCGTACTATGCCGGCCAGGTCCGCGACCGCTCGATGACCTACGGCAGCCACGCCGATGCCCAGGAGCAACTGGTCGCACTCGGCGAGATGGCCGAACGGTGCATCGCGGAACGTGCCGCCAACCCATCGCCCACCCCTTCACCCACAACGTCCGGCACGCCGCAGGCCACTGCGACGGCAGGCAATACCCCGGCCTCGCCGACCTCACCCAGCCCCACCCGCTCGGGTAGCAGCGAACGTCCTGACCTGGAGGCGTGCGGATGAGCACCGGGACGCAGCCCGCTGTGGTGTATCACAAGCGCCGCAACACCGAACTCGGCCTGTGCCTGCTGGCCAGCCTCTTCGGGATCGGTGGATACGCCATCATCCACCTGAACCGCGATGGCGTGCTGCCCGGCAACTTCTGGTGGCTCGCAGCGCTCTGGCTGGGCATCTGCCTGGCCGCCCACTTCGTGGTGCGCATCCGTGCGCCCTATGCCGACCCGGTGATCCTGCCCAGCGTGCTGGCGCTGAACGGCCTCGGGCTGGCCATGATCCACCGCATCGACATCGGTTGGGAGCCACCCAGCTCGGCGGCAAACATGCAGCTGATCTGGACCGCCCTCGGGGTGGCGGTGCTGGCGCTGATCCTGGTATTCCTGCGGGACTACCGGATACTGCAGGGCTTCCCGTATGTGCTCTTCCTGGTCGGCATGGTGCTGCTCCTGCTGCCGCTGGTGCCGTTCCTGTCCTCACCGGCCAATATCGCCAACGGCTCGTTCATCTGGATCGAGGTCGCCGGGTATTCATTCCAGCCGGCCGAGATCGCCAAGATCGTGCTCACGCTGGCGTTCGCCTCCTACCTGACCGACAACCGCGACCTGCTGCAGTTGGCCGGCCGGCGGGTGCTGGGCTTCCAGTTGCCCCGGCTGCGTGACCTGATCCCCATCGGTGTGATGTGGGGTGCCGCACTGGTGGTGCTGGTCTTCCAGAACGACCTGGGCACCTCGCTGCTCTTCTTCGGCCTGTTCGTGATGATGCTGTTCGTGGCCACCAGCCAGGTGCGCTGGGTCGTCATCGGGGTGAGCGCCTTCGCAGTCGCCGCCGGTGTCATCGGGCGCCTGGCCCCGCACGTGGCCACCCGGGTATCAAGCTGGCTCGACCCGTTCAGCGACTACGAACGCAACTACCAGATCATCACGGCCCAGTTCGGGATGGCCTGGGGTGGCCTGTTCGGACGCGGTTGGGGCCAGGGACGCCCTGGTCTGACGCCGGTGGCCAGCTCCGACTTCATCTCGGCGGCGATCGCTGAGGAGCTCGGGCTGATCGGCCTGGTGGCAGTGGTTATCATCTACCTGCTGATCGTGGCCCGGGGCCTGCGGGTGGCGCTGACCTCGACGGTGGTCTTCGGCAAGCTGCTGGCGGCCGGTTTCAGCTTCGTCTTCGCGTTGCAGCTGTTCGCGATCATCGGTGGGGTGACCAGGCTGCTGCCGCTGACCGGGCTCACCACACCCTTCCTCAGCCAGGGCGGTAGCTCGCTGCTGGCCAACTGGATAATCATCGCCCTGCTGCTGCTGATCTCACACCAGGCCAGACGCCCGGTCGTCAAGTCCCCCGACGCAGGGATGATCGCTGACCTGGCCGACGACGAGACCTCGGTTATTGATGCCCAGAAGGGTGGTGCATCGTGAACAAGTCGATCCGTGGCGTGGCGATGGTCGTGGTGCTGATGTTCCTGGCCCTGCTGGTGAACATCTCGGTCAGTTACATGGTGCGCACCGACGACCTGCTGGAGGATCCACGCAACACCCGGGTACGCGACGAGCAGTTCGGTGGGTTGCGGGGGCCGATCCTGGCGGCCAACACCCCGATCGTGTTCAACGTCGAGACCGGTACCCGGCCCTACGCCTACCAGCGCTCCTATGTCGACGGTCCGCTGTATGCCCCGGTGACCGGGTTCTACTCATACAACTTCGGCCGCTCCGGCCTCGAGCAGCTCTACAATTCCGAGCTGATCGGGCAGGCCGATTCGCAGTTCACCCAGCGCATCCTGGATACCCTGGGCGGCCGCGGGCTGACCGGCGGCGAACTGCAGACCACCATCCAGCCGCATGCCCAGCAGGCGGCCTGGGACGCCCTGGGCGGGCGTGAGGGTGCGGTACTGGCCCTCGACTACACCACTGGGGCCGTGCTGGCGTGGGTCAGCACCCCCAGTTATGACCCGGCCAGCCTGTCCAGCCTCGACTTCGCTGCGACGCAGGAGGCCTGGGACGCCCTGAACTCGGACCCGGCACGTCCGATGAACGACCGGGCCACCAAGGAGATCTATGCCCCCGGCTCAACGTTCAAGATCGTGGTGGCCGCTGCGGCGTTGGCCAATGGGTACACCCCCGAGACGATGATCGATACCCCGGCGTCCCTGCCGCTGCCGCAGTCCACCCGTGAACTGCCGAACCTCGCCGACTGCGGCAATGGGCAGAAATCGCTGGACGAGGCGCTGACGCTGTCGTGCAACACCACCTTCGCCAATATCGCCCTCGACCTGGGCGCCGATACGATCCGCGAGCAGGCCCAGGCATTCGGCTTCGATGCAAGCTTCGGTGGCGATACCCAGTCGGCGATCAGCACCTTCCCCGCTGATCCCGGCCCGGCCGAGCTGGCGATGAGCTCGATCGGCCAGTTCGAGGTCGCCTCGACCCCGCTCCAGATGGCGGTGGTGGCCGGTGCGATCGCCAACGAGGGCGTGGTGATGAACCCGTACGTGGTCTCGGAGGTGCGCAACACCAACCAACGGGTGCTGGTCTCGCAGTCACCCAGCGAGCACGGCCGCGCAATGAACGCCGCAGATGCCACCCAGTTGCGCGACATGATGACCCACGTGGTCACCAGCGGCACGGCCACGGATGTGCAGATCGAGGGCCTGACAGTGGGCGGCAAGACCGGCACGGCAGAGACCACACCCGAGACTGCGTCGTATTCCTGGTTCACCGGGTTCGCGCTCGAAAAGAACGTGGCGGTCGCCGTCTGGCTGGCCGATCCGGGCTTCGAAACCGCGAATCCTGTGGCACGGGCCGTGTTCGAGGCGGTGAGCTGATGACCCCGGTGGTTTCTCAGATTGGCTTCATGTTGGCAGGCAACAATGGTGCGGGTGCAGTGGGCAGGGAAGGACTGACATGAGCGAAGAGCCCCTGGTGCTCGGCGGGCGCTATCAGCTCGACGAGATCATCGGACGCGGCGGGATGGCCGAGGTCTGGCGCGCCCACGACCTGCGGCTGGACCGGCTGGTCGCAGTGAAGCGCCTGCGCGTCGACCTGGCCACCGACAGCACCTTCCAGGCCCGCTTCCAGCGCGAGGCGCAGTCTGCTGCCGGCCTGAACCACCCGAATATCGTCAGCGTCTACGACACCGGCGAGAAGGTCGACCCGGCCACCAACGTCTCGGTGCCCTATATCGTCATGGAACTGGTTGAGGGCCACACTCTGCGCGAGATCCTGCGGCAGGGCCGCACGATCCAGCCCGAGAAGGCCTTCGAATACACGATGGGGGTGCTGGACGCGCTCAGCTATTCCCACAAGCACGACATCGTGCACCGTGACATCAAGCCCGCCAACGTGATGATCACCCCCAACGGGCAGATCAAGGTGATGGATTTCGGCATCGCCCGCGCGGTCTCCGACACCTCGGCCACGATGACCCAGACCGCCGCCGTCATCGGCACCGCCCAGTACCTGTCACCCGAACAGGCCCGCGGCGAACAAGTGGACGCCCGATCCGACATCTACTCTGCGGGCTGCCTGCTCTACGAACTGTTGACCGGGCGACCGCCATTCATCGGTGACTCTCCGGTCAGCGTGGCCTACCAGCATGTGCGTGAGATACCGATCCCGCCCAGCCAGCTGGACGCCGAGATCACCGCCGAGATGGACGCGGTCACCATGAAGGCCCTGGCCAAGGCGACCGAAGACCGTTACCAGTCGGCCAAGGCGATGCGGGACGACTGCATCCGGCTGCTGAACGGCCAGTCGGTCACCGCGCAGATCCCGGCCGTCGTGGCGGCCAGCGAACCGGCATCATCCAGTGCAGCGCCGACCCGCGCGCTGCCCGCCGCCGAGGACCCGGATGCGTACTACGCCGACGATTACGACGACGAGCTGGACTATGAAGAGCAGCCCGAGCAGAAGCGGCGACGAGTCTCACCGGCCACCCTGGTGCTGATCTCGCTGCTGGTGCTGCTGCTCGGCGCACTGGCCGTCTTCGCGGTTCAACTTTTCAGGCCCGACCCGACCGAGAACGAGGTGCAGGTGCCCACCGTGGTCGGTTTCGAGGAGGAGGCCGCCAGGGAGACCCTGACCCTGGCCCAGCTCAACCCCGTGGTCGAGCGCGTCCCCGGACCCGCCGAGGGCAAGGGCACTGTGATCAGCCAGGACCCGGAGGGCGGGCAGCCGGCCCTGGTCGGCTCGACGGTGACCATCACGATCAACGACGGGCCACCCGTCTCGACGATCCCTGCCGGCCTGCTCGGCAAACCCCAGGAAGAGGCCGTCGCCCTGCTCAAGGAGGCCGGCTTCACCAAGGTCGAACTGTTGCCGGCCACTTCTGATCTTGACCGCGTGGGAGCGAAGAAGGGTGAAGTGGTCAAGGTCGACCCCGAAGAGGGTGAAGACCTGGCCACCGACCAGTTGGTGAAGCTCTATGTTGCCTCCGGCAAGGACACCGTGCCCGATGTAACTGGTCAGCCCGAGGCCGAGGCGCGCCGGATACTGGCTGATGCCGGCTACACCAACATCAGCGCCGAGTACGTCCCACACGGCCGCGAACCCATCGACTTCCTGCGGGGTCAGGTCGTTGAGACCTCACCGGCAGTCGGCAGCGAACTCAGCACCGAATCACCCATCGTGCTGCGGTTGGCCACCGGTGAGTCGGTGATGACCAACGTGCTCGGCATGACCAGGGACGAGGCAGAGGCCGAACTCAAGGACCGGCTCGGATTCACCAACGTGCACTTCGAGGAGCGCGAGAGCGCAGCCGACGAGGCCGGCAAGGTGGTCGGGCAGAGCGTGCCCGCGAACGAGGCCAGGCCACGCGAATATGCGATAACGATCACGCTCGGCCAGACGACGCTGCCCACCACCGAACCGACATCGGACCCGACTGACGCCGATGGTGACAGCGGCTAGCGGCTGGGGTGGCCGTCCTCACTTCCAGAGGGTAGCGACTCCGAAGGACGCAGCGACCAGGCCGATGCCGATCAGGTAGTTCCAGCTGTTCAGGTCCTTCATGATGGGCACCTGGTAGCCAGCGATATAGAAGACCAGCAGCCAGATCACGCCCAACAGGCCCAGCGGGATGAACACCCAGGGCACCCAGTCACGGGTGCCGACCGCGATCTTGGCCTGAGTCCTGGAACGCTTCTCAGCGGCATCCTGCTTCCGCTTGGCGACCTTCTTTTCGGCTGCCTCCTTGCGGACCTTCGATACAGGCACGGTGTTGCTCCTAGCTTGCTTGTGGTGCGTACCCATCAAGTATGGACGAGTCGGCCAGCAGTGCCCTAATCAAGGTCGCTGACCGGACCGGTACGCTGAACGGCATGTCAACCGCTGGCCAGCCCGTGCCCGAGCGTCCCGAGGGCGCCAGCCGGGCCCTGCCCGACGACGCGGAGCCGGCGGTACTGACGGTTGCCGAGCCCGCCGAGCGCCCAGCCGGCAAGCGCAGCCCGAGCACGCTGCTGGTGGGACTACTGGCCGGTGTGCTGATCGGGGCCACCGCGATCACTGCGCGGGGCACTGACCTGCGGCCGGACCGCAGCAGCGACCTGGCCCAACTCGTCGCCCAGGCACAGCAGCGCAACCAGGACTTGACCGAACATGCCACTGAGCTGCGCCAGCAGAACGATGAACTGGCTGCCGGCCAGGGGGTTGCTCCCGCGATCGAGGTCCTTGAGTCCGATGATGTCCTCGTGGCTGGGCTGGCAGCGGTCAAGGGGCCCGCCGTCCGGGTGACCCTGACTGATGCCCCCGTTGATTTCGCGCCGCCCGGGGTGGATGGTGACCTGCTGATCGTGCACGAGCAGGACATCCAGCAGGTGGTGAACGCCCTGTGGCAGGCCGGCGCCGAGGCGATGACCATCCAGGGTCAGCGGGTGGTCGCCACCACGGCGGTGAAGTGCGTCGGCAACACAGTGGTGCTGCACGGCACCCCATATGCCCCGCCCTATGTGATCACCGCGATCGGCGAGGTCGGGCAACTGGAGGCCGGTCTGGCCGCCGATGAGGGTGTCAAGATCTACCGGCAGTACGCCCAGGCCTACCAGCTCGGCTATGCGCAGGCGCGGCTCGACCAGGTGACCATGCCCGCCTACAGCGGTCCACTACCCAACAAGGCCAGGGGCTAACCGGACGGACGGAGCACAATAGGGGTCATGAGCCGCATCCTGGTCATCGACAACTACGACTCGTTCGTATACAACGTGGTGCACTACCTGGCCCAGATCGGTGCCGAGGTCGAGGTGTGGCGCAATGACGACCCCCGGTTCACCGTGCCGGGCTGGGAGGCTGGCTTCGATGGCGTGCTGCTCTCCCCCGGGCCGGGACGCCCCGAGGACGCCGGCGCCTGCGTCGACGTGGTGCGCACGATGGCCGGACGGGTGCCGATCTTCGGTATCTGCCTGGGCCTGCAGGCGATCGGGGTGGCCTTCGGTGCAGTGACCGGACGCGCACCCGAACTGGTGCATGGCAAGACCTCGCAGGTGCACCATGATGGGCGCGGAGCGTTCACCGGGCTACCCAACCCGATGCTGGCCACCCGCTACCACTCGTTGGCGATCGACCCGGCCACACTGCCGCCGGAACTGCAGGTCACCGCCCGCACCAGCCGCGAGGTGATCATGGCGGTTCGGCACGCCCACCAGCCGATCGAGGCGGTGCAGTTCCATCCCGAATCGGTGCTCACCCAGGGTGGCTACCAGTTGCTGGCAAATTGGCTGGCGGAGTGCGGCGACCTGGACGCGCCCCGACGGGCAGCCGGCCTGGCACCGCTGGCACCAGCGATCAACCCTGAACCCTGAACCCTCAAATGGCGGGCGGGACGGGTCCGCCCTCGGACTGGACGGACCCCTCGGATTCCTCCAACTGGCGGACCGCCCGCTCGATGTCCTCGGTGTATTCATCAAGGACGATGGTGTCGCGGGTGACCTGGCCCAGCCGGAAGACTGCTCGTCCCAGCATGTGCGCCGAGATTGGTGCCACCACGAACTGCATCACCACGACCAGCACCAGCGTGGCTGCGACCCGGGTCTGCTGCATCACGAAGGCCAGACCGAGCGACATGATGACCAGGCTCAGCACCTGGGGTTTGGTGGAGGCGTGCATCCGCGAGAACAGGCTGCCCAGCCGGACCATGCCCAGCGAGGTCACGAAGGTCAGCAGCGCACCGGCAGCGATCAGCGCCACCCCGATCAACTGCAGGAATACCGTCACTTCGGCTCACCTGCCTCAAGCCCGGCATCGACGCCGAGCGCCAGGTCGAAGGCATCGGGGTGCACCGGGGCGTCGGAATCGCTGAAGTCGGGTTCCGGGGTGAGTTCGGACTCTGCTGGGCTCATCACCCGCCGGTCACTGATCGATTCGGTCTGCGAGAACCGCGCAATGACCGTGGTCGAGATGAAGCCGACCGAAGTCAGCACCACCAGCAGCGGCAACAGGTCGATGCGCCCGGTCAGCGCCATGACCACGATCAGGATGCCGACGATTGAGGCGGTCAGCACGTCCAGGGCGACGGCCCGGTCAAGGTTGGTTGGGCCCACCTGCAGGCGTACCAGCACCACCACCATGCCAGCGACCAGCAGGGCCAGGCAGGCGTAGAGCACGTAGACCATTACGCCCGCCTCCTTTCGTCCGCCTGGCGCTGGCGGGCAGCGACACGTTCGCGGTGGGCGGCCATCTCTTCGTCGGTCAGCCGGCCGGCCTTCATCGACCCACCCGGCCGGAAGCCGGCGTCCATCAGTTCTTCATCGCTGGCCAGCGCCCGAAGGATGCGTTCTTCCTGTTCCAGCACGTTGGTGTGCGCCTTGGCGATGGCCTCTTCACCCTCGTCAACGTCGAAGATGTGCACGTACAGGGTGCCGGTGAGCCGGTGGGCATCGACCGCGACCGAGCCCGGCACCAGGGCCGTGAACCCCGCAGTGGCGGTCAGGAACCCGTCGGAGTGCGCGCGGGTCTGCACCCGGATGATCGCCTCGCGGGGCACCCGGCCGGTGATGATCACCCAGGCGATCTGGGTGGCGGCCATGATGATGTCCTTGATGAACACCAGCGCCAGTCGCGCAAAGGCGATCGGGCGGATCGTCAGGCGCCGGTTGGGGCCGCGGGGCACCGGCAGGACCCAGACGACGCCCAGGGACAGGAAGAAACCGGCGACGAAGTTGCCCGGGCTGGGGTCGCCCCACAGCAGCACCCACATGACCGTCATCAACGCGATCGCCAGCGGTGATGCGGTGCGCTGCCACAGCCGGGCGGACGTGCTGGGCATCAGCTGCCACCTCCTCGGGGCTCAGGGCTGGCCTCATCGCCATTGGCGGGGAGCGGCAGTGGCGGCTTGACCGGGTGCGATTCGGGTGGTGGGTTTTCGTTCTGCTCCTGCTCGGTCTCGGTGTGCGATTGCCCGGTGCCGCGCTGCGCATCAGGCAGGACCGACAGGACGTAGGGCACCTGCGCACGCAATTCGATGGCACCGCCGCGCGCGTAGTGGTAGATGGGCCCGGCCAGCACTGTGAGCATCAGCGATGCGATCACCAGGATCGTCGTGCCCAGCGTCATCGACACCGGCACGTCGGTGGTCAGCGAGTCCTCGTCGGTGCTGGGCTGCCAGAACGCCATATTCCAGGCCCGCAGCAGTGCGTACAACGTCAGCAGCGAGGTGACCAGGGCACCACCGATCAGCACATAGTCCAGTGGGTGGCCGTGGGCGGCTGATGCCTGGATGAGACCGAGCTTGCCCAGGAATCCGGACATCGGCGGGATACCGGCCAGGTTGAAGGCAGGAATCAGGAAGAGCGCGCCGAGCAGCGGCCACACCTTGAGCAGTGATCCCAATCTGACCAGCGAGGTGGTGCCGCCCACCCGTTCCATCAGGCCGGAGACCAGGAAGAGTGCGGTCTGCACGATGATGTGGTGGGCAGTGTAGAACATCGCGGCGGTCAGGCCCTCGGTGGTTCCGATGCCGACACCCCACAGCATGTAGCCGATGTGCGAGACCAGCGTGAACGACAGCAGTCGTTTGATGTCGTCCTGAGCCACTGCACCCAGGATGCCCACGATCATGGTCGCCAGCCCGATCACCTGGAGGACACCGTTGAGCTCGGAATCAGCGAACAGCGTGGTCTGGGTGCGGATGATGGCGTAGATGCCGACCTTCGTCAGCAGACCCGCGAAGACCGCCGTGACCGGCGCCGGCGCGGTCGGGTAGGAGTCGGGCAGCCATGCCGACAACGGGAATACCGCTGCCTTGACGCCGAAGGCGACCAGCAGCATGACCTGGATCAGTTGGGCGGTACCGGGGTCGATCTCGGCCAGCCGGATCGAGGCCTGGGCCATGTTGACCGTACCCAGCGCGGCATAGATCATCGCCAGGGCGATCAGGAAGATCGACGAACTGACCACCGAGACGACCACGTAGACCGTGCCTGACCTGATCCGGTCACGGGTGCCGCCCAGGGTGATCAGCACGAAACTGGCCACCAGCAGGATCTCGAAGCCGACGTAGAGGTTGAACAGGTCACCGGTCAGGAAGGCGTTGGACACCCCGGCCGACAGCACCAGGAAGGTTGGCTGGAAGACCGCGATCGGTAGCCGCTGGCTCTCGGCGAGGTCGCTGGTAAGCGAGTAGATCAGCACACACAAGGTCACGAATACCGAGACCATCAGCATCATGGCGCTCAACCGGTCAGCAACCAGGGTGATGCCGACCGGTGAGGCCCAGCCTCCCACGTCCAGGGTGACCGGACCGCTGAGGCTGAGGTAGCCGATGAAAACTGCCACGACCAGGACCACGCTGAGGGCAACCAGTGACACGATGCGCTGGATGGTGTGGAACCTGCCCAGCACCAGGGTGATCGCGGCTCCCGCGAACGGCACCAGCACGGGGATGCCCAGTACCCAACTCCAGTCGGCGGGGTTCATCGGGCGTCCTCCGGCGCGGGTTGGTCGCCGATCTCGTCGATGGCGGGGGCATCCTCGGTCTCGTCGAAGACGACCGCGGCCTGCTCGTCCAGTGATGCGCCCGAATCGTCGGTGGCTCGATCCTCGATGGTGTCGCGCAGCGCGGCCAGCGCGATGCGCCGGTCCTCACGGTCGTCCTGCACCTCGTCGTTGCCGTTGAGCTGCCAGGTGCGGTAGGCCATGGCGAGCATGAATGCGGTGAGTCCCAGACCGATGACGATGGCGGTCAGCACCATTGCCTGCGGCAGCGGATCGGCCATCTCCGACACCTCGGACTGGCCGATGATCGGTGGGCTACCGGCCCGCCCACCAGCAGTGAGCACCAACAGGTTGACCCCGTAGGTGGTCAGCGAGACACCGATCACGATGCGGCTGAGCGAACGCTCGAGGGTGAGCACCACGCCGGTGCCGACCAGCACGCCGATGAGCACCAGCAGCGCCAGTGAGGGGGCCATGTCGATCACTGCAGCCCCCTTCCAGCGCCCGCGGGCTCGATCTCGGCACGAATATCTTCACCGACATGGACTTCCTCGACCACGTCCGGCGAGTCATCGTCGGGTGCGACCTCGGGGGCGGCCAGGCCCTCGGCCTCGGCCTGCCGGTCGACCTCGGCACCGAGCGAGGTGAGGATGTCCAGCACCAGGCCGATGACGATCAGGTACACCCCGGTATCGAAGAACAGCGCGGTGGCGACATGTACCTCGTTGAAGATCGGTAGCACCAGGTCGAAGACCGTGGTTTGCAGGATCGTCCCGCCGAAGGCGACCGGCACCAGCGCTGCCGTGGTGGCCAGGATCATGCCGATGCCCAGCAGGGTACCGGGACGGATGCGAGTGGCCAGCACCAGTTCGTAGCGGCCACCGGCCAGGTAGCGGATCACCAGTGCGATACCGGCCAGCATGCCGCCAGCGAAACCACCACCGGGGTTGTTGTGCCCGGAAAACAGCAGGAACAGCGAGAACAGCACCAACGGGTGGAAGACCATCCGGGCGCCGATTTCGAAGATCAGCGAACGCCGGATCGGACTGAGGGTGGCCACACCGGGCAACCACACCCTGCCACGTCCCTGCGAACTCAGCGGCTGGGCACGCTCGGCCGGCCGGCTGCGGGCGAGCAACTGTTCGGCCTCGGCCCGCTTGTCCCGTTGGCGCGCCGCCCAGACACCCTTGCTGGCAATTGCGGACTGGAAGGCACGCTGCATGTCGCCCCGCTGGAAGCGGTCGCGGATGAAGATCAGCGATGCCACACCGGTGGCAGCCGAAAGGACGACCGAGATCTCGCCCAGGGTGTCCCAGGCGCGGGTATCGACCAGGGTCACGTTGACGATGTTGCGGCCGTAACCGAACAGCAGCACCTCATCGGGGTAGTCGATCGTCACCGGCGCGTGAACCCGTGCCGAGGCCGCCGCCCAGCCGAGCATGGCCACGGCCACACCCACTACGACACCGACCAGCACCCGATAGACCCGCGACGACATGTAGGGGCGGTTCGAGAAGAAAGGTGGCAGCCGCCGCAGGACCAGCACGAAGACCACCAGCGTCACGGTTTCGACCAGGGCCTGGGTCAGGGCCAGGTCGGGGGCGCCCTGCAGGGCGAAAAGCAGTGCAGTGGCGAAGCCGATGAAGGCCATCAGCAGCACGGCCTTCATCCGCCGCCGCGAGCGGACGACCAGCACGGCAGCTACACAGGCGACCAATGCGACAGCGCCCTGCAGCGGAGTGTCCCACAGCCGCATCGGCCCCAGTTGCGGGACCTGGCCGACCAGCACCACCAGGCCTATC
>JBMNPP010000039.1:0-15468 GCA_050943675.1 Brooklawnia sp.
TCAACAAGAGTCAGCAGGAAGCGCCGGGCAGCTGCGCGGGTCAGGTCGGCACGCTGGGCAACCTCGGTCAACGTCATTCGGGGGTGCTCTGCATCGAAGACCGAAATCACGGCCAGCCCACGCGCCAGTGACTGCACGTAATCGCTGCGCCGTCTACCGGCCTCCCGGGTGGTCATGACTAGCAACACTACCTGCAGCGGTTGAGCCATCGGCTGCCGGTGGTCTGCACGGACGAGCGATGGTTGCCATACGGGTTGTCGTCCGGAATAGCTTTCTGGCCAAATTGGTCGAAACTTTGACGAATCCATCGAGAGGACGACAAGTGACCCAGACTGCGACCGAAGTGCGTAACCAGACACTCCACCCCATCGCGCCCAGGTTGGCCCAGCGCTGGAGCCCCCGCGGCTTCGACGAGGCGGCCGAAATCGACCGGGATGAGTTGCTGAGCATCATCGAGGCGGCCCGCTGGGCCCCCTCCGCGGGCAACACCCAACCGTGGTCGTTCATTGTGGCACGGCGGGGCACCGGGCAGTTCGATGCCATCATCGGTGCGCTGGCCGGTTTCAACACATCCTGGACGCCGGCGGCCTCGGCATTGATCGTGTTCAACTCGGTGCCCGAGCGGGCCGGAAAGATGACCCGCTGGATCGACTACGACCTCGGTCAGGCCGCAGCGCACGCCACGATGCAGGCCGAGTACCTGGGCTACAACGTCCACCAGATGGGTGGTTTCGACCCCGAGGCGATCGCGAACGCCTTCGACCTGCCGCCCGGTGTCACCCCGACCAGCGTGATGGCCATCGGCGTGCACGACGCCTCCGAGGCTGTTGCCGCTGATATCCGGGCGCGGGACGCCGCCGAGCGCAGCCGCCTGCCGCTGGACGAGGTGCTCGCGAGCACCATCTGATCAGGTGAGCTGGGTGCGCGGGGTCCAGTGGGTCAGGCCAGCGGGCCACTTGCCGTAGGGCTCGGGTAGCGCCTGGTCGAAACTGGTGTCGACCAGTTCAACACGCAGATCCCCACCCTCCACCCGGCAACGCATCACGACGACACCACCATTGGGTACATAGCCCAGCGGCTGGTCGAGCACCGACAGCAGGGTGAACTTGATCACCGTGCCGTGCGAGGTGGCGATCACGTTCCCTGCCGGATACTGGAGGGCCAGCGTGCTGAGCGCGAACCTGCCGCGGGCGACCATCAGGTCGAACGGCTCGACACCAGGGATCAGGTTGCGTCCGATGTGCACATTGTCCGGAGTGAAAACCTCGGGCCAGCGGTCGAAGATCTCTTCGCTGATCAGTTCTTCACCGACGCCCCAGTCACGCTCGACCAGGGCGGGTAGCGGGCTGCCCAGGGGCACCGACAACCGCTGCGCGACGATCGCACCGGTCTCGGCGGCCCGCTTCAGCGGCGAATAGCGCACCGCATCCCAACGGGTGCCTGCAGCCCCGGAGGCCAGCCAGTCGGCGGCCTCGGCAGCCTGGGCACGACCGCGCTCGTTGAGCAGGGTGTCAGAGGACCCCTGGAACTTGCCGTCGGCGTTCCAGTCGGTCTGGCCGTGGCGGATCAGGGCGATGGTCGTGGGCTGAAGATCTGAGGCACTCATGCCCCCCATATTGTCTTAACCCGCGCTCCCGTGGTTTAGATCCAGCTGCTCAGCCACATTCGAAGGCTCCACATCCGCCGGGTCATCAACTCGTCGGTCAATAGTGGATAGATGAACCAGAAATTGGCGACGATCGCGACCACGACCGTGCCCACCACCCTCGCGCCGAACTGCCGTTGGCGCCCGGCATCAGCGGGGCCGAGGATCATCCCCAACACCATCGCGAGCACGGTGGCGGTAAACGGGATCAGCATGATCGCGTAGAAGAAGAACAGTGGACGGTCGGAATTGGGGAACCACATCAGCCACGGCACCAGCGCGGCCACCAGCGGGTAGGCGAAACGCCAGTCACGCCCGACCAGCCAATAGGCCAGCCCCACCAGCACCGCCGCTGCAGCGAGCCACCAAAGCAACGGTGTGCCCAGACCCGAGATCACTCGCAGGCAGGTGTCACCGCTGTTCGCCGCGCACCCGTCGGTGCCCGGCTGGATGTCGTTGACCGCGTCGATGCCGATCACCCGGCCCATCACCAGCCACTGCCAGGGATTTGATTCGTAGACGTGTGTCTGGTCGGCGATCCAGTCGCCGGTGTGGAAACCGAGGATCTGGCGGTGGTATTCGAGCAGCGAGGCCAGCGGTGAGCCCAGCAGGCGCACCCAGAAATCGTCGGGGTGCTGGGCGCCCCAGTCGCGTCCCCAGCCGCCCGCTGTGGTCAGCCAGCTGTACCAGGTGGCCACATAGGTGACCAGGGCCGTGACGACCATCGCGATGAAGGCGATCGGCGCGTCGATGAAGACAGCACGGTAGGCCCTGCGGCTGGCCCCGGCCGTCAACCGCGATCCGACGTCACTGATGACGGCCATGATCCCCATCGCTGCCAGCACGTAGACCGAGTTCCACTTGCAGCCGATCGCAAGCCCGAACATCAATCCGGCGACCCACCGCCACGGCCGCCACAACAGCAGTGGCCCGTAGCTGCCCCCAAGGTCGGGCAGGTCGTTGCTCCTGAGGTATTCGGCCAGCCGGTGCCTGAACCAGTCACGATCAGCCACCATCGCGGCCACCGCCAGCACCGTGAAGGTGGCCTGGAAGATGTCGAGCAGGGCGATGCGGCTCATCACGAAGGTCAGCCCGTCGACGGTCAGGAAGAGCCCGGCCATGGCACCCACCAGGGTCGAGCGGCTCAGCCGGCGGGCCATCCTGACGGTGGCCATGATCAGGATGGTCCCGAAGATGAGGGCGCTGATGCGCCAACCGAAGCTGTTCATGCCGAACAGGTGCTGTCCGCCGGCGATCAGCCACTTGCCGAGCTGGGGGTGCACGATGAACGAGGCAGTCTGTTCCCAGACCTCGGTGTTGCCGGCCAGGATCTGGTCGTTGGCGTCGCTGGGCCAGTCCTTCTCGTACCCGAAGTGCAGCAGCGCCCAGGCGTCCTTGGCGTAATAGGTCTCATCGAAGACCAGGTTTGCTGGCCGGGCCAGGTTCACCAGCCGGATGGCGTAGGCGATCGCACCGATCACCAGCGTGACCAGCCAGCCCAGTGCACGGTCGGCCCGCAGGATGGCTGCGTCGTCCAACCGTTCGGCGGTCGGCAGCAGCGCATCGCTCTTCGTGCCGCGCAGTGCTTTGATCACTTGGCCATCCTAGGGGGCCTGCGCTGGGCGCCATTTAGTACCGTCGAGCCATGAGCAGAGCCGAGTTCAGCCCTGACGAGGGCCGTTTGGTGCTGGCCGGCACTCCGATAGGGGACGCCCAGGACGCCTCACCGGCCCTGAAACGCACCCTCGCCGAGGCCGATGTGATAGCCGCCGAGGACACCCGTGCCCTGCACACCCTGATGGCTCGCCTGGGGGTACGGTCGGACGCCACGATCGTCAGCTACTTCGAGGGCAATGAGGCCGCACGCACCCCGGGCCTGGTCGAGCAGATGGCCCAGGGCCAGGTGGTCGTGCTGGCCACCGATGCCGGTATGCCGTCGGTCAGCGACCCGGGCTACCGGCTGGTGGTCGCCACGATTGAGGCTCGGCTGCCGGTGACCGCAGTGCCCGGCCCCTCGGCAGTGCTGACTGCGCTGGCCGTCAGCGGGTTGCCGGTCGACCGGTTCTGCTTCGAGGGCTTCCTGCCCCGGAAGACCGGTGAGCGCACCCGCCGGCTGGCCGCCCTGGCCGCTGAACCCCGCACAATGGTCTTCTTCGAGGCGCCCCACCGGCTCGCCGATTTCCTCGCCGACGCCGCCCAGGTGCTGGGCGATGACCGTCCGGCCGCGGTGTGCCGCGAGCTGACCAAGACCCATGAGCAGGTCGTCCGCGGCGGGCTGGCCGAGCTGGCCGATTGGGCCGCCGGCGGTGTGCGCGGCGAGGTCACCGTCGTCATCCAGGGGGCCCCGGAACGCGGTGATGACTGGGACGGCGCGTTGCGGCAGGTTGGCGCTCGCGTCGATGGCGGTGAGAAGCTGTCAGCTGCGGTCGGCGAGGTGGCCCGGACCACCGGGCTACGGCGCAACGACCTGTATGCCCGGGCACTGGCTGCCCGCAAGGCCGGCAAGGAGCAGATGTGAGCCAATCAGTGATCGAACGGCTTGGGTTACCGGCACTGCCCGAGCGGCTGCCGGTGTCCACCGTGGACGCGCACACCCATATCGATTCGACCCAGGAGTACTCGGGCCTGCGGGTGGCCGATTCGCTGCGGCTGGCGGCAGATGTCGGGGTTGAGCGGGTGGTGCAGATCGGTTGCGACCTGGCCAGCGCCCAGTGGTCGGCCCAACTGGCGGCTGTCACCCCGAATGTCATCGCCGCGGTCTCGATCCACCCCAATGATGCTGCCCGGATGAGTGATGCGCAGGCTGAGCAGGCCTGGCAGGTGATCGACAACATCGCCGGGGCCGGGCCGCACGTGCGGGCGGTCGGTGAGACCGGGCTCGACTACTACCGCACCACTGACCCCGACGGCATCGCCCGACAGCAGGTGATGTTCCGCCGGCACATCGACACCGCCAAGCGGCACGGGCTGACCCTGGCCATCCACGACCGTGAAGCCCACGACGACATCCTGCGGGCGCTGGACGAGGAGGGCTGGCCCGAACGGGTGATCTTCCACTGCTTCAGCGGTGACGCCGACTTCGCGCGCCGCTGCCTGGCCCACGATGGCACCTGGTTGAGCTTCGCCGGCAACATCACCTACAAGGCCAACCGCGAACTGCGCGAGGCGCTGGCCCTGACCCCGCCCGACCGGGTGCTGGCCGAGACCGACGCGCCGTATTTGACCCCGTTGCCGCACCGCGGCAAACCCAATGCGCCCTACCTGCTGGCCCACACCGTCCGCTTCATCGCCGGGCACAAGGGCCTCGACCTGGCGCAGGCCTGCACCCAGCTGGGCAGCAACGCCGAACAGGCCTACGGGGGCCCGTGGGGGGTGTCCAGTTGAGCCCGGCAGAAGGTGCCCTGCTCGAGGGACGCAAGGCCCGCGAGTTGGCCGCTCGTATCGGGCTGCGTCCCAGCAAGCAGCGCGGCCAGAACTTTGTCACCGACGCGAACACCGTGCGTCGCATCGTCGCCAAATCGGGTGTCGGCAGTGATGACGTGGTGCTCGAGATCGGGCCCGGCCTGGGGTCACTGACTCTCGGGTTGCTGGCGACCGGGGCACAGGTCACCGCCATCGAGATCGAACAGGTGCTGGCCCAGTTGCTGCCCAGCACCGTGGCCGAATTGCAGCCCGAGGCCACCGGGCGGCTACGGGTGCTGGCTGCCGATGCGCTGGACGTGGTCGAGTTGCCGGGCCCGGCACCCACCGCGGTCGTTGCGAACCTGCCCTACAACGTTTCGGTGCCGGTGCTGCTGCACCTGCTGGCCACCTTCGAGCAGTGGCGAACCGGTCTGGTGATGGTGCAGTTGGAGGTGGCCGAGCGGTTGGTCGCTGCACCGGGCTCGAAGGTCTATGGCGTGCCCAGCGCGAAGATCGCCTGGTATGCGGATGCCGAGAAGGTGGGTACCGTGCCGCCGGCGGTGTTCTGGCCCGTACCCAACGTCAATTCTGGTCTGGTCCGTCTGGAACGCCGTGACCCGCCGCAGACCACGGCCAGCCGCGAGCAGGTCTTCGCAGTGATCGACCAGGCCTTCGCGCAGCGCCGCAAGATGCTGCGTTCGGCGCTGTCGGGGTTGTTCGGCTCCTCGGCAGCCGCCTCGAAGGCGATCGCTGCAGCAGGGGTTGATCCGACCGTGCGCGGCGAGATGCTCTCGATCGAGCAGTTCGCCCGGGTGGCTGAACAAACCGGATAGGTTGGGCCAGTGAGTAGCGTGCGCGTCCCCGGCAAGATCAACCTGGCCCTGTGTGTGGCGCCGCGCAGACCCGATGGCTACCACGAGCTGTCCACCCTCTTCCATGCGGTATCGCTGTATGACGAGGTCAGTGCTGAAGCAGGCACGGACGCGCAGATCAGCCTGACGATGCACGGCGAAGGCAGCGAGGACCTGGCCTGCGACCACTCCAACCTGGCAGTGCGTGCCGCCGAACTGCTGCGCGCCCGGTACGGCAGCCCCGGCCTGGGGGTGCGCCTGCACATCGACAAGCAGATCCCGATGGCCGGCGGCATGGCTGGCGGATCGGCCGACGCTGCCGGGGTGCTGCTGGCCTGCAACGACCTGTGGCAACTGGGCTGCAGCCTGGACGAACTCAGCGACCTGGCTGCCGAGCTCGGCTCCGATGTGCCCTTCCTGCTGTTCGGTGGCAATGCGCTGGGCACCGGACGCGGTGAACAGCTGGTGCCCCAGCCCACCCCTGGCCGCCTCGAATGGGTCTTCGCGCTGGCGCCGCGCGGGCTGAGCACCCCGCTGGTTTACCAGCGCTTCGACCAGATGGCTGAACGCGGTGCCATCACCCCCAGCGCTGAACTGGGCACCGAAATGCGTGATGGACTGGTCAGCGGCGTGCCGGCCCGGGTAGCGCCCGCACTGCGCAACGACCTGCAGGCACCAGCCCTTGAGCTGTACCCCGAATTGGCCGACACCCTGGCTGCAGGCCTGCAGGCCGGGGCCCTGGCAGCCATCGTGTGTGGCTCCGGGCCCACCTGCGCATTTCTTGCCGCGGACAGCGTCCAGGCCGACCGGCTGGCCGCCGAACTGGCTGGCTGCGGCCAGATCAGGGCTACCCGGCGGGCGCACGGGCCAGTGCCGGGCCCGGTGGTGCCGCGATGACAACACAGTTCGACAGGACCGACGAAGTTGACCGGCTGGTCGCCGCCTGGGGACGCGAACGTCCCGAACTGGATACCGAGCCAATGCAGGTGTGGTCGCGGATCAGCCGCCTTTCACAGCTGCTGGATATCGCCCGGGCCCGGGCCTATGCGGCCCAGGAATTGCAGGTGTGGGAGTTCGACGTGCTGGCTGCGCTGCGGCGGGCCGGTGAGCCGTACCGGCTGACCCCTGGTCAATTGATCAGCCAGACCCATGTCACCAGTGGCACCATGACCAACCGCGTCGACCGGCTGGAAGACCGTCACCTGGTGACCCGGATGGCCAACCCGGCCGATGGCCGGGGGGTGCTGGTCGAGCTGACCGGGGATGGCCGGGCGAAGGTGGACGCAGCAATCGCCGACCTGGTGGCCTACGAGCACGAGATGGTCTCGGTGCTCGGCCCCGGCCAGCAGGAAGCCCTGGCCCGGCTGCTGCGGGCGCTGCTCCTGGCCCAGTAGCGGTGCTGCTAACCGTGTTCGGCGGCCCGTCGGTCCTTCTCGACACTCAGCAGGCGCGGATGCTTCTGCAGGTTCGACAGCCCATTCCAGGCCAGGTTCACCAGGTTGGCTGCGAGTTCCTGCTTGGGCGGCTGGCGTTCATCCAGCCATGACTGCCCGGCTGCGGCGACCAGGCCGACCAGGCCCTGGGCGAAGACGGAGCCGAGTTGGGGGTTGTAGCCGCGGCGGGCCAGCGGCAGCACCAGGATGTCCTCGACTCGCGCGGTGATGTCGGATAGCAGCGAAGCGAAATTGCCACTGGTGCTGCCGACCGCCGAATCGCGCGAGATGATGCGGAACCCGTCGGGGCTGGCATCGATGTAGTCCAGCAGGGCCAGGGTGCCGCGTTCGATGATTTCGCGGTAGTTGGCGTCCGGGGTGGCAAGCGCGGTCTGGATCGCGGTCTCCAGGGCGCGTACCTCTCGGTCGACGACGACCGCGTACAGGCCCTCCTTGCCGCCGAAGTGCTCATAGACCACCGGCTTGCTCACCTCGGCGCGGGCAGCGATCTCTTCAACGCTGGTGCCGTCATAGCCGCGTTCGGCGAACAGTCCACGGGCGATTTCGATGAGCTGCTCGCGTCGTTCGGTACTGCTCATCCGTTTGCGGCCCCTCCGGGCGCGCTGTGAATCCTCCCGCGTCATGCTGCGATTGTCGCACAGTGCGGCGAGCGTCAAAGTGCACAGTTGGGCGCGAGGCTCTAGAGTAGAGCCCGGCTACGTCCAAATGGGCGTTCCCCGGTTGGTCTGTCGGTAGGGCCCGCCTGACTTTGAATCAGGATTAGCGACGCAGGTTCGACTCCTGCCCGGGGAACCAAGTCGTTCCAACAGCCGCTATCGTAGTTTCGGCAAGCGGAGCTGCCGATTGCCAGATTGATGCCCGCCTCGGCGGAGGCCTGCGGTGAAGGAGACTCCCGTGAGTACCACGTCCGACCAAGCCCCGGTAGCAGCTGTCATCGTCCTGGCGGCCGGTGGTGGCACCAGGATGAAGTCCAAGCTCTCCAAACTGCTGCACACAGTGGCAGGACGGCCCATGCTGAGCTATGCCGTCGATGCTGCCGCAGAGTTGCGGCCAGAACGACTGGTCGTGGTAGTCGGCCACCTGCGTGAGCAGGTCGAGGCACATCTGGCCGAGTCCTACCCGCAGTGCACGATCGTCGAACAGCCGGTACGCAACGGCACCGGTGGGGCAGTGGCCTGCGCGATGCCCGAATTGCCCGAAACCGGTGAGGTCGTGGTGACCTACGGTGACGTGCCGATGCTCGATGGCACCACGCTGAGCCAGTTGGTCGCCGAACACCGCGCCAGCCGCAATGCCTGCACTGTGCTGACTGCTGTGGTGCCCGATGCCAGCGGCTATGGCCGCATCGTCCGGGACGGTGAGCAGGTCTCGCGGATCGTCGAGCACAAGGACGCCAGCGAGCGAGAGCGCCAGATCAACGAGATCAACTCGGGCATCTATGTCTTCGACGGTGAACTGCTGCGCGCCGGGCTGCCGACCCTGAAACCCAACAATGTCCAAGGCGAGTTGTACATCACCGACCTGATTGCCTACGCGCGCGAACAGGACCAGCGCGTCGGCGCCTTCACCACCGAGGACGTGTGGCAGACCGAGGGTGTCAACGACCGGGTGCAACTTGCCCGGATGAATGCCGAGGTCAACCGGCGGCTGGTCGAGCACTGGATGCGCGAGGGGGTCACTGTCGCTGACCCGAACACCACCTGGATCGAGCACGGCGTCGATATCGAACCCGACGTGACGATCCTGCCGAACACCCAGCTGCTGGGAGCCACCTCGATCGCCACCGGCGCTCTGATCGGGCCCGACACCACCCTGCGTGATGTCGAGGTCGGCGAGAACAGCCATGTGGTGCGCACCCATGGTGAGTTGTCAGTGCTGGGCGCCGGCTGTGAGGTTGGCCCGTACAGCCGCCTGCGGCCCGGCACGGTGCTGGGCGACCACGCCAAGATCGGCAGCTTCGTCGAGACCAAGAACGCCCAGATCGGTGCGTTCTCGAAGGTGCCGCACCTGACCTACTGCGGCGATGCCTACATCGGCGAGCACGTCAACGTGGGGGCCGGCACGATCTTCGCCAACTACGACGGTGCCCGCAAGTTCCCCACACACCTTGGCGACCACGTCTTCATCGGCTCCAACACTGTGCTGGTGGCCCCCCTCGATGTCGGCAGCGGTGCCTTCGTCGCGGCTGGTTCGGCGATTACTGATGACGTCCCGCCAGGTGGCCTGGCGGTGGCTCGCGGACGCGAATATGTCTCCGAGGGCTGGGTGCAGCGCAGGCGGGCTGGCAGCCAGGCAGCCGAGGCGGCAGCGGCATCCGATGGCGAGATCCACGAGAAGGTTGCCGAGGCGCGGGCCCGGCTCCAGGAAGAAAGTCAGGGGACTGGGCAGTGAGCGGTGTCAAGCGTCCGACCGAGAAGCACTTGATGTTATTCACCGGACGGGCGAACCCCGCGCTGGCTGAATCGGTCGCCGAGATCATGGGGGTCGACCTGACCCCAAGCCGGTTGATCAGCTACGCCAACTCCGAGATCTACGTGCGCTATGAGGAATCGGTGCGCGGCTCGGATGCCTTCGTGATCCAGTCCCATCCTGCTCCGGTCAATGAGTGGCTGATGGAGCAGCTGATCATGGTGGACGCACTCAAGCGCGCCTCGGCCAAGCGGATCACCGTGGTGGCGCCCTGCTATCCCTACGCCCGTCAGGACAAGAAGCATCTTGGTCGTGAACCGATCTCGGCCCGGTTGGTGGCTGACCTGTTCTGGGCGGCCGGGGCTGATCGCATCATGAGCGTCGATCTGCACACTGCGCAGATCCAGGGCTTCTTCAACGGTCCGCTGGACCACTTGACCGCACTGCCGGTGTTGGCTGATTACATTGCTGAGCAGTACGACCTGTCGAATATGACCATCGTCAGTCCGGACGCCGGGCGGGTCCGGCTGGCTGACACCTGGAGCGACCGGTTGGGTGCGCCCCTGGCGATCATCCACAAGCGACACGACCCGACGGTGGCCAATGAGGTCGTGGTGCATGAGGTTGTTGGTCGGGTCGCCGGGCGGACCTGCCTGCTGGTGGACGACATGGTCGATACTGGTGGCACGATCTGCCAGGCCGCCAATGCCCTGTTCGAGCATGGTGCCGACAAGGTGATCTGTGCGGCCACCCACGCGATCCTGTCCGGGCCCGCGGCGGAGCGCTTGAACGCCACTGCTTTCGAGGAGATCATCTTCACCGATACGTTGCCCTTCCCTGAGGGCGTGCATATCGAGAAGGCGACTGTGTTGTCGATCGCGCCGTTGTTGGCCCAAGCGATCCACGAGATCTTCGAGGACGGTTCGGTGACAAACCTTTTCCATGGCACCATCGTCTGAGCCCACACGATTTCGCGGGCCGGGTGAAGGCGAGGTAGGCTAACCGGGTTGCTTGGCGAGGGGCCGTCGGTGGCGGTCCGTGATCGACTGGTTTGGCGCGTTCGCGCCCCTCCTTCGCTGGCCCAGAGATATTGCTGTTGACGAAGTTGAGGAGACCCAGGTGGCTGACATCAAGATGACTGCTGAGGCCCGTGCCGAATTCGGCAAGGGCGCTGCGCGCCGCATCCGGCGCGCAAACAAGGTGCCCGCCGTGCTCTACGGCCGCGGCTCCGACCCCGTACACATTGCCCTGCCCGGCCACGAGACGATGCTCGCGCTGCGCCAGGCCAACGCCCTGCTGAACCTGACCATGCCCAATGGTGAAGAGCAGCTTGCACTGCCCAAGCAGGTCTCGCGCCACCCGGTGCGCAACTACATCGAGCACGTCGACCTGATCATCGTGCGTCGCGGTGAGCGCGTGCAGGTGCAGGTGCCCATCGTGCTGGTCGGCGAGGCCGCCCCCGACACCCTGGTCAACCAGGACCTCAACGAGCTTTTGGTCTCGGCCGAGGCGACCGCCATTCCGGCCAGCATCGAGGTCTCGATCGAGGGTCTGGACGTTGGCGACCAGGTGCTCGCCGGCGAGGTCAAGCTGCCCGAGGGCGTCGAGCTCGAAGAGGACGACCCGGATGCCCTGGTCGTTGGCATCAACGCCCCGGTCGCGGTTGAGGACCTGCTGGCCGAGGACGAGGCCGCTGAGGACGCTGAGGTTGATGAGGATGCTGAGGACGCTGGGGAAGGCGCTGACGAGACGGAGTGACCCGCTCGTCACGACCGTGAGCACCTGGCTGCTCGTCGGGTTGGGTAACCCCGGCCCGGACTATCAGCGAACCCGGCACAACGTCGGTTTCATGACTGCTGACGAGCTCGCCCGCCGCGCGCGGGCGAGCTTCTCGGCCCCCCGGGGTATGCGGGCTGCGGTGGCCGAGACGATCATCTCGACCACCGGGCTCGGTATCCCGCCCGGTGACAAGCTGGTGATCGTCAAGCCACGCACCTTCATGAACGAATCGGGGCAGGCGGTCGGCAAACTGGCCGCCTTCTACCGGGTGCCGCCCGAGCGGATCGCGGTCGTCCACGATGAGCTCGACCTTGATTTCGGACAGCTGCGGCTGAAGCTCGGTGGCGGGGACAACGGCCACAACGGGCTGAAGTCAATCCGCGCGCACCTGCACACCGGAGATTTCCACCGCATCCGCATCGGTATCGGACGCCCGCCGGGCCGCCAGTCGGGCTCTGACTATGTGCTCAGCGCCTTCCCGGCCGCGATGCGCGAGGACGTGGCCGTCGAGATCGCCCGGGCCGCCGACGCCTGCCAGACCCTGATCACCGAGGGCCTTGTTGCCGCGCAGAACAAGTTCAATCGCTAGGTCTTGCCGCGGCAGCCTAAGCTGGCTCGGTGAGTCTTGTGGGGCTATTCGAAGCGTTGGCAGCTGATCGTGGAGTTACCGGGGCGATCTCGGATGCGAAGTCCGGGGTGCGCGCTGCTGACCTGACTTGCGCGCCATCCTCGCGGCCCGCCCTGATCGCCACCCTGGCCACCCGCACTGACCGTCCACTGCTGGTGGTCACCTCCACCTTCCGCGAGGCCGAACAACTGGCCGGCACCCTCGGCTCGCTGATCGGCGACGAACTGGTTGCCTACTACCCGGCCTGGGAAACCCTGCCGCATGAACGGCTCAGCCCGCGCTCCGACACCGTCGGTCGCCGCCTGGCAGTGCTGCGCCGCATCGCCGGGCAAGATGAACAGCCCGCCCCGCGCATCGTGGTGGCGCCTGTGCGGTCGATGCTGCAACCGCAGGTCGCCGGACTGGCCGAGTTGCGCCCGGTGCAACTGGACGCCGGGACCGAATACGAGATGGGCCAGTTGGCTGCCGACCTGGTCGCGGCCGCCTACCAGCGGGTCGACCTGGTCGAGCGGCGCGGTGAGTTCGCTATGCGTGGCGGCATCGTCGATATCTTCCCGCCAACCGAGGAACACCCCGTCCGGCTGGACTTCTTTGGTGACGAGATCGAACAGATCACCTACTTTCAGGTCGCCGACCAGCGCTCCACCGAGGAAACCACCAGCCATGTCGTCGCCCCGCCCTGCCGCGAACTGCTGATAACCGAGCGGGTGCGTGGCCGGGCCGCCAGCCTGATCGGGGACCACCCGGAGCTGGCTGAGCTGCTCGAAAAGGTGGCCAACGGCCAGGCCGCTGAGGGCATGGAGGCGCTCATTCCGGCGCTGGCCGACAAAATCGAGTTGCTCGTAGACGTGCTGCCCACCCAGACGCTGGTGTTGGTCAACGACCCGGAACTGGTGCGCACCCGTGCCGAAGACCTGGTTCGCACCAGCCACGAATTCCTGCAGGCCGGCTGGGCGGCAGCCGCTGTCGGGGGCAGCGCACCCATCGACCTGGGCGCCTCGGCCTACCGCGAACTTGGCGAGGTCCGCCAACACGCGCTGGGCCGCGGGCAGGGCTGGTGGTCGCTATCCAGCTTCGCCGCGAGCCCGGATGACGCCGAAACTGATGCCCCGGTTGAGGCGGACGCGATGCTGGCCGGGGTACCCAGCCAGCGACTCGACCTGCACCAGACCCCCAGCTGGCACGGCGATGTCGAGGGCTTCATCACCCAGCTCAGCATGGACGTTCGCGAGGGCTGGCGCGTCCTGCTCAGCGTCGAGGGTGCCGGGCCCGCCAACCGGATGGCCGAACTGCTTGGTGAGCACGACATCGCCTCGCGGGTGGTCAGCGAACTGCCCGGGATCGAGGACAGCCCGGTGGTGCGGATCATCCGCAGCGGCATGCGCAGCGGGTTCCGCGCGTCCGGCGTCCAACTGGTCGTCCACACTGCCGCAGACATCACCGGTACCGGTGAACAGCGCTCGGCCCGCAAACTGCCCACCCGGCGCCGCAACCAGATCGTCCCGCTGGAACTGAGGCCGGGGGAGGCCCTGGTGCACCAGCAGCATGGTGTCGGACGCTATGTCGAGATGGCCACCCGCACCGTCGCCGGTTCCACCCGGGAATACCTGGTGATCGAGTACGCGCCCAGCAAGCGCGGCCAGCCCGGCGACCGGCTCTATGTTCCGATGGACCAACTCGACGAGATCAGCCGCTATGTCGGTGGGGAGCGTCCGCAACTCGACCGGATGGGTGGTGCCGACTGGCGGGCCCGCAAGTCACGCGCCCGCAAGGCAGTGCGCGAGATCGCGGCCGAACTGATCAAGCTCTACGCGGCCAGGCAGGCCACCAGGGGTCACGCGTTCGCCGCCGACACCCCCTGGCAGCGTGAACTCGAGGACGCCTTCAGCTACACCGAGACCCCCGACCAGTTGGCCTGCATCAATGACGTCAAGGCCGATATGGAACAGATCATCCCGATGGACCGGCTGGTCTGCGGTGATGTCGGCTACGGCAAGACCGAGATCGCGGTCCGGGCTGCCTTCAAGGCCGTCCAGGACGCCAAACAGGTCGCGGTGCTGGTGCCCACCACACTGCTGGTGCAGCAGCACACCAACACCTTCACCGAGCGCTACGCGGGTTTCCCGGTCAACATCGCTGCCATGAGCCGGTTCCAGACCGACGCCGAGCAGCGCGACACCATTGACGGGCTCGCCTCCGGGCGCATCGACGTGGTCATCGGCACCCACCGCCTGCTGTCCGACAAGGTGAAATTCAAGGATCTCGGGTTGGTCATCGTCGACGAGGAGCAGCGTTTCGGGGTCGAGCACAAGGAGGCCCTGAAGAAGATGCGGGTCAACGTCGACGTGCTGTCGATGAGTGCCACCCCCATTCCGCGGACCCTCGAGATGGCCATCACCGGCATCCGCGAGATGTCGACGATCGCCACCCCACCCGAGGAACGGCACCCGGTGCTGACCTTCGCCGGCCCCTACGACCTGGGCCAGGTGGCGGCCGCGATCAGGCGCGAACTGGCCCGCGAGGGTCAGGTGTTCTATGTGCACAACCGCGTCCAGGACATCGAGAAGGTCGCCAAGCAGATTCGTGAGGCAGTGCCCGAAGCGAATGTGGTGACCGCGCACGGCCAGATGGGTGAGCGCGCGCTGGAGAAGGTGATGTTCGACTTCTGGGAGCGGCGCATCGACGTGCTGGTCTGCACCACCATCGTCGAGGCCGGTATCGACGTGTCGACCGCAAACACCCTGATCGTTGACCGGGCCGACCGGATGGGCCTGTCACAGCTGCACCAGCTGCGCGGCCGCGTCGGACGCTCCCGTGAGCGTGGCTACGCCTACTTCCTGTACCCACCCGACAAGCCGTTAACCGAGACCGCCCACGACCGGCTGGCAGCGCTGGCCTCCAATGCCGATCTGGGTGCCGGGATGGCGATCGCGATGAAGGACCTCGAGATCCGGGGCGCGGGCAACCTGCTGGGTGATGAGCAGTCCGGTCACATCGCCGATGTCGGGTTCGACCTGTACATCCGCATGGTCGGCGAAGCGGTGGGGGAGTACCGCGGCGAGACCAGCAGCGAAGAGGACGCCGAGATGCGCATCGAGTTGCCCGTCGAGGCCCACCTGCCGCCCGACTACGTCGAGACCGAGAGGTTGCGTCTTGAGATGTACCGGCGGTTGGCCGAGGTGCGCACCGATGAGGACATCGAGGCGATGCGTGCCGAACTGGTCGACCGCTACGGCACCCCACCACCCCAGACCGAGGCCCTGCTGCAGGTGGCCGGTTTCCGGCTGGCCTGCCGCCGCG
>JBMNPP010000040.1:0-15341 GCA_050943675.1 Brooklawnia sp.
TCGCGGACCGCAATTTCGGTGTGCCCCAAACAGTTGGATAGCCGTGGGCGTCCGCGGTTGCCCGCAGCGCTGCCTGGGCGAGTTCGGGTGTCGGGTCGACCGGGGTGCCGACCGACAAATCGACCAGTCCGCCGGGGTGCGCGCCGGCCCGCTGCCTGGCCCCGGCCAGGGTGTCCCATGGAAAGACGGGCAGGCGGGCCGAAACGCGCGACCAGCGGCTCATTCGTCCTGGGGTGGCAGCGCGGCTACCCGCGGCTCGTCATGGTCAACGACGCCATGCCGGGCTGCGCCGCCAGGCGAGCCGATGTCGTCGAAGAACCGGACGTTGATGTCGTAGTACTCCTGGTGTTCCTCGGGGACGTCGTCCTCGAAGTAGATCGCCTCAACCGGGCAGACCGGCTCGCATGCACCACAATCGACACACTCATCCGGGTGGATGTAGAGCATGCGGGGACCCTCGTAAATGCAATCAACTGGGCATTCATCGACGCATGCGCGGTCCTTCACATCCACGCATGGCAGGGCAATGACGTAGGTCATCAGAATTCTCCTGTAGTTGGCAGGCCGGGGTCGCCTTGAACTCTATACCCACCCGCCGAGGACGCCCAGCGATGACCAGCCGCCCCAAAACACTCCGCTGCGGCGGACCATCCTGAGAGTGCCACCAGATGACTCCGGCCGAAAGTGGCGTCGCTAGGCTTGGCCCATGTCACGCATCGAATCCGATTCAATGGGAACCATTGAGGTTCCGGCCGAACGCTACTGGGGCGCCCAGACCCAGCGCAGCCTGCAGAATTTTGACATTGGACGGCCAACCTTCGTGTGGGGTCGCCCGATGATCAAGGCACTGGGCGTGCTCAAGAAGTCCGCCGCCCAGGCCAACGGTGAGCTGGGCGAGTTGCCGGCCGATGTCGCCGACCTGGTCGTCCAGGCAGCTGACGAGGTGATCGACGGCAAGCTCGATGAGGACTTCCCGCTGGTGGTCTTCCAGACCGGCTCGGGCACCCAGTCGAACATGAACTCCAACGAGGTCATCAGCAACCGCGCGATCGAGATCGCCGGTGGCGAGATGGGCACCAAGAAGCCGGTGCACCCCAACGACCACGTGAATCGTGGCCAGAGCTCCAATGACACCTTCCCCACAGCGATGCACATCGCCGTGGTCACCCAGATCAACGAGAAGCTGTACCCCGACGTCGCCAAGCTGCGCGACACCCTGGCCGCCAAGGCCGAGGACTACTCCGATGTCGTGATGGTCGGGCGTACCCACCTGCAGGACGCCACCCCGGTCACCCTGGGACAGGTCATCGGCGGTTGGGTTGCCCAGATCGACTTCGCGCTCGACGCCGTCCGCTACGCCGACAAGCGGGCCCGTGAACTGGCCATCGGCGGCACCGCGGTCGGCACCGGCCTGAACGCGCACCCTGAATTCGGCAGGCTCACCGCCCAGAAGATCGCTGACCAGACCGGGCTGGAGTTCGTGCAGGCCGAAGACCTCTTCGCGGCCCTGTCCGCCCACGACGCACTCGTCGAGGTTTCTGCCGCACTGCGCACGCTGGCCGGCGCCCTGATGAAGATCGCCAACGACGTGCGCTGGTATGCCTCTGGCCCCCGCAACGGCATCGGTGAGCTGAACATCCCCGAGAACGAGCCGGGCAGTTCGATCATGCCGGGCAAGGTCAACCCGACCCAGTCCGAGGCGCTGACCATGGTGGCCACCAAGGTCTTCGGCAACGACGCCACCGTCGGCTTCGCCGGTTCGCAGGGCAACTTCCAGCTGAACGTCTTCAAGCCGGTGATGGCCTGGTGCTGCCTGGAGTCCATCCAGCTCATCGGTGATGCCTGCGTGTCATTCAATGACCACTGCGCCATCGGTATCGAGCCGAACCTGGCCCGGATCCAGGCCAACCTCGACTCGAACCTGATGCAGGTCACCGCGTTGAACCGCCACATCGGTTACGACAAGGCGGCGGCGATCGCCAAGAATGCCCACAAGAAGGGTCTGACCCTCAAGGAGTCGGCGCTGGAGTCCGGCGAGCTCAGCGAGGAAGAGTTCGACAAGTGGGTCGTCCCCGTCGACATGACCCATCCGAGCATCTCGGAGTAGTGCAGACAGACTGACCCACGAACAGGGGGGCCGTTTCCGATCAGGAACGGCCCCCCTGTTGCTTTGCTGATGCGTTGTGCCCGGGTTAGCCTCTTGGAGTGGCTGAACTCACACTGCGGCAGGCCCGGTTTGATGAGGCCGGACAAGTGGCCCACCTGCTGGCACGAAGTTTCATCGACGACCCATACCCGGTTGCCCTGCTGGGGCGTGGCCCGGGGACGCTGCAGCGGCTGGAGAGGCTGCTGAAGCTGCAACTCGAAACCGGCCATCTGCGTCAGGGGCTGGTCGATGTCGCCCTGGACGGCGACCAGTTGGCTGGCGCGGCCGTGTGGTCGGCACCCCACCACGACCAGGGCTCGACCCTGACGCGGTTGCGCAGTGTGCCTGCCCATCTGCGCATCCTCGGCCCGCGGATCGGGAAGGCCGCATGGCTCGAGGTGCAGTCGATTCGCAACCATCCACGGTTCCCGCACTGGTACCTCTACCTGCTGGGTGTCAATCCGGCCCAGCGCGGCCGGGGTGTGGGTGGCAGGCTGCTCGAACACCGCCTGGCACAGCTTCCGCAGGACGATCCGGTCTATCTGGAGGCGACGACCAGCGGCAGCGCCAGGCTCTACGCCCGGCACGGGTTCGTCGAGTTGGGGCCGGTCCCGCTTGGCCGCCGGGCCCAGATGATCGGTATGTGGCGCCCTGCAGCTGTCAGCCGGGGTTGAGTGTCGCACGCAGAAAAGGGTGAACAGAAGCTCTACGCCAGGGTGATTACCTGGCGTATGAGGGAGTACGGCATCCCAATCTGGGAACATTCCAGCCACAAGTGCATCCACTGAAGTAGATTTTGCGGTTGGCGGCCCAACGACGCCCGTCTTCAGGAGGACAAGCGCGAATGACTACCGACGAAATTTTCAAGCTCATCGCCATCATCATCTACTTCGCGGCCATGATCTCTATTGGTATGTGGGCAAACCTGCGCACCAAGAACCTGAGTGACTACATGCTGGGCGGCCGAAGCCTGCCACCGCTGGTGGCAGCGCTGAGCGCTGGCGCATCCGACATGTCCGGTTGGCTGCTGATGGGCCTGCCGGGCGCCCTTTACGTCACGGGCCTGGCCGACGCCTGGATCGCCATCGGCCTGACCGTCGGCGCCTGGCTGAACTGGAAGTTCGTGGCCCCCCGGCTGCGCTCCTACACCGAGGTGGCCCGCAACTCGATCACGATCCCGTCATTCCTGGAGAACCGGCTTCGGGACAAGTCCCGGCTGCTGCGGATCGCATCGGGCCTGCTGATTCTGGTCTTCTTCACCTTCTACATCTCAAGCGGCATGGTGGCCGGTGGTGTCTTCTTCGAGAACTCCTTCGGTTCCAACTACCACATCGGCATGCTGCTGGTCGGTGGCGTCACGGTCGTCTACACCTTCTTCGGTGGTTTCATCGGCGCCTCCTATACCGACATGTTCCAGGGCCTGCTGATGATGATCGCCCTGCTGATGGTGCCGACCCTGGGCATCATCGCGGTCGGTGGCCCGGCCGAGATGGTCGCGGTGGCCACCTCGGTCAACCCCAACGCGTTCTCACTGATCGCCGGCACCACTGCGGTCGGGGTGATCTCGGCGGTCGCCTGGGGTCTGGGCTACTTCGGTCAGCCGCACATCATCGTGCGCTTCATGGCGCTGCGCTCCCCCAAGGACGCCACTGCCGGGCGCCGCATCGGTATCGGCTGGATGGCCCTGTCACTGCTCGGCGCTGTCTTCTCGGGCCTGATCGGTCTCGCCTACTTCACCCAGCATCCCGAACTGACCCTGGACAACCCGGAAGCGGTCTTCCTGGCGATGGCCCAGATCGTCTTCCACCCGTTGATCGCCGGTTTCGTGCTGGCAGCAGTCCTGGCCTCCATCATGTCTACGGTGTCGTCCCAGTTGATCGTGTGCAGTTCTGCGCTGATCGAGGACCTGGCCAATATGATCCTCAAGCGCAACCTGAGCTCGCGCCAGGAGGTCTGGTTGGGACGCCTGGGTGTGCTGGTGGTCGCGGTCATCGCGATGGCGCTGGCCTGGTCGCAGAACGACACCATCCTGGCCCTGGTCGCATTCGCCTGGGCGGGTTTCGGAGCCACCTTCGGCCCGATCATCCTGCTGTCACTGTTCTGGCGCCGGCTCACCTCCACCGGTGCCCTGGTCGGCATGGTGGTCGGCGCGGTCGCGGTCTTCACCTGGCAATACACCCCGTGGAGTGCCCTGTACGAGATCGTGCCCGGCTTCTTCCTCAACGTGGTCGTCGCCGTGATTGTCTCGCTGCTGACACCCAAGCCTGACATTGACGAAGAATTCGAGCAGGCACGCGAACTGGCCGTGACCGGCAAGTACTAAAGCCACAACCCAAACAGCGGCCGGGCCATTGGTTGTCGGCTGCGGCGGTGACGATGGAGTGTCCTCACGCACTGTGCTGAGAGTATGCTCGAATCCTTCGTTGAGGAATGGTTCTGCCCATGGTCTCTCCATGGCGTAGCAGTTCGGGTCGATGACTCAGTCCCCGTGACTCAGTCATCGACCCGCCTTTCTTATAAATGGTTCTGTCTAGGGTTTCTCCTTTAGCAACAACTGGGCTCTCAAGGAGGCTAGACTCGTCATGTAGCAACGATGCTTCACTCATCTCTCTTTCTACCTGGCACCACTGACATTCCTGGAGGCCCTGATGCTCGATCTCACAACCCTCATCGCTTCTTGTACCGCTGGTGGCCCCAGCGTCCTTGCCTCGGTCACCGAGTTGTGTCCTGCCGCGGGAGAACATGCGGCTATCGCTCCCGCCCGCTATGTGTCCGGTCGTTCAGCTGCCTACGCGTTCGAGACGCGCAATATTGACGGTGAGCCGGCGGACGCAGTCCTTGTGGACTCAAAGGCCGCCCAGCTCAACAGGATGGAGGGGGCCATCGCCTTGGCCATTGAGGAAGGTGACCCGGCTCTCTCACGAATGCCCAGGATGACCGTTACCTATGGACGTGAGGTATGGGCAGACTACGAAGCTCCACACCGCGCGTTCGACGGGCATTTTCGAGCCGGCACGGTCGATGGCACCCCGCTTACCAAGACAGATGAGTACCGTGCGATGCGAAACTGCACACCAGCCAATGCACGCCCGTTGCTCGAGCAGAGCCCGGTCAGTCTCGCGTTTGGTGCATGGGACTCAACCAGGCGCTCAAATCAAGTTCGCTTCCGTTCAGCCATCGTGGGCGAGATCATCGGTGTGCTGGTGGATCAGACTGGGGGCGGCCGAGACGTGCCAAAGCGCGGGGGCGGTAGGAGCGACTCAATCTCACCAAGTGTCAAGGTGTCAGCAAAGGCGATGGAGCTTCTTCTTGAAGCCCAGGAAGATGAGCTGTCTCCCAAGACTGTTCAAGAAATACGTAAGTCCGTGAAGAGCGCCAAGCAGGCAGACCTTTCCGGTTCAGTGCTCGGATTGGGCTCAATCCCTCCCGCGCTCTCCACGCTCGGCCTTGTCGCGTGCAGCCGAATTATCCGCTCACATGTGCTCTCGTTTAGCACTTTGCGGCAGCTGAGGTTTGGCAGCCCGGGTGAAGGAGACGTGGCTGCCCGCGCATTGGTAGCTGCACTGGCGCTTTATTCTTTGACTCTGTCCAATCAAGAACTCCTTCTTCGCGCAAACTGCGATTTGGTCGAGGCAGGCCCCCCGGCCTTCCGGCTGGACGGTCGTCATGGAACGAGCAGGGATCTGGGCACTCTTACCCCAGAAACCATGCAGGCAGTTCTTCTTGAGGCCATTGAGCATGCTGAGGCGACGCTTGGCATTCGATGGGAGGGACAGATTCTTGCCGTCGAGGGCAACCCGATCGTCGCTGGCGGCACCGAGGCTGACCCCGATGAGGAGTGAATTGTGCCGAAGTTGACTATTAGGGCGCGCTTTCCATTAGGCGTTTACCAAGGCCACGCAACTGATGGATCCAGCGACCCATTCCCAGATACCGCCCGATTGCACTCTGCGCTCCTGCAGGCTGCGAGCAAGGGTTCGCTGGCGATTGAGCGTGACGGGGACCTTCGTGCCAGCGCCGCGTCACTAGCGGCGCTCTCCTGGATGGAGCGCCATCCCCCGACGGCGTTGATGATTCCCCAAGCCCGCCGGGTGAGCCCCAGAGGAATTGTGAACTACAGGGATGACGGAAGCTGGGTCTCGCGAGAAAGCAGGGTTCGCAAGCAGGTATCCAGCCGGGTCATAAGCCATGGGCATGCGCTTGCCGGAGACTACGGCTGGCTTTGGGATGAAGTTCCCGGCGATGTCGTCTTGATCCTGGAGGCCCTCTGCCCAGACGTGATTTGCTTGGGTGAGACGGAATGCCCAGTAATTCTGACAACCAACCCCATTGAACCCACGCATTGGCTGCAGACTGGCTCCACCCAGTTGCGTCGTCTGGGACTCACGGTCAGGACACCAGCGCCAGGCCGCATCGAAGCCCTCGAGAGCGCCTACGAGGCGGCCAACCCAGTGAAGCTGCCGTCAGTTGCTCAAGATGCGTTCAAACAGAATGAATCCTCTCGCGGGTCTCCTGTTGAGTTGGGAGGCCTTGAAGTGCGTGAGTATCGCACCGAAGCAGTCGCGCCCCCACCCATCCCGTGGCCCTCAGCCATCGTCTTGAAGACCAGCGGCCAGATACCGACTGATCAGCGCGTTGAGTGGTCGGTGGCTGTGCACCGGATGCTCGCGGCTCGGCTTGGCGACAACTGCCCACCCTCGATCACCGGCAAGTATGCGAAGGGCGTACCCCAGCCTGCCAACAGGATAGCGATTCAGTATGTCTCAGCTGCCCTGCTTGGCGAGAGAGATGATTTACCGAATGGTGCGTTCCTGCTGATGCTCCCCTCCGGCTTCGCGCCGGACGACAGGCGAGTCCTCACTCGCGGTCTGCGCGGGAGACTGCGAGTCTTCTGCCGACATGGCCAGATGGAACTGAATCATCATGACGAACTGTCGCTCAAGGATTTCTGGCCGTCACCCGCTCCTGGATGGGTACGCTATTGGCGTGCCTCCCCAGCGCTTGTCCCGGAGACGCGGCGGCAGCCCACCAAACAAGGCGTTGCCTGGACCCTGGAACAAGCAGCGCTCCTGTCACTGGGTTTCGTCCTACGTGATTATGTGGGCCAAGGCCTGGAAAGACGTGATTACTGGCAATACACCGAGCGTGTGGCTGAGCGCGGTGCACGGGTCCTGAAGTCACGCCTTGTCGCTGAGTCAGATCTCCGAAAATTCGCCCACACGGTGAGCGCGGCGGCGGGGGTTGTTCAGCCCTACGAGGCTTTGCTCGACCTTGGCGAACTCGCAGACGACCGCACGCTACTGGCCATGGGGCAGTCAAGACACCTCGGCGGAGGTCTCCTCATCCCATTGGACATGCCTGACGAGGGGGAACCATGGAATTGACCCGTGAGCACTTTGCAGACTTCTTTGCTGCAGTAAATTCTGACCACGTACCATTTGCATGGCAAGAGCGTCTGGTTGATTTCCTGTTTTCAAACGGCAAATGGCCCAAAGCCCTCGTTGCCCCCACTGGCACTGGAAAGTCTGCCGTAGTCGATATCCACGTTTTCATGACTGCGCTGAGCGCGGCTGGCAACGGGCCCCGGTTACCCCGTCGTCTGGCGGCGGTGGTGGGTCGACGCGCTTTGGTGGATTCGCAGGCTGAACGTGCCAAGCAAATACAGCGATACCTGGAGCACCCCCCAGATGAATTGGCTGCGACGATGCAGCACCTGTTGTTGTCGCTGTCGGCCGGTGTCCAAAACGCAAGACCCTTGGTGTTGGGCCACCTACGGGGAGGTCTCGCGCCAGACCGTGGCTGGATCGATGAACCAACCGCGTGTGCTGTGATCTGCGCCACGCCAGATATGTGGGGTAGCCGACTGCTCATGCGCGGATACGGTTCTAGTCGCAAGGCTCGCCCAAGGGAAGCAGGCCTATTGGCGTATGACTCCGTCGTCGTCTTGGACGAGGCTCACCTGACTCGTCAATTGGCTGCGACCGCCCATCGGGTATCCGAGCTCGAATCGGATCATGCGAACGCCATAGGGGTACCCGGGTTGCAGGTGGTGGAGACCACCGCCACGTTACCGCAGGCTGTTGCCGATTGTGTGGTCGGCGTTGCGCAAGGAGACCTTCAGGGGGTGGAAGCCAACAGCCTCTTGGTGGATCGTTTGACCCGGCCCAAGCCTGTTCGATATGTCGAGTCGGAGGGTTGGGCCTCACGAGACGCTTCCTACATCGCAGATCTTGCAGAACAGGCCAGGGCCTTGGATGAGGTGGCCCCTCAAGGCACGATCGCCTGTGTCGTGAATCGAGTCAGGACAGCAATTCACCTGGCTGATGAGCTTGGCCCGGATACCCCCTGCTGGGTCGGACGAATGCGGCCGCTAGACCTGGACGAATTGCAGACCGATTTTGCTCACTTACTGGGGCACGCGACCGAACCTGATGCCCATACACCAAGGTTCCTGGTTGCCACGCAAACCATTGAGGTGGGTGTGGATGCTGACTTCGCAGGCATGCTGACTGAGGTCGCGCCAGGCGATGCCCTTGCTCAACGTGCCGGTCGTGTGAATCGGCGGGGTCTGCGCGACAACGGTCCGATTGTTGTGGTTGGGCCGCCGAGCGCAGTTCTAGAGCGGGCTACCAATGGCCGCAAGGATCGGGCCGTTACCGCGGGGGCACTGCCCTATCATCCCGCGGATCTCTCGAACGCGCATGCATGGCTCGCGGCACTTGCACCAGCGGCAGGGATGACCCCGTGGGTCACAACGGAGTCGCCCCCGCCTGCGCAGATTGCTGAACGGATGCTCCCGAAATTGCCGCAGCCATACGATGTTCATCGATGGGTATCGACCTCCGACCCATCCTGGGCGGACGAAGCATTGGAATTGTGGATCCGAGACTCACTCGAACCCGACGACCTGGTGGCCGGCGTTGTCTTACGCGCGGGGCTTCCAGAGGACGATGGTGATGCGATCTCCCTCCTGTCCGCCACGCCCCCGGACGATCGTGAAGTATTTCCAGCCGCCTTGCACCTGGTTCGAAACCATGTCCGGCAGATCCTGTCAGAGAAGCGTTTCGCTAGAGCTTTCCTGTACCGAGATTCATCAGTCACCTTCGTTCCAATCGACCCCAACGAAGCTACTCAGGTCATAATGCCTGGCGACGTTGTGATCCTGGATGCCAACCACTCTGTCACCAACCGTGGCGTAGTTGTTGATGCGAACCTCGCTAGCTCCACGGCGCCGCAGTGCGTTTGGGGTGAAGCGGGCGTGGAGGTGATCGTCCCGCAGTCGGGTGACGCGCGGTGGTTGACGGACTTGGTGGGTCTGGAACCGGAAGATGCGCAATTGCTCTTTAGCGCCAGCGGTCGATCTGAGCAGATCACGCTCCCTCCTCCAGATCCCGACCAGATTCGGCTGCCTTGGTTGGTGGTTCGCCCGCCGGGCGTAGCTGGAGCCGAGGCGGGGCCAATTCAGGAATGGACGAGAAATCCCAATCCTGTGCTGCTGGCTGACCATCAGCGCGCGGTGAGCGAGCGAGCAGAACAATTCGCAGCGGGGCTCGGAGTGGCAGAACAATTTGCCTTTGCGCTGGCCCTGGCCGCTTCTCACCATGACGACGGCAAGATGGACCGTCGTTTCCAGTTCGAGCGACTGGACAATCCTGACAGTCGACCCCTGGCAAAGAGCCGACTCTTGAGCACCCAAGAAGTCCGACGCCGTCGGTGGCGCGGCCTCTTGCCACCCGGCTACCGCCATGAACTGGCGTCTGTCGTCCACGCTTGGAGGGAGTTGGAGGATGCGCCCATGGGCCACTTGGCCCTGCGACTCGTGGGCACCAGCCATGGCTATGCCCGAGGCCTCCCACCTAACGGGGCAGAGGAGTTGTTTCCTGAGGACGACGACGTCCTCCAGGACCTGGCTAAGGCCATCTTCCAGCGAGGGAAATGGAACTCACTTCTGGATGAAACAGATCGCGAGTTCGGATCTTGGGGTTGCTGCTACCTGGAAAGCCTGCTTCGGGCGGCAGACTGTCAGGTTTCTCGGGAGGGATCATGAGGATCGAGTTGGCCGGTGACTTGAGGACGGCACTTACCCACTTCGCATTGGTGGGATTGGCGAGCATCCTGGCGGAGCAAGGGCGTGAGAAGATCCGCGTCTGGTGGCAAGATGGCTCGAAAGCCATCCCCACCGTCGAATGGCAGGGTGGGTCAGCAGATAAAGCCCTTCATGACCACGCGAAACGCCACAGCCATCATGAGTCCTGGGTGCAGGCTTCTAGCCCCGGAGGTAAGAGCGGGCTATTCAGCCCCCGCCAATCATTCCCAGCCGATTCTGCTGGATGGACAGAGTTCATGAACCTGCGTTCAGCCGAACTGAAGAAGCACCTTACAGAACTGGACTGGCGGATGATGGGAGGCCTCGGGGAACCAGGTCACTGGCTATTCATAGATAACAAGTCTAGGCCCGACGCGGCAGCCTCGCGGTGGGAGATGATCCCAAGATTTCGGGGCGACGAATTCATTGGTAAACGGCTTGCTCCCCTTGCGCGGATAATCGCATCCCGCGAACCGAGTGCGATCCAGTCAGGGCTAATCGGCGACACACTGGTTGATGACTTGGGGGGCGAGGGTCCCTCGAGGACGGGCACCGGCCTATGCCCCCCGCAACCGGTGGACAGCGCTATCGCGTGGTGCGCGCTCTGGGGTCTCTCCTGCTTTCCCGTGGTACCCCGCCCAGCGAGCATCTCGGCAACACCTGGGGCGAGCCCGGCGCTGCGCACCCAGCCAGCATTCATGACCCTGCCAATTTGGGAAACGCCAGTCACGGTCGCACTATGGCGCGAGGTCATGACGAGCGCGGCACTGCACGCCCTGTCATCAGCCTTATCTGGACAGAACTCAACAGCGTGGGATGGTGCCGAGACAGCCGTTGAAGCGCTGGTGCGCGCGGGCGTGCTCGCGTTGCTCCACTGCCCAGTGCACCATACTGACAACCGAAGCGCACCAGAACGCCAGATTCTGGAGGGAAATGTGGTGATACTTGATGACCTCCTTGGCTCAGCCCGCTGACTCGATCCCCATAAGCCTGGTAGCCCACACGGTGTTCTGCCCCCGGAGGGCATGGCTTGAGGCCTCCGGCGAAGTTGTAGAAAGCGCAGCCATCGACTTCGGGACGCGAGCACACCGGCGAGTTGATAAGACGTCGAGGAGGGATGCGTTCACTACCAGCTCACTACACGTCTATCACTCCGGTCTTGGCCTGACCGGGCGTTGTGACGTGGTCGAGAGCAATGACAACGGGGCTCTGGACCTCATCGAGTACAAGTCCACCCCCGTGCGACGGAAAGCAGAAGTCACCCAAGCGCAACGTATCCAACTGGCCCTGCAGGCGCTTTGTCTCAGATCGATGGGCCACCGCATCCGGACTGCGTCAATCTACTTCACGAACCATAACCAGCGCGTACAAGTGGAGTTGGTAGATTCTCTACTCGAGGAGGCTCGTGGCTGGGTCCAGCAGACTAGGTCTGTTGTGACTGCCGCTGATGCTCCTCCCCCACTCCGGGAGGACGACAGGTGTCGATGGTGTTCCCACGCGACAATCTGTCTGCCTGATGAGTTCACAAATTCCATGCCCGCTCGGAGCATAAGTGTTTCCGACCCAGCCGGTGAGATGGTCCATTTGATGACGCCGGGGAGCCGTGCCTATCTGAAATCTGGTCGCTTGGAGGTCGTCAAAGGTGATGAAGCCTTGGCCAGTCTCCCGATGGAGAGAGTCGCAAGCGTCACTTTGCATGGCAACATTGATATTTCGAGTGCCTTGCTGAGGGAACTGCTTTGGCATCGCCGCCCGGTGGTGTGGTGCTCGAGTCGCGGGCGAGTAGTCGGGTGGGCGAACTCGGCGGACTCGCCCAACGGAGCAGTACGCGTGAGACAGCATTCTCTCGCCGAACAAGGAAGCCTTCCCCTCGCACGCGAGTTCGTCTATGCAAAGGTTGCGAACCAGGCTTCCTTCTTACGGAGGAATGGTAACGCTCCCGAAATAGTCACGAATATACGCAGGACACAGAGTCTGATTCGAGAAGCGAGGTCACTGCCCGAATTATTCGCTCTAGAAGGGCGGGCGGCCCGCCTATATTTCAGCGCATGGCATCTTCTCCTCAAAGGTCCTAATGCCGAATGGTTCTTGAGTGCTTGGCCCGGACGTCAAGGTCGTCTGGCTTCCGATGCGCTCAATGTAAGCCTCAATCTGTGCTACTCACTATTACTCGCGGACGCGATCAGATCCTGCGTTGCTTGTGGCCTTGATCCCCACGCGGGATTCCTCCATTCCCCAAGTAGGAACAAGCCAGCCCTCGCTCTGGACTTGGGTGAGGAATTCCGTGCTCCGATAGCGGACTCGACAGTGATAACTGCGATCAATTCTGGAGCTCTGAAACCAACAGACTTCAGTTCCGCACTGGGAGATCACCGGATTCATCCGCGTGGCCGCGCAGCATTGGTGAAAGCATACGAAACTCGAATCACCACCCGCTTCAAGCACCCCCTCTTTGGCTATTCCGTGACTTGGCGCCGGGCAATTGAAGTCCAGGCGCGGCTTGTCCTAGGATATCTGGATGGAACTCAAACCGTGTATCAAGGGATTACCATTCGATGACTCGATCAGACACCAGAAGAATACTTATTGCCTATGACATACCACTAGATTCTCGAAGACTGGCGATCGCGAAAATACTGCTCCGATATGGCGACAGAGTCCAATACAGCGTTTTTGTCGTCGACTGCCATCCCGCGCGACTACAAAGGCTCAGATTCGAACTGGAAGACACGATGGACCCTTCCGAAGACTCAATCCTCATATGCGACCTTGGTCCTCTAGAGCAAGCCATCAGCAGCCGATTCGAATGGCTGGGTCAACGTAGGTACATCACCCCGAGTGCTTCCATGTTGATCTAACCATTCGAGAGGTTGTCCAGGTGAGGTTGTTCGCTCGAGGTCTCGCTGACTATCGGAGCAGGTCAAGGGCGGTTTCACACAGTCTGAGCAGTTCTAGCGATCCACTGATCCCCAGTCGCAAGAACCCTCTCGCAACCCACGCGGAAATCCCGTAGTCTGCAAGGGGGGATACAGGTCGCTCCAGCGGCTCTTTCGGGAGCCGCCCTTCGTTGAGGGGCGCAGGTGTCGGCGGACAGCGCCGACCTCGATGACCAGCGGCTCTTTCGGGAGCCGCCCTTCGTTGAGGGCACTTGCAGGGCGCATGGTACGAGGACGCGATCCTCGCGCCAGCGGCTCTTTCGGGAGCCGCCCTTCGTTGAGGGCTATACGATATGGCCAATGCCTTCTTGGAAGAGTTGACCAGCGGCTCTTTCGGGAGCCGCCCTTCGTTGAGGGAGAAAAGGATCTGAAATGACCGACCAATTGACCGAGCCAGCGGCTCTTTCGGGAGCCGCCCTTCGTTGAGGGGCCTCGATTGCCGCGACCAGCGGGCACCGGGCGACTGCCAGCGGCTCTTTCGGGAGCCGCCCTTCGTTGAGGGATACCGCAGCGCGGGGCGGCACGCTCGGATATTGCGCCAGCGGCTCTTTCGGGAGCCGCCCTTCGTTGAGGGCGCCACCGCAGTGGCTGACTATCTCGCCGCTAACCCCCAGCGGCTCTTTCGGGAGCCGCCCTTCGTTGAGGGCCGGGGTGTTGCGGGCGAGTTCTACCCCTGCAAGCCAGCCAGCGGCTCTTTCGGGAGCCGCCCTTCGTTGAGGGATGTCGTCACTTGGCACGCCAGGAACGGTGCGGGTTAACCAGCGGCTCTTTCGGGAGCCGCCCTTCGTTGAGGGGTGGCCACCGTCAGCGCGGCATCGAGCGCGTCGTAAATCCAGCGGCTCTTTCGGGAGCCGCCCTTCGTTGAGGGCTGGACGCGACTGTCCGCTGGCAGCCGATTGACGCCAGCCAGCGGCTCTTTCGGGAGCCGCCCTTCGTTGAGGGGTCGACCTGACGGAGCGGGTGGCCCGGATCGAGGCCCCAGCGGCTCTTTCGGGAGCCGCCCTTCGTTGAGGGCCCCTGCACACCGACGCCAGCGGCGTGCCCGACAACCCAGCGGCTCTTTCGGGAGCCGCCCTTCGTTGAGGGCTGCTGCCGTCGGTGTCGAGCGTACTGGACGGGGCGAGCCCAGCGGCTCTTTCGGGAGCCGCCCTTCGTTGAGGGTTGGCCGCATGATCCGCCCAGTGCGGCTGCTCGCTCCAGCGGCTCTTTCGGGAGCCGCCCTTCGTTGAGGGGCGGATGCGCACCCGGGGATGACGTGGCATGATCTCGCGCCAGCGGCTCTTTCGGGAGCCGCCCTTCGTTGAGGGCACGTGCAGGCCGCCCACTACATCGACATGGCCCGCACCCAGCGGCTCTTTCGGGAGCCGCCCTTCGTTGAGGGTTGCTCATTGCGTGTTTCTCCTTGCGTGTGTGCGTGTGCCAGCGGCTCTTTCGGGAGCCGCCCTTCGTTGAGGGTTCCGCAGCGCCTCCCGGATGCGGGCCATTGTCTTGCCAGCGGCTCTTTCGGGAGCCGCCCTTCGTTGAGGGGTGGCGGTCGATCAAGGTCGGGTGCGGGCTGCGATGAGCCAGCGGCTCTTTCGGGAGCCGCCCTTCGTTGAGGGTCACGGCTACGCCATGCGCAAGCCGCGCTCGCTGTCCCAGCGGCTCTTTCGGGAGCCGCCCTTGGTTGAGGGTTGGATTGCCAGTCGCGGGTCACGAACTTCAGTTCGTGGCCCAGCGGCTCTTTCGGGAGCCGCCCTTCGTTGAGGGGTGCGGGACGCTGACACGGCGTGGCATGCGGGTGATCCAGCGGCTCTTTCGGGAGCCGCCCTTCGTTGAGGGTGGCTCACCCCGCGCAGACGCCTTCACTGGCAGGCGCCAGCGGCTCTTTCGGGAGCCGCCCTTCGTTGAGGGGCAGTCGAAGGCCGCGTCGGCCTCTACGCCGAGACCCAGCGGCTCTTTCGGGAGCCGCCCTTCGTTGAGGGGCACGCCAGGAGCGCACCGCGAACGGCACCGTCAAAACCAGCGGCTCTTTCGGGAGCCGCCCTTCGTTGAGGGAGGTCGCTGGTCGGCGAGGCGACTGTTAATGCGGTCGCCAGCGGCTCTTTCGGGAGCCGCCCTTCGTTGAGGGAGCCAGCGTGCGGATGCGATCCTGAAGCTGCGGTCGGCGCCAGCGGCTCTTTCGGGAGCCGCC
>JBMNPP010000041.1:0-15279 GCA_050943675.1 Brooklawnia sp.
CGGGGCGGGTTGGAGGCGCTGCGGCTGCACGGACTGCGGATCGAGGGCATCCCGATGCGCGAGGGCGGCATGGACGTCGACCTGTTCGCCCAGGCACTGAAGAGACGCCCGGCCGCCCTGTACTGCCAGACCGGTATCCACAACCCGACCGGCCAGACGATGGGACGTGCCGCCCGTGCCCGGCTGGCCGGGCTCATCAACCAGCATGGCCTGCCGGTGATCGAGGACGTGTGTTCATACGAGCTCACACTGGACGGTCCACCAGCCCGGACGCTGGCAGGGCTGGTCGACCCCGGCCTGATCATCACTGTCGGCACGCTGTCGAAACTGTTCTGGGGCGGGTTGCGGGTCGGTTGGGCGCGTGCCGACGAGGCCCGGGTACGGGCGCTGGTTGAGCGGCGCAAAGTGATCGACCTGGCCGGTTCGGTGGTTGACCAGCTGATGGCGGCCCGCCTGCTGGCCCGGGCAGGTGAAGCCCGCGCTGAGCGCCGCCAGATGCTGCGCCGGCACCTGGCCAGCACCGAGGCTGTGATCGCTGAGGTTTTCGGGCACTGGACCTGGGCACCAGTCAAGGGTGGGACCGGGCTGTGGGTTGACACCGGCACCGATGCGCAGGCGATGAGTGAGGCCGCGAAACGGGTCGGGGTCAAACTGGCGGCTGGCCCGAGCGCTTCGGCCCACGATGCCCAGCGGACCATGATCCGGTTACCGCTGTGGCATGAGCCGGGCGAGTTGCGCGACGGGCTGCAGTTGGTGCGTGAGGCCCTGAGCCAGCGTCGCTAGCCCTGCAACTGCTGGGCTGCCAGGAAGTCACGGGTCAGCCTGATGAACTCGTCGGGCTGGTCGTAGGTGACGATGTGCCCGGCGTCCGCGATCGTGACCAGCCGAGAACCGGGGACCGCCCGGGCGGCTGCAGACATCTCGGCCTGCCCGACCAGTGGGTCGTCCGCGCCGCGGACCCACAGTGTTGGCACCGACAGTCTCGGCAATTCGGGCAGCAGGTTGAGTCTCATCGAGAACGGCCCATACGAATGGAACTGCCAGTCGTCCAGTGCCAGCTCGCCGTGGGCAAGCTTGGCTTGGGCCTCGGAAACCGCGCCGGCGATGATCGCCTCGAAGTCGGGGGTGTTGGCACCGGCTGTCAGGTTGGTCACCATCGACTTGCGAATTGACTGCGGGAACCGCGCCAGGTACCAGGTGGTCAGCCGGAGCAACCCGGGCGTGCGCATGAACAGCCAGGTGACGAAGTGTGCCTGACGTTTGGCGCCGATTCCGCCGGGTGCCACCCCAACCAGGGCGCTCACCCGTTCCGGGTGTTCGAGGGCATACCCGGCCGCGATCCCGCCGCCCATCGACAACCCGATCAACGCCACCTTCGGCAACTCAAGGGCGTCCAGCAGTTCGTCCAGGAACCGGCGGAAGAAGGCGTCGTCCAGCTTCCCCCGCCAGGGTCGGCTCCCACCGTGTCTGGGCAGGTCGATCACGTGGACATGGTGGTCGACAGCCAATGCGGGGGCAACCCGGCGCCACACACCCTGGGCGGTATCCAGCATTGCGCCATGCAGCAGCAAGACTGGCGGCCCGCCCACGTCCCCGCCCCGGTAGAGGCGCACCGGGCCACCGCAGACAGTCAGTTCGGTGGGGGTGCCGAAGATCCCGGTCATGTTTGCGACCCCACCTTGCCCTCAGACGGTGATCAGCGGACGCCTGGGTGGCTTCAACTCCAGCGACATCGGTGCGTCGGTGAAGATCCTGGGGTCCATTTCCTTCAGGTCGGCGGCAACCTGCAATTCGATGGCTGCCTTGTCGAGCACGTCGCGTTGCAGGTCGACACCGGGTGCGACCTCGATCACGGTCGGGCCGCCCTCACGCAGTTCGAGGACGCAGCGTTCAGTGACATATAGCACCTTCTGCCCGCGTTCACGGCCGACATTCCCAGACCAGGTGATCTGGGCGATCTCGGGCACGAACTTGGGGATCGAGCCGTCCGTGATGATTTCCAGGCGGCCATCACCCAGCCGGATGTCCTTCTTGCCAGCAGTGAACTGGCCGGAGAACACCAGGTGTTTGGCGTGCGCGGTGATGTCGGCGAAGCCACCGACCCCGGCGGTGACGTGGGTGGCGCTGGGCATCCGCGAGACGTTGATGTCGCCGCTGCCCGAGACCTCCATGAAGCTGAGCAGTGCGATATCGATACCGCCGCCCTGCAGCAGGGTGAACTGGTCTGAGGACTGGACGATGGCGTCCGGGTTGTAGGCGGCGCCGAAGGGCTTGCCGGTCACCGGGAAACCACCGACCGCGCCCTGCTCGATGATCCAGGTGACCTGGCCATCCAGGTCCTCCTCCATCAGGATGCGCGGCACATTGGCCGAGACCCCGAAGCCGAGGTTGGCGATGTCGTACTGGGCCAGTTCCATCGCGGCCCGGCGGGCGATCACCTTCTGGATACCGAACTCGACCCGGTCGATCTCATCAAGCGACTTGACCTCGGTGCCGGCCAGGGCGGGGTCGTAGTCGATACCGGCGACCTGCCGCTGGTCAGGGTCGACCACGATCGCATCCACCAGCACACCGGGGATGTGTACCTCGCGGGCCGGGTGCTTGGTGTCGGACAACCGCTTCACCTGGGCGATCACGATGCCGCCGTTGTTGTGCGCAGCATAGGCCAGGTCGAGGGTGCCCAGCAGTGAGGCCTCGTCCTCGAAGGTCAGGTTGCCGTAGGGGTCGGCGGTGGTGGCCCGGATGATCGAGACGTCCACGCCGATCGCCGGGACGAACAGCCAGGTCTTGCCGTCGATCTCCTGCAGGCTGATGAGGTCGGGGGAGACGTCGTTCATCTTGCCGCCCTCGACGCGGGGGTCGAGGTAGGTGCCGATACCGACATCAGTGAGCACGCCCGGCTGCTTCGCTGCAGCGGCGCGATGCATCTGGTACATCAACCCCGAGGGGATCATGTACGCCTCGATCTGGTTGGTCTCAAGCATCTCGCGTACCGGCGGCTTGGCCATCTTCGACGGCCCGGCCGGGAAGGAGCCGCCGATGATGCGCTTGAGCAGCCCCGGCCTGGCCAGGTAATTGGAGCCCTCCAGACCGTCCGACATGTCACCGGAGTTGATGCAGTGCAGTGAGGTGATGTTGCGTGGGTGCCCGGTGGCCTCGAAGTGGGCCCCGATGGCAGCCAGCGTCTTCTCGGGCAGACCGATCGCAGAGCTGGACGATACCGAGACGACTGCTTCGTCGGGGATCAGTGCTGCGGCCTGCTCAACGGTGATGACGGGCGGTTGGCGCATCTGGCTAACTCCTTTGTCGAATGATGCAACAAGCATAACTGAAAGCGCTTTCCAAGCGGAGTGGGTGGCCACGTGTTGCCAAAGCCAAGGGGCCAGCCGCAGAGTCTGCAGCTGGCCCCTTTGGTGCTTGTTGTGGGCGGGTACTACTTCGAGCTGTCCACCCTTACCGGACCATTGATCGGCTTGTCCCAGCCACGACGTGCCTGGGTGACCGGGTCGCCCTCCTTGCGGGAGCGGTACACCACATAGGGCCGGGTCGGGTAGCCGACCGGCGGGGTGAAGGCGTGTACCAGCCGGGTGAAAGGCCAGATCGCAAACAGCAGGAAGGCCGCGATCACGTGCAGCTGGAACGACAGCGGCACCGTCGACATGATCGACGGCTCGGGTTGCAGGGTGAGCACACCGCGCAGCCACGGCGAAATCGTCTCGCGGTAGTCGTAGCCGTGCTCGCCACCCAGCACCTGGTGGGTGATGACGGCGATCATGCCCAGCACGATCGGGAACGCCAACAGCACGTACATGATCCGGTCGTTGTGGGTGGTCGCCTGCGTCACCCCCCGTACCGTGAAGCGCCGGTACAGCAGCAGCACCAGACCGATCACGGTCACCGTGCCGGCCACCCCGCCACCCACGGTGGCAGTCAGGTGGTACAGCGTCTGCGGCACACCGACGGCCTCGGTCCACGCCTTCGGGATCAGCAGGCCCATGAAGTGCCCGAGTGCCACGAAGATGATGCCGAAATGGAACATGGGCGAGCCCAACCGCAGGATGGTCCGCTCATGGATATTGGACGACCGGGTCGTCCACCCGAACTTGTCGGTGCGCCAGCGCCAAATGGTGCCGGCCACCAGCAACGTTAGGCTGATATAGGGCAACACCGCCCAAAGGATCACTCCGAGTGCATCGCTCATCGTGCACCACTCCCAACCGTGTCTATCGGCAGCACGCGGCGCTCAAGTGGGCCCAGCGCGTCCACCCCGACCATCTCCATCGGGGGCCCGCCCGCGATCAGGTCGAGCACCCGTTCTCGTGTCCTGCTGCTGATTGGTGGCAGTGTTGCCGTCACTGCCGAGACCACACCAGCCCAGGGGCTGGCCATCGATTCCAGTGCCTCACGCAGCACCTCAAGCCCCTCGCGGTGCGACGACAGCAGGACGCCGGCCAGTTCTGCGTCACCGACCGCAGCGAATTCGAGCACCACCGGCAGGTAGTCCGGCAGTTCATTTGCGGCCATCTCCCAGCCCGCGGCCTTGTAGGCCTCGGTGAAGCTCAGCAGGGCCATGCCGCGTTTGCGGGTGTCACCGGTGAGGAAGTACGACAGGTACAGCGTGCACTTGCGCCGCTGGTCGAATGTCGTCACATATTCCTGGGCCAGCACATCGTGGCCCACCTGCTCGGCGTAGTCCAGGAAGCCACGCAACCTGGACTCGATCACCTGCGGCAGCCCGGCCAGCGAGCCGGCCACCACCGGGTACTTCGCCAGGTTGGTCTCGCTCGGGTAATCAAGCAGGATCGAGGCCGCCATCTGGGTGATTGCCCGCTGGTGGGCGTTGTGCGGTACCGGTGGTCTGGGGGCCTGGCGGGGACGTCCGAGGAAGGAGCCCCGTCCCATCGAGGGGACTGTCATGACGCACCTCCTGAGGGGCGCTGCAGGGTCAGGTGGACCTTGCCGTCACCGGCCAGTCCGGGCCCGTTCATGCCGACCCCACCGGGCCCGTCCAGTGAGCAGCCCATCGGGTCGAAGGCCTCGGTGCTTCGCGACACCTCGCCGTGGGCGTGCGGGATCACGTAGCGATCGGCATGATCGGCGATGGCGAGCAGTTGGTACATGTCGCGTACCTGCTGGCCGGTCATACCGACGGCCTCGGCGATCTGCTCGTTGGGTTCCAGATCGAGGTTGATGTCGCGCATGTACGAGCGCATCGCCACCAGCCGGCGCAGGGCCTTCTCGACCGGGCGGGTGTCACCTGCGGTGAACAGTTCGGCCATGTACTCCAGCGGGATCCGCATCGTCGACAGTGCGGTGAACAGGACCTTGTAGTCTTCCGCATCGTTTCCGGTGCGGGTGATCTCGTCGACGATCGGCGACAGCGGCGGGATGTACCAGACCATCGGCAGCGTCCGGTACTCCGGGTGCAGCGGCAGGGCCACCTCGTAGTCGTTGATCAACGCCCACACCGGCGACTCCTGGGCCGCCACTACCCAGTCGTGGGGGATGCCTGCTGCCTCGGCTGCCATGATCACTGTCGGATCATGCGGGTCAAGGAAGCAGTCGCGCTGGGCAGCCAACAGATCATGCTCGTTCTCGACCGCCGCAGCTTCCGATACCTTGTCGGCGTCGTAGAGCACCACACCGATGTAGCGCAGCCGCCCCACACAGGTCTCCGAGCAGATCGTCGGCAGGCCTTCCTCGAGCCGCGGATAGCACAGGGTGCACTTCTCGGCCTTGCCCGTGGCGTGGTTGAAGTAGACCTTCTTGTACGGACAACCCGACACGCACATCCGCCAGCCACGGCACTGGTCCTGATCAACCAGCACGATGCCGTCCTCGACGCGCTTGTACATTGCGCCCGACGGGCAACTGGCCACACAACTCGGGTTGAGGCAGTGCTCACAGATGCGTGGCAGGTAGAACATGAAGGTCTTCTCGTAGACCAGCTTCACCTGCTCGTTCATCTTCGCGAGCATCGGGTCGGCGATCGCGACCTCTTGCGAACCGGCCAACGAGTCGTCCCAGTTGGCTGACCAGGTGATCTGGATGTCCTGGCCGGTGATCAACGACTTGGGACGGGCGACCGGGGTGTGTGCCTGGTTCGCCGGAGCATTCAGCAGCGTCTCGTAGTCGTAGGTCCACGGCTCGTAGTAGTCGTCGAAGGTCGGCAGGTCAGGGTTCTGGAAGATGGACAGCAGCTTGCGGATCCGGCCGCCGGCCTTCAACTGCAGGGTCCCGTTGGGACGCCGCACCCAGCCACCCTTCCAGCGTTCCTGATCCTCGTAGGTCTTCGGGTAACCCAGCCCTGGCCGGGTTTCGACGTTGTTGAACCAGACGTATTCGACGCCGGCCCTGTTGGTCCATGCCTGCTTGCAGGTGACCGAACAGGTGTGGCAACCGAGACACTTGTCGAGGTTCATCACCATCGCTGTCTGGGCCATGACTCGCATCAGTACTGCACCTCCTGGCTACGGCGACGGATGACCGTCACCTCATCGCGCTGGTTTCCGGTGGGTCCGACGTAATTGAATCCGTAGGCGTGCTGGGCGTATCCGCCAGCCAGGTGGCTGGGCTTCATCAGCACCCGGGTCAATGCGTTGTGGACGCCACCCCGAGTGCCGGACACCTCGGAGCGGGGCACGTCGACAGTGCGTTCGGTGGCATGGTGCATGAACACCGTGCCCTCCGGCATCCGGTGGCTGACCACCGCCCGGGCGACCACCACCCCGTTTCGGTTGTAGGCCTCGATCCAGTCGTTGTCGCCCACCCCGATCTTCGCCGCGTCCTGTGGCGACATCCAGATATTGGGGCCGCCCCGGCTGAGCGTCAGCATGTAGGGGTTGTCCTGGTATTCCGAGTGGATCGACCACTTGTTGTGCGGGGTGAGGTACCGAACCCCCACCTCGACAGCGGCCGAATCGTGCCCGGTGGTGGTGGCGCCGATCCGGGCATCCCCGAACAGCCGGTGCATATCCAGCGGCGGCTTGTAGATGGGCATGTTCTCGCCCATGTCGAACATCCAGTCGTGGTCGAGGAAGAAGTGCATTCGACCAGTCAGGGTGTGCCATGGCTTGTCACGCTCGACGTTCTGGACGAATGCCGAGTAGCGGCGGCCACCGGTTTCCGAACCCGACCACTCAGGTGAGGTGATCACCGTCTGCGGCTGGCGTTCAGTGTCTGCGAACGTGATGCGTCGTGACTCGGATTCGGCCGCCAGATCGGCCAGTTCGACACCGGTGCGCTTCTCCATCGTCTCGAAGCCCTGGGTGGCCAGCCTGCCATTGGAGGTGCCCGACAGCCGCAGGATCATCTCGGCCGCTTTCAGGTCGGTGTCGACCAGCGGACGTCCGGCGCAGGCACCGGTGCGGGCGACGCCATGCTCGGCAGCCAGTTCGGCGATCTCTTCATCGGGCCGCAGGAGCAATCCCTTGATCGGGGTACCCAGCTTCTCGGGCAGCGGTCCGATGGTGTCGAACTTCTCCCTGATCAGGCCGTAGTCGCGTTCGATCGGGATCAGCTTGGGCATCGTGACGCCCGGCACCATCGGGGTCTCGGCCAGTGGCCTGGTCGACCCGTGCGGCAGCCCCATCGCGTCCGGGGTGTCGTGGTTGAGCGGCGCCGCCAGCAGGTCGGTGCGCTTGCCCAGGTGCCTTTCGCCCATCTCGGCGACATGGCCAGCCAGGGTCCGGAAGATTTCGTAGTCGGTCCGGGACTCCCACGGTGGCGCGATGGCCGGGTTGAACGAGTGGATATACGGGTGCATGTCGGTGGTCGAGATGTCGTACTTCTCGTACCAGGTGGCGGCCGGCAGCACCAGGTCGGAATGCAGCGTGGTGGACGTCATCCGGAAATCGAGGGTCATGAACAGGTCGACCTTGCCGCGGGCCGCCTCATCACGCCAGACCATCGATTTCGGACGCCGCTCCGGCGGCGATTCAGCGCCGCGCACCGAGTCGGTGGCGCCCAGCAGGTGCCGGTGGAAGTACTCGGCACCCTTGGCCGACGAACCCAGCAGGTTGGTGCGCCAGTTGGTTATCACCCGCGGGAAGTTCTCCGGATTGTCCGGGTCCTCGCAGGCGAACTTCAACTCCCCGCTCTTCAGCTGGTCGACCACGTAGTCGCCGACCTTCATGCCAGCGGCCTCGGCATCGTCGCAGATTTGCAGCGAGCTGCGATCGAAGGTCGGGTATGACGGCATCCAGCCGCGCTTGTTCGCCTCGATCAACGTGTCAGCGGTGGTGCGGTTGCGCAGCCGCTGCGAGGCCAACGGCGACAACAGCGCATCGGCGGGCAGCCCGTCATAGCGCCACTGGTCAGTCGCCAGGTACCAGTACGAGGCGGTTGTCATGTGCCGGGTGGGGCGCTGCCAGTCGAAAGCGAAGGCATACTGCTGCCAACCGGTGATGGGACGCACCTTCTCCTGGCCGACGTAGTGTGCCCAGCCACCGCCATTGCGGCCCTGGCAGCCACACATCATCACCAGCGCGATCATCGTGCGGTAGATCGTGTCGGCGTGGAAGTAGTGGTTGACACCAGAACCCATGATGATCATCGAACGACCCCTGGAGTCGGCCGCGTTCTGCGCGAACTCCCTGGCGATCCGGGTGATCTGGGCTGCCGGGACGCCGGTCATCGATTCGGCCCAGGCCGGCGTACCGACTGCCTCGGCATCGTCGGCGTCCCTGGGCCACTCACCGGGCAGGCCGTCACGGCCAACCCCGTACTGGGCCAGCATCAGGTCGTACACCGTGGTCACCAGCCGGTCACCGACCCGGTGGGCCGGCACACCGCGCCGCACCACACCGGCCGCGCCGACGTGGGCGGCGTCATCGTCATCAGGGTTGGGCACCATGTCGAAGCGTGGCAGCAATACCTCGACGCCCTGGTGGGCCAGGTCGGCCACTGTCATGACCGGGTCGATGCCATCAAGTTTCAGGTTCCACTTGCCGGTGCCCTCCTCGCCCCAGCGGTGGCCCAGCGAGCCGTTGGGCACCTGCGGGTTGCCGTCCCGGTCGAGCAGGACGGTGCGGAAGCTGGCGTTCTCCTGGTCGGCATATTGCGGCAGGTCGGCGGCGGTGAGGAATTTGCCCGGCACCAGACCGGTCGTCCCGTCCGGGGTCGTGGTCTGGTCGAGCTGCACCAGGTAGGGCGCATCGGTGTAGCGCGACATGTAGTCCATGAAGTAGGGCGTGGCCTGGGCAACGTGGAAGTCACGCAGGATCACATGGCCCATCGCCATCCCGAGCGCACCGTCGGTGCCCGGGTGGATGGCCACCCACTCGTCGGCGAACTTGGTGTTGTCGGCGAAGTCTGGCGAGACCCCGACCACCTTGGTGCCCTTGTAGCGCACCTCTGTCATGAAGTGGGCGTCGGGGGTGCGGGTGACCGGCACGTTCGAGCCCCACATCATCAGGTAGCTGGAGTTGTACCAGTCACCTGACTCGGGGACGTCGGTCTGGTCGCCGAAGACCTGTGGTGATGCCATCGGCAGGTCGGCGTACCAGTCGTAGAACGACAACACCACGCCACCGATCAGTGAGTAGAAGCGCATGCCTGCGCCATAGCTGACCTGGCTCATCGCCGGGATGACCGAGAAACCGGCCAGCCGGTCGGGGCCGTAGCGCTTGAGGGTGTAGACGTGTGCGGCCGCCGCGATCTGGTTGGCCTCATGCCAACTGGTGCGTACCAGGCCGCCCTTGCCGCGCTGCGACTTGTACGCCTTCGCCTTTTCCGGGTCCTCGACGATGGACTCCCAGGCGTCCACGGGGTCGGGGTGTTCGGCCAGCGCCTCGCGCCACAGCTTCAGCAGGATCGTGCGGGCGTACGGGTAGCGCACCCGCATCGGCGAGTAGGTGTACCAACTGAAGGACGCACCGCGTGGGCAGCCGCGTGGCTCGTAGTTGGGGATGCCCGGACCGGTGTCGGGGTAGTCGACCTGTTGCTCTTCCCAGGTGATGATCCCGTCCTTGACGTAGACCTTCCACGAGCACGAGCCCGTGCAGTTCACGCCGTGGGTCGAACGGACGACCTTGTCGTGGGACCAGCGGTCGCGATAGAAGTCGTCAGCTTCTCGGCCGCCCTTGATGAAGATCTGGCGTTTGTCAGGCGACGGCGTGCCCTTGCGCAGAAACGTCGCCAACCCCAGTAGGGGATTTGCGTCGGTGGTCGACATCGGTGCTCCTTACTTTGGGCGGATCATCCGGGGAAGGGTGCTTTGGGTCGGGCGTACATCACCCAGGTCAAAGCGGTGCAGAACAGGAAGTAGATACCGCAGCCGATGAAGAAGGCGCGGTGGTCGAGGTTGGCCAGTGCGACGCCCACGATGAACGGGCCGAAGGCAGCGATGGCCGCGGTGAAGCCGATGACGCCGCCAGCCTGGCGCGGCGGCATGATCATCGGCATCTGCTTGAAGGTGCCGGCATTGCCGATACCGGCGAAGAAGAACATGGTGAACATCGCGGCCAGGAAACCCTTGTAATCCTGTGAGCTGTCGGGGTTCAGGAAGAGCGCTGCCACGAAGATCGAGATGGTCATGCCCACCCCCGACACGAACGTCCAGATCGCACCGCCGAAACGGTCGCACAGCGGGCCCCAGACCACCCGCACTGCCGAGGCGATCAGCGGTGGCAGGAATGCGTAGGTCGCGCCGCGCACCGGGTTCGGCTCGCTGGCGAACTGCGAGGTGATGCCGTAGGTGTTGTTGATCAAAAGGGCGAACTGGGCGGCGAAACCGGAGAAGGCGCCGAAGGTCATCAGGTAGATGAGCATCAGGAACCAGGTGTTCTGGTTGCCGAAGATGTCGACTTGCTGGCGGAAGTTCGCCTTGATGGGCACGTCGCGCAGCAACACCCAGGCCAGCACTGCGGCCAGCACGACCCATGGCACCAGCACCAGGCCGATGTTGTGCAGGAAGATCGGCCCCTCGATGGTCATCTGCGGGGTGAGCGCGGCCGTGCCCAGCAGCCCGAAACCCATCACCCAGGGACCGAGGATCTGGATGATCGACATTCCGAAGTTGCCGATGCCGGCCTGGGTGCCCAATGCAGTACCCTGCTTCGACTTCGGGAAAAAGTAGCCGGTCGATGGCATATAGCCCGAGAAAATGCCGCCACCGATGCCGCAGGCCAGCGACAACAGCAGCAACGTGCTGTAGGGGGTGCTCGCATCGCGCACCGCCGCCGTCCAGCCAACCATCGGGATCAGCATCAGCAGGCTCGATACCGAGATCAGCTTGCGGGTGCCCATGATGGGTGGCAGGAACATCCAGATCAGGCGGAAGACGCCAGCGGCCAGGCCGGGCATCGACGTCAGCCAGTACAGCTGCTGGGCGGTCAGGTCGAAGCCGACCTTGTTCAGGTGGGGAGCGACCGTCGAGACGATGTACCAGGTGCAAAAGGCCAGGATCATCGAGTAGGTGGTCACCCATAGGGTGATCCACGCACGTTTGGAGTCCCACGTCTCCGGATCGTTCGGATCCCAGTTCGACAGATCTGGCTTCAGCCTGGAGCCGGCGGTCATCATCGACCTCTTTCACAATTGTGCGACGTACGCCTCATAGCTTGTGTTCCCCATCTTCCACCAAAAAGACGGAAGGCACCTGACTTTTGAGCCAGATGTGCGGATCTTCTCAAGTGATGGCGGTTTTGGGGGGTTTCAAATCTCAGTATCAGCGCAAGCCAGCAAGATAGCAAGGGGGTGCGCGGATTGCGGCTGTTACCTCCCTTGCCAGACGGGCATGATGCCGGGCGTCTCTGACCTCGGTCTTGCCCGGGGTGGTCTGCGGCTGGCAGGCTACAGTATTTGTTACGTAGGAAGCCGTAATAATCTCCCACGAGTCAGGAGCGATATGCGTACCGAGATCCCCGTCACCGAGACCACCTCTGGCGATTGTCAGTGTGGCTGTACGTCCACTGACACCCCGGTGCTGGACGCCCGCGAGCTGCCCCACGCCATCCGGCACGGCGCCATCTTCGGCGCACTGTCGACCCTGAAGCCGGGTGCGTCCATGGTGCTGATCGCCCCGCACGACCCGGTGCCGCTGCTCAAGCAGTTGGCCGACCAGCCCTTCGGCGACCAGATCGAATACACCTACGGCGACCGGGCACCCGAGGCGGTCCGCGTCCGCTTCACCCGCAAGACTGCCAGCGCCCAGGCCTGAACAAACCATGACCACCCTCACCCAGCAGCCGGTGCGGCGCAAGTCCCGCGGCCGGATCCTGCTGCTCGTCCTGGCAGGGGCCAGCCTGCTGGCCGGGCTTGACGCTGCGCTGCTGCTGGTGGGGGTGTGGGCACCGGTTGATTCATCGCGGCTACCGGGCCTGCACGGCATGGTCATGGTGCTCGGATTCATGGGCAGCCTGATCGCCCTGGAACGCGCTCAGGCGCTCGGCCGGGCATGGGGCTACCTGGCCCCAGTGGTCATGGCCTCGGGTGCGCTGAGCCTGGTCTTCGGCGCCCCGGTGCTGCTCGGCAAGCTGCTGCTGGTGCAGGGCTGCATCCTGCTCGTTGCCGTCTACGTGGCGCTGTGGCGACGCGCCCCGGTCACCATGGTCGCCGTCCAGGTGCTCTCGGCGGTGCTCGCGCTGTGCGGTGCCGCGCTCTGGCTGGTCGTCAGCATCGACCAGGTGCTGATCTGGCTGGCCGGCTTCATCGTCCTGACGATCGCCGCTGAACGCGCCGAGCTGGCGCAATTGACCATGGGGCCCGGTGCCCCCAACCGGCTGCTGGCACTGTCGGGGCTGCTGAGCGCTGCAATCATCGTCGCCATGGTGTGGCCCCCTGTCGGTGCCCGGGTCTTCGGGCTCGCAGTGGTGGGTTTCGTCGCCTGGCTGCTGCGGGACGACGTGGCCCGCAAATTCATCCGGGCAAGTGGGCTGCGCCGCTACAACGCTGCCGCCCTGCTGGCCGGCTATGTCTGGCTCGGTCTGGCCGGAGCGGTCTGGCTGGTGGGCGGCATCCCTGATGCCCAGGCCAGCTACGACATCGCCATCCACGGCACCTTCCTGGGCTTCGGGATGTCGATGATCATGGCGCACGCGCCGATCATCTTCCCCGCGGTGCTGGGACGTCCGCTGCCCTACCGAAAGGTCTCGTGGCTGCCACTGGTGCTGCTGCACCTGGGCATGCTCGGACGGGTGACCGGCGACCTGACCGGGCACAACCAGCTGTGGCAGGTTGGCTCGGTGGTTACCGTGGTGGCCGTGCTGGTCTTCCTGATCGTCTCTGTGCTCTTGGTGGTGACCCATCGTGGCCCACGCTGAGCCGGGCGCTGCGCCCAAACCCGGGCGGGGTCGTTGGCCGTTGCGCGATTATCCCTCGATCGGCTGGCTGCTGCTCGCCATCGTGGTGGCGATCATGCACCGCCAGCTGGTCTGGGGCGAATGGCTCCTGGTACACCTGCTGCTGCTCGGTGCGCTCAGCCACGCCGTCCTGGTGTGGAGCTTCTACTTCTCCGAGACACTGCTGCGGGCACCGGCCAGCCACACCTCCAGGCGCGACCAGAACATCCGCATCACCGGGTTGCTGCTCGGTGCATCAGGGGTGCTGCTGGGGCTGCCGCTCGGCTGGTGGTGGCTGGTGGTCGCAGGTGCCGCCGCGGTTTCGGTGGCGGTCGCCTGGCACGGGCTGGCACTGTGGCAGATGCTGCAGCGGGCACTGCCCGGCCGGTTCCGCATCACGCTGCGCTACTACATGGCGGCTGCTGCCAGCCTGATCCTCGGCGCGACGCTGGGTGCGATCCTGGCCCGCGGGCCGAGCGGCGACTGGCACGGCCGGTTGCTCATCGGCCACTCCATGGCAAACCTGCTCGGCTGGATCGGACTGACCGTCACCGGCACCCTGGTCACCTTCTGGCCCACCCTGCTGCGCACCCGCATGGACGACCGCGCCGAGCGGCTGGCCAGGCAGGCGCTGCCCGGGTTGCTGGTGGGGCTGGCCGTGGTGATCACCGGTGCACTGCTGGGACGCCGCGAGCTGGCTGCGGCGGGCCTGGCGGTCTACCTGCTGGGGCTGGTGTGGTGGGGCCGGGCGCTGGCCCGCCCGCTGCGCACCAAACCACCACGCGAATTCTCCTCGGCATCGGTCGGCATGGCGATGCCGTGGGCAGTGGTGGGGCTCGGTTGGGTCGGTGTGCTGTTGCTCACCTCAGGATCGTGGGCCGAACTGAGCGCCGGGTTCACCCCCGTCGCCGTGATCTTCGCGGTCGGGGTGGGCGCCCAGCTGTTGCTGGGGGCACTGAGCTACCTGATCCCCGCCGTGCTGGGCGGTGGCCCGGCTGCAGCGCGTGCCGGGCTGGCCAGGTTCAACACCGCCGGCACGCTGCGCCTGGTGCTGGTGAACACCGCGCTGCTGTTCTTCCTGCTGCCGGTGCCGCCCGCAGTCAAACTGGCCGTCGCCGTGCTGGGTGGGCTCGCACTGGCCAGTTTCCTGCCCATCATGTTCGCGGCCATCAAGGCGCAACGTGGCGCTGCTGAGACCGTGGAGACGCCACCGACGATCTGGTCGGGTGGCCAACTGGTGGCCGCGCTGGCCGCCCTCAGCATGGCGGTAACCGTTGGTGTTGGTGTCGACCCGGCAGCCGCAGGTTTCCTGCCGCTGGCACCGGGCAGTGGCTCTCAGGGTTCCGTGGCGCCCACCGGTGAGGTCGTGCGGGTGCAGGTCTCGGCCGGCGACATGGTCTTCGCCCCCGACAACGTCACCGTCAACCCCGGCGACCAGCTCGTGATCGAACTGGTCAACGACGACCCGACCAATATCCACGACCTCGCCGTCGGGGGACAGGGCACCCGGCGGCTGGCCCCCGGCGAGAGCGCCGAACTTGACCTGGGCGTCATAACCGAATCCGTGCAGGGCTGGTGCACCATCGCCGGGCACCGTCAGATGGGCATGGTCTTCGATGTGCTGGTTGCCGGGCAGGACGCCGCCGGCGATACCGGGGGGCATGATGCCGGGCACGTCCCGGGCGGGCTCGTCACCGCCGACCAGGGCATCGCGCTGACCAACCACGTCGACCCGGTGCTTGGCCCACTCAGCGAGCAGCGGGTGCACCAGTTGACCTTCGAGGTCGAAGAGCTGCCGCTCGAGGTGGCTCCCGGCGTCTGGCAGCAGCGCTGGACCTTCAATGGTTCACCGGTCGGGCCCACCCTGCACGGGCGGGTGGGGGACGTCTTCGAGATCACCCTGGTGAACAACGGCACCATGGGGCACTCCATCGATTTCCATGCTGGCGAGCTGGCCCCCGACGAGCCGATGCGCACCATCCCGCCGGGGGAGTCACTG
>JBMNPP010000042.1:0-15130 GCA_050943675.1 Brooklawnia sp.
CAGATTTGACGGTCCAGACCAGGGTCCGTGGTCTGGTGGTCGATGGCCAGCCTGTCGACCATGCCCCCGCGGGCAGCACCGTCGACGTGGTGCTCGCCGAGACCCCGTTCTATGCCGAGGCCGGTGGTCAGGATTCTGACGCCGGTGTACTGCACACCCCAGCCGGCGAACTGCAGGTGCTCGACGTCCAGCGCCCGGTGCCCGGCCTGGTCGTGCACCGGGTCGAGGTGGCCAATGAGTTGGCCGTCGGCGACGACATCACCGCTGCGGTGGATGGGTTCAACCGGCGTGGCGCCTGCCAGGCACACACTGCCACCCACATCATCCATGCCGCGCTGCGCGAGTTCCTGGGCTCGGGTGCCACCCAGGCAGGTTCGTACAACAAGCCCGGCTACCTGCGCTTCGACTTCTCGGCGGTCAAGGGTCTCAGCCCGGCGCTGCGCGCCGAGATCGAGGAACGCTGCAATATCGCGATCCGCGACGACCTTGAGGTCAGCGCCACCCAGATGAAGCTTGAGGACGCCAAGGCGATGGGCGCGATGGCGATGTTCGGCGAGAAGTACCCGCCGATCGTGCGCATGGTCGAACTTGGCGGGCCCTGGAGCCGCGAGCTGTGTGGCGGCACCCACGTTGAACACTCAAGCCAGATCGGCATGCTCACCCTGCTTGGTGAGGCGTCCATCGGCTCGGGCACCCGACGGGTCGAGGCCCTGGTCAGTACCGATGCCTTCTCGCACCTGGCCGCCGAGCGCGCCCTGGTGAACCAGCTGTCCGAACTGCTCAAGGTGCAGCCCGACCAGTTGGGCGACCGCGTCCAGGCGATGGTCAGCGAGCTGAAGTCTGCACAGAAGACCATCAATGAACTGAAGATGGCACAGCTGAGCGCGTCGATGGCAGGGCTCGTCGCCGGGGCACGCCAGGTCGGCCCGGTCCGGCTGGCCATGCAGGTGCTGTCCGGCGCCGACGGCGGTGACCTGCGCACACTTGCAACTCAGGCCAGGCAGCAGTTCGCCACGACCCCCGCGGTAGTCGTGCTGGTCAGCGATGGCCCGAAGCCCTCGGTGGTGGTGGCCACCAATGCCGAGGCGCGTGACCACGGCCTGAAGGCTGGCGAGATAGTCCGGGTCGTTGCCACGGAACTTGGTGGTAGGGGTGGTGGCAAGGATGACCTGGCCCAGGGTGGCGGGACCGACGCGTCGGCCGCTCAGCAGGGGCTGGATGCCGCAGTCCGCAAGGTGACGGAACTTCTCGGTGAGTGATCAGGCTGAATCCACTTGGCGTCGCGGACGCCGGCTGGCGGTTGATTGGGGCAGGGCACGAATCGGGGTGGCTGCCTGCGACCCGGATGGTTTGCTGGCCCATCCGGTCCAGACCGTGCCGAATGACCAACACGCTGTCAAGCGCCTGATCGAACTGGTGGCCGAGTACGAACCGATCGAGGTGCTGCTCGGTATGCCGATAGACCTGGCGGGACGCCAGGGGGTGGCCGCCCAGCAGATGGCCGGCATAGCTGATCTGCTCGCTGCCCGGCTACCGGCGCCACTGCGAGTTGTCGACGAACGCCTCAGCACTGCCAGCGCGAGCCGTAAGCTGGCCGACAGTGGCTGGTCGGTACGACAACGGCGTGGCATCGTGGATCAGGCAGCCGCAGTCGACATCCTTGAACAGGCACTGGAGTTTGAGCGCCAAACAGGCAGTCCTGCGGGCCTGGCCTGGCCACAGGAAGGTGAGCGGGACGATGAGTCGTTTCCTCGAAGATGATCAAGAGGGATTCGAGGTCGTCCCGGTAGATGAGCCTGCCGCAACCCGCGCCGCACCCATCGACGGCCCCGCCAGTGCCACCAGCGCACTGGATCCCACCCCGGATGCAGAGGTCGATGAGTTCTTCGATGAGGAACCTGTTGCCGAGAACTTCGGTGCAGACCCGCAGGTCGATGATTACCACGCTGACGAATATCTCGAAGAACCAGAGCCGGCAAAACGCCGAGGATCGTGGCTGAAGAGTGGACTGGCCGTCCTCATCTCACTCGGGGTGCTGCTGGGCGGCGGCTATTTCCTGGTGACCAAGGTGATGGATGGCGTGATCGGCTTCACTGCCGTGGATGACTATCCGGGCCCTGGTGACGAAGAGATCGTGATCGATATCCCCGCAGGCGCCACGCTGACCGAGATGGCAGAGATCCTGACTGACAGCGGCGTGGTCGCATCGGCCAGAGCATTCCTCAACGCCGCAAACGACACCCCTGGATCATCGAGCATCCAGCCGGGCAGCTACCTGATGAAGACCAGGATGTCGGGGACCCAGGCAGTCGCGGCCCTGATGGACCGGGCCAACCAGCTCACTGACCGGGTGACCATCGTCGAGGGGTTACGCAATTCTGTGGTGGTCGAGCAATTGAGCACGCAGACCGGGATTCCGGTGGCCGATTTCGAGGCGGCATTGGCCGACCCCGCGGCGCTGGGATTGCCCGACTGGGCTGAAGGGGCGACCGAGGGCTTCCTGTTCCCCGAAACCTACGAACATGATGCGACGCCGACCGCCGAGGAGATCCTCGGCCAGATGGTGCAGCAATTCAACCAGGTGATCGCCGAACTCGACTTCGTAGCCAAGGCCGAGGCACTTGGTGTGGACCCCTTCGACGCACTCATCATCGCCTCCATCATCGAGAAAGAGATCCAGGATCCGGCCCATGGGCCCGATGTCGCGCAGGTTATCTACAACCGGCTCGACGACGACATGATGTTGCAGATGGATTCGACGGTCATGTATGCCAACAATTCGTCGGGCACTGTGACCACTACCGATGAGGAGCGGGCAAGCAGTTCGCCCTACAACACATACGTGCACACCGGTTTGCCGCCGGGACCCATCTCGAATCCGGGCGCCAATTCACTGTCTGCCGCCGTGAACCCGACTACCGGGGACTACCTGTATTTTGTGGCCACCAACCCGCTCACGGGTGAGACCCGGTTTGCCGACACTTGGCAAGAGCATGAGGCCAATGTGGCGATCTTCCAGAAGTGGTGCCGCGACAATCCCAAGGAGTGCTCTGGCGGCTGAGCGCTGGCATCGGTCGTTGGGGCCATCTGGGATACTTGGCCCCATGCTTCGTTACCTCACCGCCGGTGAATCCCATGGCAAGGCACTGATCGCGATGATCGAGGGCATTCCCGCTCATGTTGAAGTGACCACGCAGGACATCAACCAGGCATTGGCCCGGCGTCGGCTCGGTGCCGGCCGGGGTGCCCGGATGAAATTCGAGGCCGACGAGGTGACCCTGCTCAGTGGGGTGCGCCATGGCCACACGATGGGTTCACCGATCGCAATCCAGATCGACAACACCGAGTGGCCCAAATGGGAACAGGTCATGTCGGCAGACCCGGTGGACGCCGAGGAGTTGGCGGGCCTGGCTCGCAACGAGCCGCTGACCAGACCGCGCCCGGGCCACGCTGACCTGGCCGGGATGCAGAAGTACGACTTCAACGAATCCCGCCCGGTGCTGGAGCGGGCCAGCGCGCGCGAGACGGCTGCCCGGGTGGCGGTGGGGCGGGTCGCCCAGAATTTCCTGGCTCAGGCCTTCGGCATCACCGTGTTGAGCCATGTCGTCGAGATCGGTGGCGTGGCTGCCAATCCGGAGCGATTCCCAACCATGGCTGACCTGCCAGCCATCGACGCCGATCCGGTGCGCTGCTTCGATCCTGATGCCAGCGCCCGCATGCAGGCGGAGATCGAGGCCTGCCACCGCGATGGTGACACCCTGGGTGGGGTCGTCGAGGTCGTGGCCTGGGGCTGCCCGCCCGGGTTGGGCAGCTATGCCTCCGGTGATCGACGGCTGGATGCTCGGCTGGCCGGTGCCCTGATGGGTATCCAGGCGATCAAGGGCGTGGAACTGGGCGACGGCTTCAACCTGGCGCGGGTGCGCGGTAGCCAGGCCCATGACGAGATCGCCCCCGGCCGCAACGGCCTGGAACGGCTGAGCCAGCATTCCGGTGGTACCGAGGGTGGCATGTCGACCGGTGAGGTGCTCCGGGTGCGGGCGGCCATGAAGCCGATTGCGACGGTGCCCCGGGCATTGCGCACCATCGATACTGCGAGCGGCAAACCGGCCCAGGCACACCACCAGCGCTCCGATGTCTGCGCGGTGCCGGCAGCCGGTGTCGTGGCAGAGGCCATGGTCGCCCTGGTGCTTGCCGAGACCGCCCTGGACAAGTTCGGTGGCGACTCACTGGCCGAGACCCGGCGCAACTACCACTCCTACCTGCACCAGGTCGCTGAGCGAGGGCTATCAATCCATGTTTGAGGGCGGCTCGAAGGGGTCCGCGCCGATCGTCCTGATTGGTTTGCCTGCAGTGGGCAAGTCGACAGTCGGGGCGATCGTGGCCAGGAGGCTTGGTCTGCGCTTCGTTGACGTGGATGCGCTCATCGAGACGCAGGCAGGGCGACCCATCACTGAGATCTTCGCCACCGACGGCGAGGCCGGGTTCCGTGCGCTCGAGTTGGCCGCGACCGTCTCGGCACTGACCGATGGTGGTGTGATCGCCCTTGGTGGGGGAGCAGTCACCAATCCAGCACTTCGCCAGGCCCTCGCCGGGCACCGGGTGCTCTGGTTGCGGGCCTCCGAGCGGGTCGCAGTGCAACGGGTGGGACACAGCGACATCCGCCCGCTGCTGAGGGGGGACGTGGCCGGGAAGTGGCGGGCACTGGCAGCCGCCCGTGAGCCGTTGTACGCGCAGGTGGCAACCCTGGTGATAGAAACCGATGGGCGCACCCCGGGCCAGGTGGCCCAGCAGGTGATCGCCCAACTCGAGGGAGACAAATGAGCACTGTCCTGGTCAACGCCGAACGGCCCTACCGCGTCGAGATCGACTATGGCGCGCTGGACAAACTGGCCGGCCTGGTCGGCTCGGCGACCCGGGTCGCAGTGATCTACGGTGAGCCACTGGCAGAGGCAGCCCTGGAGGTCTCCCGGCTGGCTGGTACCGCCAAGGCGTCGGTGCTGAGCCTGGGGGTGCCCGAGGGTGAGGCTGCCAAGAGCCCCGAGATCCTGATTGCCTGCTGGCGAGGGTTGGCCCAGGCTGGCTTCACCCGATCTGACCTGGTGATCGGAGTAGGTGGCGGCGCGACCACCGATCTGGCGGGTTTCGTGGCAGCCAGCTACCTGCGCGGCGTGCCGTACATCAGTGTGCCCACCACTGTGCTGGCCATGGTGGACGCCGCAGTCGGCGGCAAGACCGGTATCGACCTGCCCGAGGGCAAGAACCTGGTGGGCGCCTTCCACGAACCCCGGGCAGTGCTTGCCGATCTGGACCTGATCCGGCCGCTGCCTGATCGTGAGGTGAGCTCCGGGTTGGCAGAGGTCGTCAAGGCCGGCTTCGTCCGCGACGCCCGCATCCTCGAACTTATTGCCGAGGATCCAGCTGGTGCCCGCGATGTCACCAGCGCCCGGCTGGCCGAGCTGATCCGCCGTGGCGTGCAGTTCAAGGCGGATGTGGTGGCCACTGACCTGCGCGAGTCGACCTCCGTCGGCTCGCAGATCGGGCGGGAACTGCTCAATTACGGCCACACCTTGGGCCACGCGATTGAGACCTGGGAGCAATACCGGCTGCGGCATGGCGAAGCAGTGGCCCTCGGGATGGTTTTCGCGGCCCGGCTGTCCAGACGACTGCTTGGCCTGTCCGATGCATCAGTGACCCGCCACGTCGAACTGCTGCAGGCGCTCGGGCTGCCCACCAGCTATTCCGCAGCCCCGTGGGCGGAGCTGCGCGAGTTGATGGCCCGCGACAAGAAGACCCGCGGCGCAACGCTGCGGTTCATTGGCCTGCGGAATCTGGGGGACCCGGCCATGATCACCGCACCCAGTGAACGGGTGCTTGCCCAGTGCTACGCAGAGCTTGGAGACAGTTGAGATGTACGTTGCCGAACAGTTCGCCATGAGCACCGAAGATGCCCTGGCACATGTCGCGAGCCGTGGTGTGGGCAATCTGGTTACCCATGGTGAGCGCGGCATCGATGTGACCTACCTGCCGTTCGCCCTGCTACCCGAGGACGGTGGTCCCCGCCGGCTGACGGCGCACGTGGCCCGCACGAACCTGCAATGGCATGACCAGGGGCCGGCCTTCTGGGTCGTCCACGTGGCTGATACCTATATCTCACCGACCATCGTGCCGCCCGCCCCGACGCCGCAACGCACCCCGACGGTGCCGACTTGGAATTACGTGATCGTCCACCTGACCGGTGAACTGATCGCCCACCACGACGCCGACTGGAAATTGCAGTCGTTGCGCGAGCTGACGCACCAGCATGAACCGCGCTGGCGCCTCGAGAATGGCCCGGTCGAGGCCGTCGAGCGGATGCTGCCCGCCCTGGTTGGGCTCGAATTCGTGGTCGACGAGGTCATCGGCAAGGCCAAGCTGAGCCAGAACCGTTCCACCGAGGATGTCACGTCGATGGCCACCCAACTGGCTGACCTTGGCCACAGCCCCGAGACCGCCGAGTTGATGCGCAAGTTGGCGCTGCCCTATATCGCTGCCCGTGAAGAACGCGTCAACCAGGCCCGCGAGCTGAAGGTGACCCGCAAACCAGCAGCCAAGCAGCGCTAACCGCCGAAGGGTGCCGCCCGGCAGACCGTCGTGACTCATCCGGCATGGTCGAGCCTGCCTCTATGTCCGCTTTTCGGGTTTGCCGATGGCGGTGGTGCCGTCGGGGGTGACCAGGTATTGGTATCCGGCGGGTGATGTCCACTTGAAGTGGCCGGGTGCAGGTTGTTCGAGGTGCCAGCCGCCATGGGTTTTGGCTGTTCCGCCGGGGATGAGGCGTTCCATGCCGTCCAGTACGTGGTTGATGTCTACCTGGTACAGGTCTGCCGCATGGGTGATGGCCACCAACTCTGCGACTTCGGCGGCCTGGAGTTGCTGGTGGGCGTGATCCTGTGCGTCGAATGCTTGAGCACTGGTTGCGGGGTGGGTCCAGTCTGGTTGGTCTGGTGGGTCGAAGTGGGGTGGGGGTAGGTCCCCGGGGGTGTGAGTCATGGCTCTATTGTATTCGATCACACCCGCGAAACAAGGTAAAACACCTGGACAGCCCAACTATCTTGTCGAACCGATTGGCACGCAGGTGGATGATCAGGCTGGCGGCCGGTTTGATCACGGATGGATCACACAGCCAGGGAATCCGATTCGTCAGGCGGCCATCCTTGGATGAGACACCACTCTTAACCCTTCCAACCCTCCTGACGGAGCCAGATCACCAACGTGACGCGAGCGGCGCGGGCAGGTATGATAGCCCATCGCGGGTTGACCGCCTCCGAACTTTGGCCGGCATGGGCCGGCAGATGATGAAGCCCCAAGGAAAGGCAAGCGTGGCTACCACCAACGACATCAAGAACGGCACCGTGCTCGACCTGGACGGCCAGCTGTGGCAGGTCCTGTGGTTCCAGCACCACAAGCCCGGCAAGGGCAACACCGTGGTGCGAACCAAGATCAAGAACGTGATGACCAACAAGATCGTCGACCGCACCTTCCCTGCCGATACCAAGATCGACATGGCCCAGGTGGACCGTTCCGACATGCAGTACCTCTACGAGGACGCCACCGGTTATGTCGTGATGAACATGACCACCTACGACCAGATCCCCGTCCCGGCCGAGATCATTGGTGACGCCAAGGATTACCTGCTCGAGGGCATGATGATCACGGTCGCAACTCATGAGGGGAACCCCCTTTACATCGACCTGCCGGCCAGTGTCGAGCTCGAGATCACCTACACCGAGCCCGGTCTGCAGGGTGACCGCTCCACTGGCGGCACGAAGCCCGCAACACTGGAAACCGGCAAGCAGATCCAGGTGCCGCTGTTCATCACCACAGGTGAGAAGGTCAAGGTTTCGACCGAATCCGGCGAATACCTCGGCCGCGTCAACTGATGAACCATCCGATCGACGAGCAGCCCTTGCCTCTGTCGCCCGGCGAACGTCCGCCGGTGCCGGGCGCAGTGAAGGTTGGCTCGGTCGACATGGCCGAGCGGCGGCGCTCGGCACGCACGAAGGCCCGCAAGGCCGCTCTGGACATCCTGTTCGAGGCCGACCTGCTTGGACATGATCCGTTCACCTCGCTGGCGTTGCGCCTGGACGACCCGGAGCTGATAGTCCGGGAGTTCACTCGTGAACTGGTGCTCGGGGTGCGGGACAACGCCGCCGAGATCGACCAGCGGATCAGCTCGGCCACGGTCACCCAATGGCCGATCGAGCGGATGCCGCGGGTCGACCGAAACCTGGCCCGGATCGCGATCTACGAACTGGACCACACTTCAATCGCCACCAGCGCGGCCATCAGCGAGGCGCTGGAACTGGCCGATGACCTGTCGACCGATGAGTCGGTGGTCTTCCTGAATGGATTACTGGGGCGGGCGGCCAAGACCCGCCCGGGAAAGGCCGATGATGGCGATTCTGGTACTTGAGGACGGCCGGGTCTTCCGGGGTGAACCCTTCGGGGCCCTCGGCGAGGCATACGGCGAGGCCGTATTTGCGACCGGCATCTCGGGATACCAGGAAACACTTACTGATCCCAGCTACCACGGGCAGGTGGTCATCGCCACCGCCCCACACATCGGCAACACCGGCTGGAACGACGAGGACGACGAATCCGGCCGCATCTGGGTGGCGGGCTATGTGGTGCGTGATCCGGCACCGCGGCCCAGCAATTGGCGGGCCGCCCGCAGCCTGGATGACGAACTCGTCACCCAGGGCATCGTGGGTATCCGCGGTGTCGACACCAGGGCCCTGACCAGGCACTTGCGTGACAACGGGGTGATGCGGGTTGGCATCAGCTCGACGCAGGACGACCCTGCTGTGCTGCTGGAACGCGTCCTGGCCCAGCCACTGATCACTGGCGCCGAACTGATCGGGCAGGTCACCACCGGCCAGCCCTACGTGGTGCCGGCGCTCGGCGTCCGGAAGTGCACCGTCGCCGCGCTGGATCTGGGGATCAAGGCGAACACCTCGCGCGAACTTGCCGAACGAGGGGTCGAGGTGCATGTGCTCCCTGCCGGGTCAACATTCGAAGAACTGACCGCGATGGCGCCGGACGGTGTGCTGTTCAGCAACGGACCCGGCGACCCGGGCACTGCCACCCATGCCGTCGACCTGGCACGCCAGGTACTTGCTGCTGACCTGCCGGTCTTCGGTATCTGCCTTGGCCACCAGGTGCTGGCCCGGGCGATGGGCCTTGGCACCTACAAACTGAAGTACGGTCACCGGGGGATGAACCAGCCGGTGCTGGACCGCGCGTCGAACCGCATCGACATCACCTCGCACAACCACGGTTTCGCAGTCGAGGCACCCGGCAGTGAACTGATCGAGACCGAGTTCGGGACCGTCCACGTCAGCCACGTCAGCCTCAACGATGATGTGGTCGAGGGGCTGGAACTGAACAGGGACGGCCGCCTGAGGGCGATCACCGTGCAATACCACCCCGAGGCCGCGGCTGGCCCGCATGACGCTGAATACCTGTTCGACCACTTCATCGACCTCATGACTGCCAACCAGGGAAGGGTCCGCTGATGCCACGGCGCACCGACATCGAATCGATCATGGTGATCGGGTCGGGCCCGATCGTCATTGGCCAGGCGGCCGAGTTCGACTACTCCGGAACCCAGGCCTGCCGGGTGCTGCGCGAAGAGGGTTACCGGGTGATCCTGGTGAACTCGAACCCGGCCACGATCATGACCGATCCGGAGTTCGCTGACGCGACCTACCTGGAACCGATCACCCCTGATTTCGTCGAGAAGATCATCGCTGCCGAGCGCCCCGATGCATTGTTGGCGACCCTGGGCGGCCAGACGGCGCTGAACACTGCGGTCGCCCTGCACGACACCGGGGTGCTCGCCAAATACGGCGTGGAACTGATCGGCGCCTCAGTGGCCGCCATCAAACGGGGCGAGGACCGGGCGCAGTTCAAGCAGGTCATCGACTCGCTGCCGGATTTCCCCGGCGGACGAGCCGAATCGGCCCGCAGCCGGATCTGCCACAGCATCGAGGAGATCCACGCTGCTGCTGACGAGTTGCGCCTGCCGGTGGTGCTACGGCCCAGCTACACCATGGGTGGTGTCGGTTCCGGCTTCGCCCATGACCGCGAGACCCTGGACAGGATGGGCCGCATCGGACTGGAGGCCAGCCCCGTGACCGAGGTGCTCATCGAGGAATCGATCCTGGGCTGGAAGGAGTTCGAACTCGAACTCATGCGCGACCACGCCGACAACGTGGTGGTGGTCTGCTCGATCGAGAACTTCGACCCGATGGGTGTACACACCGGCGACTCGATCACTGTGGCCCCGGCCATGACGCTCACCGACCGCGAATACCAGCACATGCGTGATGTCGGCCTGGCCATCATCCGGGCGGTCGGGGTGGATACCGGTGGCTGCAACATCCAGTTCGCTATCGACCCGGTGAGCGGCCGGATGATCGTCATCGAGATGAACCCGCGGGTCTCGAGGTCCTCTGCACTGGCCTCCAAGGCCACCGGATTCCCGATCGCCAAGATCGCCGCAAAGGTCGCGGTGGGCTACACCCTGGACGAGATTCCCAACGACATCACCCGGCAGACCCCGGCCTCATTCGAGCCGACGCTGGACTATGTCGCGGTGAAGGTCCCACGATTCGCCTTCGAAAAGTTCCCCCACGCCGATGACACACTGACCACCCACATGAAGTCGGTCGGTGAGGCGATGGCGCTGGGCCGCAACTTCACCGAGGCGCTCGGCAAGGCCCTGCGCTCGCTGGAGGATCCCGAGGCACCCTTCGACTTCAAGTCCGATCCGGGCGATGCCGACGAACTTCTCGAACGCATCCGTACCCCGCACGATGGCCGCATCCAGGAGATGATGCTGGCGATTCGGGCAGGTGCCGACCTCGACCAGATCGCCCAGGCCACCGGGATCGACCCGTGGTTCATCGACCAACTCGACCTGATCGCCACCGTGGCCCGGCAAGTGGCCCAGGCCAAACCGGGCCTGAGCGCTGATCTGTTGCGGCTGGCCAAGCGGCATGGCCTGTCAGACGCCCAGATCGCCGTCCTGCGCCGCACCAGCGCAGAAGTGATCCAGCAGCTTCGCTGGAGCCTGGGGGTGCGTCCGGTCTACAAGACCGTGGACACCTGCGCCGCCGAATTCGCCGCCGAAACCCCGTATGTCTACTCCAGCTATGACGACGAGACCGAACTGGTGGCCCGCACCCGGCCGGCAGTGATCATCCTGGGCAGTGGCCCCAACCGGATTGGTCAGGGGATCGAATTCGACTACTCCTGCGTGCACGCAGCCATGGTGCTTTCGCAAAATGGCTACGACTCGATCATGGTCAACTGCAATCCCGAGACCGTCTCCACCGATTACGACACCTCGGACCGGCTCTACTTCGAGCCACTCACCCTGGAGGACGTGCTCGAGATCTACCAGACCGAGTCCGAACTCGGGCCGATCGCGGGTGTCATCGTCCAGTTGGGTGGCCAGACCCCGCTGAAGCTCGCCAGGCAACTGGAAGCTGCCGGGGTACCCATCGTCGGCACCAGCCCGGCCGCAATCGACCTGGCAGAAGAGCGTGGTGCCTTCGGTCAGGTACTGGCCAGGGCAGGCCTGCCCTCACCCAAGCACGGCATGGCTGCCTCCTTCGAGGAGGCCCGCCAGATCGCTGCCGATATCGGCTACCCGGTGCTGGTTCGGCCCAGTTACGTGCTGGGCGGACGCGGGATGGAGATCGTCTACGACGAGGCCACCCTGGCCACCTACATTGAGAACTCGACCCTGATCAGCCCCGATATGCCGGTGCTGGTCGACCGGTTCCTCGACGACGCCATCGAGATCGACGTCGATGCGCTCTACGACGGCCACGAACTGTACCTGGGTGGCGTCATGGAACACATCGAAGAGGCCGGGGTACATTCGGGCGACTCGGCCTGCTCGCTGCCACCGGCGACCATCGGCAGCGCAATCATCCAGACGATCCGCAACAGCACCGAGGCGATCGCCCGTGGGGTGGGGGTGCGGGGTCTGATCAACATCCAGTACGCACTGGCCGGCGACACCCTCTACGTGCTTGAGGCCAACCCCAGGGCCTCGCGCACGGTGCCGTTCGTCAGCAAGGCCACCGACACCCAGCTGGCCAAGGCTGCCACGCTCATCATGCTCGGGTCGAGCATCGGGCAGTTGCGCGCCAACGGGGTGTTGCGGGCCACAGGCGATGGTGCCGACACCTGGCACGGCATGCCGATCGCGATCAAGGAGGCGGTGATGCCGTTCAACCGCTTCCACACCCTGGACGGGGCCTCGGTGGATTCGCTACTCGGGCCAGAGATGCGCTCAACTGGTGAGGTGATGGGCCTGTCGAGCACCTACGGTATGGCCTTCGCCAAGTCGCAGGCTGCGGTCTACGGACAACTCCCCACTTCCGGCACCGTCTTCATCTCGGTGGCCAACCGCGACAAGCGATATGTCATCTTCCCGATCAAGCGGCTGGCCGACCTGGGCTTCACCCTGCTGGCCACCGAGGGAACGGCCTCGATGCTGGCCATGCACGGGGTGGCGGCCAAACCGGTACGCAAGCACTCCCAGGGGCGTGGGCCAGCGGGGGAGCCGACCATCATCGACCTGATCACTGCCGGTGAGGTGGACCTGATCTTCAACACCCCCTCCGGTGAGACAGTCGGGGGCTCACCAAGGGCTGACGGGTACCAAATCCGTACCGCCTCGGTGCTTCGTGGTGTGCCGTCGATCACCACTGTGCAGGGCCTGGAGGCGGCCGTGCAGGGTATCGAGGCGCTCCAGCTGGGCAAGGTGGGAGTGCGCTCGTTGCAGGAGTGGGCCAGGCAGATTCGCTAGACGCACCACGCTCCATTGCCATCCTGCAGGTGCAACTCACGGCACAATGGGGACCAAGGCCCGGGCGCGACGTCCCGGATGGCGGCACATTGAAGGGATCGCTTGGCGATGATCACCCAAGACGAGTTGATCGTCCGGCTCTTGTTGACCGGCTACCGGGGGTTGGTTCGGCCGGCCCTGTTCACATCGGCGAGCGGTGATCCCGAAGAGATCCACAACCAGGTCGTGGCACTGCTCAGCGAGATGCCCGACTCCGTACTGCGCCAGATCGAACGCCTGCTCGGTCAGGGCCGCCAGCCGGTAGAGGTTGCCGGGCTACGGTTCCCGGGCCGCGTGGGGGTTGCTGCGGGCATGGACAAGGACGGCAGCGCAGCCCGGGCCTGGTCGGCACTCGGGTTCGGCTTCACCGAGCTGGGTACGGTGACGGCGCACGCCCAGCCGGGCAACCGCCAGCCCCGCCTGTTCCGGCTCCCGCACAGCCACGCGATCATCAACAGGATGGGTTTCAACAACGCCGGGGTCGAGGCATTGGCCGCCCGCCTCGACCAGTGGGGGGTACGCCGGGGCAACAAGGTGCTTGACCTCCCGGTAGGCGTCTCGATCGGCAAGACGAAGGTCACCCCGCTGGAGGAGGCCGCCGAGGACTACCTGCACTCGCTGCGCACCATCGCCCCCTATGCCGATTACATCGCGATCAACGTGTCCAGCCCGAACACACCCGGCCTGCGCAGCCTGCAGGACCGTGATGCGTTCGGGTCCCTGGCCTCGGCCCTGACCAGTACGGCAGCCGAGTTGGCCGGGCCCAGTCCGCTGCCGGTCTTCGTGAAGCTCGCGCCTGATCTTTCGACCAGTGACCTGGTCGGACTGCTCCAGGTCTGTGAGGATTCCGGAATCGCAGGCATCATCGCAACCAACACGACTACCGCTCGGGAGTTCCTGCATCCCTCCGAATTGCACCTGGCCACCCAGGCCGGTGGGCTGTCGGGGGCACCCCTGACGCGCAAGACATTGCGAATGGTCGAGGCGATCGCCGCGCGCACCGAACTGCCGATCATGGGTGTGGGTGGCATCATGTCACCCGCCGACGCTCAGGCGCTGTTCGACGCGGGGGCCGTGCTGGTGCAGCTCTACACCGGTTTCATCTTTGCCGGCCCTGCACTGGTGCGGGGGATCAACACCCTCACCATTCCTGACCGGGCCCGGCGTTGAGCTACAGCAAGCGCCTGGCGAGCCTGGTGGCTGCTCGTGGCAGGCTCTGTGTAGGGGTCGATCCCCACGAGTCGCTGGTTCGTGCCTGGGGCGCTGACTATGACGTGGCAGGCATCGAATGGGTCAGTCGCCACCTGGTGGCGGCACTGGGCGACCAGGTGGCGGTGTTCAAGCCGCAGGCAGCCTTCTTCGAACGTTTTGGTTCTGCCGGGGTAGCGGCCCTGGCGCGCCTGCTGGCTGACATCTCGCAGACAGGTGCCCTGAGCCTCCTGGACGTCAAGCGGGGCGATATCGGGTCGACCATGGCGGCCTATGCACAGGCCTACCTGTCCGGGACGACCGACCTGAGCGCTGATGCGATCACCGTCAGCCCGTTCCTCGGGTTCGGTGCGCTGGCCCCAGCGATCGAGTTGGCCAACCAGACCGGACGTGGGGTGTACGTCCTGTGTCGCACCAGCAACCCTGAGGGTGGGGCAGTGCAGCAGGCCGAACACCAGGGTCGCAGCGTCGCCCAGGAGATCGTCGACCAGGCCATCATGGCCAACGCCGAATCTGGTACGGATTCGGTCGGTTTGGTGATCGGCGGCACGCTGAATTCACTCAATATTGACCTGACAGGCTTCTCTGGGTCCATCCTGGTGCCAGGCATTGGAGCACAAGGGGGTACCATTGACGCAGTGGCGGGGTTATTCGGGGCCGCAGCGCAACTGGCACTGCCCAGTGCATCACGAGAAGTGATGCGGGCCGGACCGGAGGAAGCCAACCTTCGGGCGGCCGTCAAGGCGCTGACTTGGTAACTCGCAGCCCATTGAAGAGAACTAACAAACAAAAGACATCGGTTGCAACGAACTTCTCGCTGCCGGCGTTTTGAGTAAGAACGGAGAAATGAAACGTGGCAATTCCAACTTTGTCACCTGAGCAGCTCCAGGCTGCACGGGCAGCAGCCACGGAATCGCGGAGGGTACGCGCCGCACTCAAGAACCAGGTTCGTGATGGTTCCTTGACCCTTTCTGAAGCCCTCGACAAGTGCGGCGCCGATGATGGGCTCGCCCACAT
>JBMNPP010000043.1:0-15034 GCA_050943675.1 Brooklawnia sp.
ACGCCTACATAGCTGAACAATCGCTGCCCGTCAGAATCCCGCCCGGCAGACAACGAAATCGACAAGGCAGAGCAGCGAACGGGGCGAATTGCCCTGCTAGGCCAGCGGCCAGGTGATGCGGGTGCGCATGGACTCAGGGTCGGCCTCGGGGGTGGGCTCGGTCTCGTAGGACTCCCACATCATGGCCCCGAGACTCCGCCCCTGGGCTGCGACCCAGTCAGCCAGTTGGGCGTAGGTATCGCTCAGGCCTTCGTAGGGGCCGACGTGCACCGCCTGGGCGGCGCGACCGGTGGGCAGTTCCTCCATGGTGACCCGGCCCTCAACGGTGATCGGTCTGGTGATCGGGAACCCGCAGGCCAGTTCGATGGTGTCGGTGGGGACGCCCCAGTAGATACCGAGCGCTGGACCGCTCGGGGCCACCCCCTGGGCGGCGAGGACGCCGGCCACCTCACCGAAGCCCCGGTCGTAGAAGTCGCGGATGGAGTTCATGGGTATGGTGGCGCGAATCACGGCCACCGTGGCGGGCTGTAGGTCGACGATGGCAGGCTCGGACATGGTCATGACCCAATTCTGGTCCGCCCGCCCAACCGGCACCATCTGCGCGCAGGCCCAGGCGCGGCTACCACGGACAGATGTTCGGAGGCACCTCATCGGCAGACCGTTCGCGCGGTGATCAGGCCCAAATGGTTGACACCGACACACCCAAGATCTATCGTTTCTCGATATAAATACATCGACATACGACAGGATGAGAGCCATGCAGCGACCAGCAATCCTTGGTGCGAAGGTGATCCTCGCGCTCGCCCTGGCGATTTCGTTACTGACCCAGGTGCTCTTGATCCCGCTGATGGCAGCAGAGGCTGTCCGCGAGTTCCCCGAGGTCGCCTACCTGAAGTGGCCCGGCATCATCGGGTGCATCGCGATCGTCGCCTGCGTGCAGCTGGCATTGCTGAGCGTGTGGCGGCTGCTGTCGATGGTGCAGGCATCCCGGATCTTCCAGCCAGCCGCATTCGGCCCGGTGAATGTGATCATCGGCTGCTTCCTCGCCGTGACGGTGCTGTGCGTGATCGCCTTCGGCATTCTCAGCCTCGCCAGGGCGATGCCACCGGGGGTGATGGTGCTACTGATCCTGGGGACGCTGTCGGGCATCGGCCTGGCCCTGCTGATGGTCGTGATGCGGGCGCTGCTGCGCCAGGCCAGCCTGATGGAACACGACCTGGCCGGGGTGATCTGATGCCGATCATCGTCAACCTCGACGTGCAACTGGCAAAACGCAAGATGACCGTGGCCGAACTGGCCGCGGCGATCGGCATCACACCAACCAACGTGTCGGTCCTGAAGAGCGGCCGGGCCAGGGCGGTGCGCTTCACCACGCTCGAAGCCATCTGCCGGGTGCTGGACTGCCAGCCCGGCGACATCCTCGCCTACCAGCCAGACGCCGTCCCCGAGCAGCGGCCCTAGCGCTCGCGCAACTGGGGGGAACCCGGAGCAACCTCGGTGGCCCGGGCCGCCAACTCGGCCAGCGGTGCCAGTGCCACACTGGCCAGCACACGGGACTCCTCGTAGACCTGCAGGATGTAGGGGCGCTGCAGCGGCATGGTCAGCTCGACCACACCCCGGGTTGGGCGGTAGACGAAACCCTTGCGCACCAGGCCGCCGTCCAGCCGCGAGATGCTGCCGGGCTGCTGGCGCAGGACGGCGGCCACATCGCGGGTGAGCGCCCGGCCACCCAGGACTGAAACTGCCGCGGCATACTCACGTTCGCGGTCGGTGAGGTCGTCCCAGTCGGGTCCGAGCGTCGACAGTGCAACCTCGTCACTGGCCTGGCTGATTGCTGCGCGTGCGTCCTCTACCGTGATGCCGGGCCCGGCAGCGTGCTGCCAGATGGCGTGGGCATATAACTGCACATGCGCGGGGTAACCACCCGAGACGCCGTAGACCGCCGCGACCGCATCGGCCTGCCAGTGGACACCGAGCTCCAGGGCGGGGGTCATCACCGCTGCGGTCGTTTCGTCCCGGCTGAAACGGGTGGGCAGCTCGGTCAACCGGAACAACCGGTCGGGATGTGTCACCCCGGCATCGCGCAGGTGCTGTCGGACATTCAACAGACCAGCCCCGCCGAACAGCACCGGCGCGTCGGGGTGCTCGGTGTTGAGGCGTCCCAGGGTGGCCGCCAACAAGGCCAGGTCGCGGTGCCCGGCGACCTGCATCTCGTCGATGGTCAGCAGCAGGCCGCCGCGCTCGCGGTCGGCGCGGACTGCGCGAGCCAGGTCTGCCAGGGCAGCGGCCAGGTCCATGCCAGTCAGGTCGGCAGGCGAATCATCCTGGACAGCCCGCGACCCGCCGACGCTCACCCCGAACAGCCCTACGGACAGGGACTCCAGGCGCCGCCAGGCTGCCCGGAAGGGGGCCTCGTCCTCGGCCCGGCGTTTGATTTCGCGGAACAGGTACGGCATCAGTGTCTCGGTGCCCCGTGCGGCCTGCATGGCCACCACCTCATGCCCCATCGCGCGGGCCTGCTCGCTCATCGCCTCGAGCAACACCGTCTTGCCCACCCCCCGGGGACCGACCACGATGGTGTCCACAGCACGTTTGCGACCACGCTGCTCGACCTCGGCCAGCATCCCCAGCCAGCGACTCAACTGTGCCTCGCGGGCCACCAGCACTGGTGGCATGTGACCGGCACCGGGGGTATAAGGACTCTTCTCCACCCAACTAGTTTTACATATTCGCCCAGTTCTAGGCAGTTTTGTGCGCGGCTTGCCGGGCTGACTGGGGCTACCCGACGATTGGGGGCGTACCCATAGGCTGGCGCCCGTGCTTGAACCTACCCACCTATTGATCCTTGCTGCCCTGGCCGTCATGCTCGGCGCCTTCATCCAGACCGGCGTCGGTTTTGGTGTTGGACTCGTCGCGGCCCCACTACTGATGTTCACGCTGCCTGCGACCGTGCCCGGAACCCTGCTGATCGTGGGTGGCCTGATGGCCATGATCACGCTGCTCGCCGAGTGGCGCTCGGTCGACTGGCCGAAACTCGGCTGGACGCTGCTGGGCCGGCTGCCAGGCGTCGTCGCCGGCACCTGGCTGTTGGTGGTGGCATCCAAGCAGTGGCTGGGCGTGATCATCGGCGTCATCGTCCTGATCGCGGCCGGGCTGCAGTGGTGGCGCTGGAATGTCGCGCTGAACACCCGGAACCTGCTCATCGCCGGCGTCATCTCGGGGGCCAGCGGCACGATCTCGTCCATCGCCGGCCCGCCCCTGGCGATGGTGCTGGCCGGCGAACCGGGCCCGAAGGTGCGCAGCACCATGGCGGTCAACTTCGTGCTCGGCACCGTGATGTCGCTGGTGGGGCTGGCCTCGACTGGCAATGTGACCACATACCACTGGGTGCACGCCGCCCTGCTGCTGCCACCGCTGGTGATCGGGGCAGCCCTGGGTCGTCCGCTGGCCCGCTACCTCGATTCGGGACGCACCCGGGCCGCAATCCTGATCATGGCCGGCATCTCGGGCCTGGCCCTGGTGATCAGCAGCCTGCTCGGTTGAGCAGGCGTCAACCTGAAACCGATGCGCGCACCTCGCTTCGTCCCGTACCCTAAGGGCCAGCAAGATCACGATCGAACAGCTTGGGGGCCCACATGACAACTCTCGAAGAGCTCTGGGTCGCCGCGTATGACCCTGCGACCCGACGGCAGATTGAGTATCCCGGCGGGAGCATGGTGGATGCCTTCGACCTGTTCACCACCGATTTTGCCAGCCACCCCGCACTGGACTTCTTCGGCGCCCGCACCAGCTTCGCCGAACTCCGCGCACAGGTCTACAACTTCGCCGGGCACCTCTACCAGCTTGGGGTGCGTCCCGGCGACCACGTCGCACTGTTGATGCCCACCTGCCCACAGCATGTGGTGGCGTTCTATGCCGTCCAACTGTGCGGGGCCACAGTGGTCGAGCACAACCCCCTTTACACGGTGCACGAGCTCACCCCGTTGTTCGGCGACCACCACGCCCGGTTCGCCATCGTGTGGGACGCAGCCGCTGCGAACCTGCAGGCACTGGCCAAGGACGTGCGTCCCGAGGTGATCATCTCGATCGATTTGATCAGTGAGATGCCGCTGAGCAAGCGGCTGCTGCTCAAACTGCCGATCGCCAAGGCCCGGGCGAGCCGGGCACAACTTTCGCAGCCGGCCAGCGGCACCACGAAATTTGCCGACCTGCTGCGGCCCACCGACCCCCCGCCTGCTGCCCAACGGCCGGGCGCCGAGGACACCGCGCTGCTGCTGTACACCTCGGGAACCACCGGCAAACCGAAGGGTGTGCCCCTGACGCACACGAACCTGCTGGCATCCACCACCCACTCGCTGGAGTGGGTGCACATGATGGTGCCCGGGCGTGAGGTCTTCCTGGCCTGCCTGCCGCTCTTCCACGTCTTCGGCTGCTCCCTGTCGATGAACGCCGGCCTGACGGTGGGCGCGATGCTGCACCTGATCCCCAAGCCCGAGACCGGGCTCATCCTCGACGCGATCAAACGCAAGACGCCGACCATGGTGATCGCAGTCCCACCCCTGTTCGAACGCATCGCGGACGGTGCCGCCGAACGCGGGGTCTCGTTGCAGGGCATCCGCACCGGTATCTCGGGGGCGATGTCGCTGCGCGGTGAGCTGATCGACAAGTGGGAGGGCGCTACCGGCGGACTGCTGATCGAGGGTTACGGGCTGTCGGAGTGCTCACCGATCGTCTCGGGAAACCCCGTGAACCGCACCCGCAAACCCAACTCCATCGGCATCCCCTTCCCCGATACCCAGGTGCGGCTGGTCGATCCGGACGAACCCGACCGGGACGTCGAACTGGGCGAGCCGGGCGAGATCGTCGTCCGGGGCCCGCAGGTATTCGCCGGCTACCGCAACCTGCCCGAGGGTGAGGACACCGGCTTTCACGACGGCTGGTTCCGTACCGGTGACATCGCGGTCGCTGACCCGCAGGGCTACCTCAACATCGTCGACCGCCTGAAGGAGGTCGTGGTCACTGGGGGCTTCAACGTCTACCCATCAGAGGTCGAGGCAGCCATGCGCGACTACCAGGGCATCAAGGAGATCGCCGTGGTCGGGCTGGCCAACGATCTCGGGGTGGAAGAAGTCGTGGCCGCTGTGGTGACCGCAGACGGGTTGATGCCGGACGCCGATGAGCTGCGTCGCTCACTGAAGGCCCGGCTGGCCGCCTACAAGGTCCCGCGACGGGTGTTCGTGTTGACTGAGCTGCCCCGCAACGAAATGGGCAAGATCCTGCGACGCGAGGTACGCGGGCGCGTCGAGACGATGGACCTGTCGGAAAGCCTCGACCAGTCCCCGTCGATCCGCAAGCGCATCGAATCGGCTGGGCCCGACATCAAGGACTGGTTCTCACAGGTCGGCGACGACCTGCGGGAGCGCTGGGAAACCCTGGCTCCCGAGCTGCGTGAACGGCTGGAGGGCTTCGACCACGACATCCGCAGCTACCTGGACGACCGCCAGCCACTACGGGAGCGACTCGAAAACCTCGACCTGCATTCCCGGATGGAAGTGTGGCGCGCGCAGTTCCAGCGGTACCGCGAAAAGACCGGGAACGAAACCAGCCAGGGGTGAGTTCGCGTTCCAGTTTGAGGGGTTTGCAGTACTAGGCTGTCCTCACTGCAGATCGGACAGGAGCCCAGATGGAAATCGTCATCGCCAAGGACCCGGCAGAAGTGGGACGGTTGGCGGCCGCCAGAGTGGCTGGCATCGCCAGACGGGTCGGCCCCAGCGTGGTGCTGGGTCTGGCGACCGGGTCATCACCATTGGCGCTGTACATCGAACTGGCCGCAATGGTGCGTGCCGGGACACTCGACCTGTCCGAGGCCACCGCCTTCGCGCTCGACGAGTACGTCGGGCTCCCCGCCGGGCACCCCGAGTCATATGCCGAGGTAATCCGCACCACCGTCACCGAACCACTGCAATTGCGACCCAGCCAGGTGCACGTCCCCGATGGCTGGGCAACCGACCTGGACGCCGCCGCCCGCTCCTACGACCAGGCGATCAAGGATGTCGGTGGCGTCGATGTCCAGATCCTGGGCATGGGCACCAACGGGCACATCGGCTTCAACGAGCCGGCCAGTTCGCTGACCAGCCGCACCCGGGTCAAGACCCTGTCACCGCGGACCCGCGCCGACAATGCCCGCTTCTTCGACGGCGACATCGGTCAGGTGCCCACCTTGAGCATCACCCAGGGGCTCGGCACGATCATGGACGCCCGCGAACTGGTGATGGTCGCCCATGGCCCGGGCAAGGCCGACGCCGTGGCAAAGATCATCGAGGGGCCGATCACCGCCGCCGTCCCGGGCAGCATCATGCAGGTGCACCAGCGCGCCCTGGTCGTGATCGATGACGCCGCAGCCAGCAAACTCACCCAGGCCGACTACTACCGCTACCTGTTCACCCACAAACCCGAGTGGCAGCGGTTGCTGGCCGAGAACGAACCAGCCTCCTGACCGCACCACTCAGCGATTGCGCCGGGCCCGGGGCTTCAACCGGACGCCGGGGAGCCCGGGGGCCGGGATCCAGGATTCGCCATCGGTGCGTGCGACCATCGGGAAGTTGCCGGGATTGTCCCCGCCCTCCTCTGCGCCGATACCAGCCTGGTAGTTGGCTCGCCATGCCGCGATCTCGTCGTGGCTGCGGCCCACGAAATTCCACCACATGACGATTTCTTCATCGAGTGGTGCCCCTCCGATCACGATCGCCCGCACCACGTGCCCAGCGTCGGCATTGGTGCGCAGCCGCAGCTGGTGACGACCCGGGGCCAGGTAGCCCAGCATCCCGTGGGGCACCTCGACGTCCTCGACCTGCACGGCACCGCCGTCGGCCAGCACCCCGAACTCCCAGCCGGGGTCGACATCGACCACCAGCTCTGCACTACTGGCAAAGCGCACCTCGGCACCGACCATCGGGGAATAGACCTCAACGGGTGAATCCCCGTCACCGAATTGCCCGACGAAGACGGCCACCTCGTGGTCAGCCATCCGCACCGGCTCGGTCGCGAAGTGCTCGAACCGGGGGTGGGTGAACCTGGCGGCATCGGGCAGCGCCGTCCAAAGCTGCACGCCATGCAGTGGCTCCTCGGACACCGAGTACTCCGAGTGCGTGATGCCCCAGCCGGCCGTCATCAGGTTCACCTCGCCCGGCTCGACGATGATGTCGGTGCCCAGTGAGTCGCGGTGCCGCATTGCCCCGCTGAACAGCCAGGTGACCGTCTGCAGGCAGGTGTGCGGGTGCCCGGCCACCCGCATCGCCTGGCCACCGGGTCCGAAGTGGTCGAGGAAGCACCAACCGCCGATGAGTGCGAGGGCTCGTTGGGGCAGCACCCGGTTGACCTCCATGCGGTCGCCGGTGCCGAGCGGGACGAAGCGTGGATGGATGATCTCGACAGTGTTCACGCCCCTCAGTATGGCTGTCCGGGCTGCAAGGCCTGCAACCAGGTAGCAACCGATGGCGATCACCGGGTCCCAGTCGCTACGCTCCAGCCATGGTGGAGTTGTCGGTTCTCGATATCGTTCCGGTCCGTCGCGGCCAGACCACCCGGCAGGCAATCACTGCCTCTGCTGGTCTGGCGCGGGTCGCCGACCGGGTCGGGTGTACCCGGTTCTGGGTGACCGAACACCACAACATGCCCGCGGTCGCGGCCACCAGCCCGCCCGTCCTGATCGCCATGCTTGCCGCCCAGACCCAGCAACTGACCATCGGATCAGGTGGGGTGATGCTGCCCAACCACACCGCACTGGCTGTCGCGGAGCAGTTCGCACTGCTCGAGGCCGCCCACCCCGGCCGCATCGACCTGGGCATCGGCCGGGCCCCCGGCACCGATCCAGTCACCAGTTGGGCGCTGCGCGCCGGCCGTGCTGACCAGACGCTGAGCGAGTACCCGACGTGGGTGCAGCAGGTACAGGCGATGCTCGGCAATTCCGATGCGCTCATCGGGCCCAATGGGACGCCGCTGCGGCTGCACGCCAGCCCGCGGCCGACCAGCGTCCCACCCATCTGGCTACTGGGATCGTCGGGTTTCTCCGCCTCGTTGGCGGCCGAATTGGGGATGCCGTTCGTCTTCGCGCACCACTTCTCTGGCCAGGGCACCAAGGAGGCGCTCGACCTGTACCGCGCCAACTACGCCGGGCCGGGACGGCCACGCACCTTCATCACGGTCAATGTGTCAGTGGCCGACAACGCCGAACAGGCGGCCCGGATGGCCCTGCCGTACCACCACATGCAGGCCGGGATGCACGCCGGTGTGGTGCTCGACCGGCCGCTGATGAGCGTTGACGAGGCCGAGTCGGCCATCCGGCCGCTCGGCGATGCGGCCTGGCAGCGGTTGGCCCAGCCCTGGCTGATCGGCGAACCGCACACCGTCGCCGAACGAATCTTTGAACTCACTGACCGATTCGATGTCGACGAGGTGATGATCCAGCCGATCGCCAGCGCCTTTGATGCCGATCCGCTGGATTCATATCCGGCCAGGGAATACGCGGTGCGGGAACTGGCAACACGATTGGTGGAGCAGGTCTAACTGCAATAGCCCGAAAGAATAGCGCCGGCCCGCGGACGGTATGGGGAGTCGCCCACGGGCCGGCTCCGCGCCCGACGGCCGGGGGAAAATGGCCAAGAATGCGGGGCTGTACCGCGCGTTCGGGAAAGGTTGTTCACGCCTTCAAAGAAAGCAGCGATCCGGAGCTGACCGCCCAATTGAACTTGTTTCCCCCCACGCGTAAAAGCACCCTAGCATGGGCCAAATTCGTCCAATTAGGGGGGGTACCCCAACCCTGCTGGGACGCTCAGTGGCCGGTGTACTTGGGTGAACGCTTCTCGAGGAAGGCGGTCAGACCCTCCTTGGCGTCAGTGGTGGTAACCAGGTAGGCCAGTAGAGCGGCATCGCGCTGCAGGATCTGATCAGGGCTCAGTCCGAAAGAGGTAATGAGCATCTGCTTGCTGGCCTGAATCGACGCCGGAGCGAAACCGGCAAGCTTGAGTGCAAGTTCATCGGTCCCAATGCGTAATTCACCCACAGTTTCATAACCTCGATAAACCAACCCGCAGGCCAATGCCTCGGCAATGTCGATCATCTCGCCGGTCAGCGTCATTGCGGTGGCCCGGGATTGCCCAATCAGTCTTTGCAGGCGTTCGGCGCCACCCCAGCCGGGCACCATTGCGATATTGATCTCGGGCAGGCCGAACTTCGCGTTCGAGCTGGCCACCCGAATGTCGCAGGCCATCGCGATTTCGAGGCCGCCACCCAGGCAGTACCCATTGATGGAGGCGATGGTCGGAATCGCGAGGTTCTCGATTCGGGTGAATAGCCGGTGCCCAACCTCGATGTGCCGGTAGGCCTCCCGTGGGGTGTAGGCGACCAGTTCATTGATGTCGGCGCCTGCGATGAACGACTTGGGTCCGCTGCCGGTGACAACCAGCACCCGCACCTGGTCATTGGCCTCGACATCGGTGATCAATTGGTCGATCTGCTCGCAGACCGGGATGCTCAGCGCGTTGCGCGAGGTGGGTCGGTCAACCACGAGGGTGGCCACTGCCCCATCAATCTCGACGCGGATCTCATCGCCGCTGCCGGCAGCGAAACGTTCGGTCATGGTGTGCTCCTTGCTTGTTGGAAGATCATTGGCCCAGTTGCAGTTGCAGCGGCTCGGCGGCCAGGATCTGGCTGCTCATCTGCGTCAGGTCCGGCGAGATCTGCGGCTCGAAATCCATCAGGTCGAGCACCTGGGTTTGCAGGTCGATGCCGGGGGCGATCTCGATGAGTTCCAGGCCCTGCTCGTTCAGCTTGAACACCGCCCGCTCGGTGACGAACAGCACCCGCTGGCCCTGCGCCCGGGACTGGGTACCAGAGAAGGTGACGTGCTCGACATTCCGGACGAATTTGCGGGCCCGTCCCTCCTGGACGATGCGCAACTGGCCGTCGATTATCTCGGTCACCAGGCCGCCCGCGGTGAAGGTGCCGCAGAAGATGCAGTTCCTGGCCGACTGGCTGATGTCGATGAAACCACCGCACCCGGCGATGGTCGGGCCGAATTTGCTGACATTGACGTTGCCGTGCTGGTCAACCTGGGCCATCCCCAGGCAGGTCAGGTCGAGTCCACCACCTGAATAGAAGTCGAACTGGCTGGGTGCGTCCACGAATGCCTCGGCGTTATATGCCGCACCGAAGATGTCACCCTGGGCGGGGATCCCGCCGATCAGTCCCTGCTCGATGGTCGCGGTGACCTGCTCGGCCGCGCCGGCCTCATTGACGATGCTGGCCACCCCGTCGGGGATTCCAAAGCCCAGGTTGATGATCTGGCCAGCCTGCAGTTCACGCGCCGCACGGCGGGCGATAACCTTGCGGTGGGTCAGCGGCATGGGGGTGAGCGCGTCGGCCGGGCAGCGGCTGGCCCCACTCAATGCCGGGTCGTAGACGCCCTGGCTGGACTGCCATTGGTCCGGGTCGACCACGACAACGTCCACCAGGATGCCGGGCACCTTGACCAGTTGGGGGTTGAGACTGCCCCGTTCGGCCACCTGTCGCACCTGGGCGATCACCAGTCCGCCGCAATTGTGTGCGGCCTGCGCGATCGCCTGGGCCTCCAGGAAGGCCACCTCGTTGGTGAAGGCGATGTTGCCGTCGACGTCGGCAGTGGTGCCCTTGATGATGCCCACATCGATCTGCCAGGGCAGGAAGTGCAGGTAGGTCTGCCCGCCGATCTCGATCAGCTCGACCAGGTCTTCAGTGGTTACCGAGTTGAGCCGGCCACCGTCATTCCTGGGGTCCACGAAGGTACCGAGCCCGGTGCGGGTGACCAGCCCGGGACGCTTGGCCGCAATCTCGCGATACTGTTGGCAGATGACGCCCTGGGGCAGGTTGTAGGCCTCGATCTGCCCGCTGGCAGCCAGCCGCTGCATGCTGGGCGCCCATGCCCAGTGGCCGCCGATGACACGCTTGGTCATGCCTGCCTGGGCGAACCGGTTGAGCCCCTCGGCGGCCCGGTCGCCGATGCCCGCGGAGTGGATGAGTGTCAGGTCGCGCGGGCTGCCAGTGGCGGCGAAGCGTTCACCGATGCTGCGGTAGACCAGGCGTGGCTCGACGGTCATGCCACCGTTGCCGAGCATGGCGATGGTGGCACCGTCCGGGATCAGCGCAGCGGCCTGGTCAGCCGGCATGAACCGCACCATGCGAACTCCCTCATCACCGAGTGTTGGAAAACGCTTTCAGGATACCTCGTCGCTTGTCAGGACGCAGCCTGCGTTGCTGCGGTTGCCAACCACACCGAATGTGAAAGCACACACAAGATCACCCGGGAAAACCCCTAGTAATCACACTTTGAAACGCATCACAAGTGACTCTTTACATAAACTATGTGAAATGGTAACGTTCGCGTTAACAGGGGCGTTGTATCGGGAGCACCCCTTGCGCCTGAAGGGACATCCATGTCGACGACCAAACGGGGCCGTGGCAGTGCCGCCGGTCAGCGCCAGCGCCAGCAGAACATTCGTGACTACGTGAGCGCAGCCGGGAGCCGGACAGTTGGCGAAATCGCTGAACACACCGGTGTGTCAACGATGACCGTCTACCGCGACCTGGGCGAACTGGAAAGCCAGGGCCTGCTCCGGCTGTCCAAGGGCGTGGTGACAGCAGCTGCATCCAACCTGCACGAGGCCGCCTCCCGCTACCGGCTGACCCAGGCCGTCCCGGAGAAGGAGGCGCTGGCCCTGGCCGCCCTCGATCTGGTTGAGCCGGGCTCGGCGATCATGATGGACGATTCATCAACCGGGGTTTTCCTGGCCAAGTTGCTGTCGCAGAAGGTGCCGCTCACCCTGGTCACGAACTACTTCCCGGTCGCTGAACAGGTGAAGGAACAGCGCGATATCAGACTGCTGATGACCAGCGGTGAATACCTGGTGTGGGCTGACGCACTGGTCGGCCCGATGGCGGTGCACTCAATCCGCCGCGTCCATGCCGATGCGGTGTTCATGTCGGCCTCGGCGATCATCAATGGTGTGGTCTTCCATCCGACCGCCGAGCCCGCCGAGGTAAAACGCGCGATGCTCGCATCGGCGAAGAGGCGCGTGCTCTACGTCGACAACTCGAAATTCAGCCGCACCGCCCTGCACATGGTGGCCCCGGTATCAGAATTCGATGTCGTAATCGTGGACGAGATGGTCAGCCCCGAGAACATCAAACTGCTGATGGACCGCGGTACCCGGGTCATCCGCACGCGCAGCAGGCGCCGCAACAACACAACGACCACCACACCGCAGGAACTGCGTCGCCGAACCGGTTAGGAACCGCCTCAGTAGACGACCACCCGATCACCAACACTGGTCTGCTCGTATAGCCACTTCATGGCCTGGTAGTCGTAGCTCTGGGTGCAGCCGTGTGACCCACCCTCATAGCCGTAGTCAGCGAAGTTGTCAGAAAAATGGATCGCGATATCGCGGTTGTAGTAGATCGCGTACGGCATCGGGGTGCGCTCACCGAAAATCACCGAGACCTCGTCGGCGTCCATGTACCAAACCTGGTAGTCACCGGTCGGACTGTCCCAGCCGGGCGCCGAGAAGCGTGCGTCGCGGGTCAGCAGGATCTGTCCGTCGACGACCAGGGACATCTTGCGCTGTTCCTTGGAGATGCAGATGACCTTGCCGGTTGTGCATCGCGGGTCGAGGTCGTGGTCGAGGTCGCTGGCCGGAGGCGCATCGAACAGTTCGTCGTAGGCGGGGTTGTAAGTGCGCGACCGCAACTGGGTGATGGTGCGTTCATCCATCACCTCACTGGCCGGCAGCCCGATGCTGGTACGGAAATCCCCGATCGCCCGCTTGACCGGCTCACTGAATTCGCCGTCGACGGCACCGTCGTACAGACCCACCTGACCCAGCCGGTGCTGCAATTCCATGATGAACCCGGCGTGGGTGGGCCCGGTGTACCAGGGCCCGACGTTGGTGTTGTTCAACTCGGCGCTGGTGGGCTCATGCGACTTCGGCAGCAACGCGTCCCAGGTCAGCTGGCCAACCACGCCGGTCTGGGGGATGCCATGGTCGGCCTGGAACCGCAGCACCGCCTGCTGCGTCCGGTCACCGAAGCTGTCGGTGGCATCGTATTCGGCCAGGTATTTGGCATGCCGCAACCTGATCTGCAGTTCGCGGACCAGTTCCGAGCTCATGCCGTAGCTCAGTTGCTGCGGAATCGTCTCTGGCTCGCTGAAGGGGCGCGGGTCGGCAGGGGTGGCCACCACCTTTTCAGGTGTCGGCTCGGGCTCGGGAGTGGCCACCGGCGCCGGTGCCGCAGTGCTGGGCGGCGCGGGGGCTGGGCTTCCTGTCGACTCCGGCAGTGTCGCAGAACCGGACGGCGAACAGGCCGTCAGGGCCAGCAGGAGTGCTGCGCTGACGGTCAGCAGAGCGGCGGTCAGGGGCCTGGGGCTGGCAGTCACGCTGAAGATCCTACGTCAGTTTCGGATACCCACCCAGTTCGTCGAGCCCGGCCACCGAGCCGCCGTCGGTCCGGGTGGCCACCCCGTAGCATGTTGATATGCCCCACGACTACGCCAGTACCCACGACCGCGCCGTCGCAGGACGCTACGAGGCCCGCGAGGCTGACTGGCGTAACGGTGCACTTGTCTACCAGGTGATCGTCGACCGTTTCGCACCCAGCGCCGACCTGGCTGCCAAGGCCCACCTGTACCCCGCACCGAAACGGCTACGCCAGTGGGACGAGGCCCCGACCCAGGGCGTCTACCTCGATTCGCACCAGGTGTGGTCGCACGAGATCGACTTCTGGGGTGGCGACATCGCCAGCCTCCGGGCACGGCTGGACTACATCGAGCAATTGGGTGCCGACGTGGTCTACCTGTGCCCCATCCACCTGGCGTGGACCAACCACGGCTATGACGCGCTGGACTACCAGCAGGTGCGTCCCGAATACGGCACCCGCGCCGACGTGCAGGCCCTGGCCGCCGACCTGCATGACCGCGGCATAAAACTGGTACTGGACGGTGTGCTCAACCACATGGGCCGACATTCCCGGGCCTTCCAGGACGCGCTGACCAACCCGGAGACAACCACCCGGGGCTGGTTCGACTTCAACCCCGACTACCCGGGCGGTTCCCGGGCATGGGCGAACGCGGTCAACCTGCCGGAACTGGTGGTCGAAAACCCCGATCTGCGCCAATACCTGTGGGAATCCCCCGATTCGGTGGTGCGCAGCTGGCTGCGCGACGGCATCGACGGCTGGCGCCTGGACGTGGCCTTCGAACTGGGATTTGGTTACCTGGGCGATATCACCCGGGCCGCGCATGCCGAGCGTCCCGGCTCACTGGTGCTCGGCGAGATGCCCAACTACCCCGCCGAATGGCTCGGCGTGCTGGACGCCGTGCTGCACTTCACCCTGCGCGAGATCCTGCTGGGGATCGCCAACCAGCGCTTCTCGGCCAGCCACGCCAGCAATTTCCTGAAACAGTTCTACGCAGACTGCGACTACGAACACCTGCTGAAGTCGTGGATCTACCTGGACAACCACGACACCGCACGACTCACCGACATGGTCGCCGATCCGGCCGGACGCTGGCTGGCATCCGTCCTGCAGTTCACCCTGCCGGGCAGCGTCAACCTGTACTACGGCTCGGAGCTGGGCCAGACCGGTGGCATCGACCCGGCCAACCGGGCACCCATGCGCTGGGACTGGGCGAACCAGCACAACCCGGTGCTGGCCGGTATCCGGCAACTGGTGGACATCCGCAAGGCGCACCGCGCGCTACGGGTGGGCGACCTGCGCTGGCTGGTCACCGAGCGGCTGATCGGTTTCGAGCGGTACACCGACCACGTCCGGGACGCGGTGGTGGTGCTGGCCAACCCGTCTGGTGAGCAGGTGCACGAGACAGTGCTGGTGCCTGATTCGAAGCTGATGGACCGCTGGGGGCTGGAAGACCTGCTCACTGGCAGGCGATACCAGAATTTCCGGGGCACCCTGACCGTCGACCTGGCTCCCGGCCAGGTACTGGTGC
>JBMNPP010000044.1:0-14979 GCA_050943675.1 Brooklawnia sp.
CCTTCTACACCAACCCTGCCAGGGCGCATTTCAGGAACGCGACAGGGACCACGCTCGTCCGCCAGGAAGAGCCCCCAACCACCAGCCTGCCGATCGACTTGAATGGCCTCCAGCGCTGGCAACTCGGCACCGACCTGTACGAACTGTTGCTCGCAGGGGTAGCACCCGAACAGGCCGAGCGCAGCGCCCTCTACTCCGGACAGGTGCTGGCCAACACCCAGGGGCAGCAGATGGTGCAGGGGGTGCTCGATGAGGCCCGGGAGCTGGCCGATATGACCCTGCAGGCCCGCGCTGGCGAGCCAGCCCACTTCGCTGACTGCCGGGTTGATCTGGGCAGCCACCGCTTACAGGGCCGGGTTCAGATGTTCGGTAACCGGGTGGTAGCGCACCGGTTCGGCAGGGTAAAGGAAGCCCAGGTGCTCGGGGCCTGGCTCCGGCTGCTGTTGCTCAGTGCCAGTGGCAGGCACGACCCCGCCCAGCTCGACGCGGTAGTCGTCGGGAGATACGCCAAGCGACTCACCGCCCCCGGTCAGCTCACCGCGCAACAGCTGCTGGGTGAACTGGTCGAGGTACGCAACGCAGGACTGGGCATGGTGCTGCCCCTTCCGATCGACTGCGCCGCTTCGTACTCCGGCTGGTACGGGAACCGGAGCGACCCGATGACCTCGGCCTGGAGAACTTTCGACAGCACGAATTCCGACATTCATTGGAAGCACTACTACCCCAGCTTTGATGACTTGCTGGCCAGTGAGCCGCTACCGGCTGACCCGGTGGCTGGTTCCGGCCCGGCAACCACGCGATTCGAAGGGCTCACGGGATGGCTGCTCGGGCCAATGACCGAGCATCAGGACTGGTGGACGCCCGAAGCGGAGGCGAGACTGTGATGCAGGTCTTCGAGTTCAACCAACCCCTGCCGAGTGCGGCAACCACCACCGTCATCGAGGCGAGCGCGGGCACTGGCAAGACCTTCGCGATTGCCGGTCTGGTGGCCCGCTACATCGCTGAGGGACACCCGCTCAGCGAGATCCTGGCTCTCACATTCAGCCGGAGCGCCACAGCAGAACTCCGGGACGGCATCCGCGGACGGCTGGTACGTAGCCGCGACCTGTTGGCCGGCGCCCGGGCGCCCTCGGACCAGGTTGATGCAGTGTTGGCCGATGGGAGCCCAGCCGAGCTTGCCGCCAGGCATTCCCGGATGGTCGCGGCCCTCGGGCAGATCGACGCCGCCCCGATCGGCACCCTGCACGCCTTCGCCAAGCGGATGCTCGAAGAACTGGGTTTGCTGGCCGATCATGACATCGGTGCCTCGCTGGGCACCGACCTGGAGGTGCTGAAGTCCGAGGTCATCGCTGATGCCTACCTGAGCGATGACCGGTGGCTCCAGCTTGGCTGGCCCTATGCCAACCAGTTGGGGACCGCTTGCCTTGGCCATCTCTTCGAACCGCTCCACCCCACCGACGACCCGACCGCCCGGTTGCGGGTGCAGTTCGCCGGCCTGGTACGAGATCTCTACGCCGAACGCAAGATGACCCGTCGCCTCCTGGACTTCGACGACATGGTTGGCCGGTTGGCCAGCACCCTCGCGCCCGACAACCCGGCAGCCCAGCAGGCCGCCGACGCGCTCAGCGGGCGCTTCAAGGTGGTGCTCATCGACGAGTTCCAGGACACCGACCCACAGCAGTGGGCCTTCCTGTCCCAGGCATTCCATGGCCGGTCAGCCGTCATCCTGATCGGCGACCCGAAGCAGGCTATCTACCGCTTCCGGGGCGGCGACATCGACACCTATGCCCGTGCCCGTGACTCGGCCACGAGCGTGTTGACCATGGGCACCAATCACCGCTCTGACCGGGGGGTCGTGCAGGGCATCGAATTCCTGTTTGGCCCGGTCGACATGGGAACCGAATCGGCACCCATAAGGTTGCGACAGGTGGATGTGCGCCACACCGAGCCGAGGCTGCTCTGCGATGGCAGGCAGCTTGCCGAAGCGGTGTGGATTCGCGCCCTGGATGCCGATGCCCCGGGATACCAATCTGATGTGAACATCAGGGTGCGCAGGGACGTCCAGGATCAGGTGGAGCACTTGCTGGCTGGCCGGTACAGCATCGTTGAAGGTGGCAACACACGGCTGGTGAGGCCTGGTGACATAGCAATCCTGGTGAACGCGAACTGGGCCGGACGGGAAATCCACGAGCAACTGACCGGGGCAGGGCATGCAGCCGTCTTCACTGGTGAAGGCAGCGTCTTTGATACCGACGCGGCAGATGACTGGCTGCGCGTGCTGGAGGCGCTGGAATCCTCAAGTAGCTGGCTTTCGCGGCGAGCGATGCTCACCTCGCTGGTCGGCTGGGATGTTGCCCGTTTCGCTGAATCATCGGGGCAGGAACTCATTGCTGCCACTGCCCTGCTCACCCGCTGTGCACGGCTGCTGGCCGACCAGGGCGTGGCTGCGGTCTTCGAGGCACTGGCCACCGAGACCGACCTGTACGAGCGGGTGCTCGCCCGAGACGGGGGCGAGGCGAAGATCTCTGACCTGCGGCATATCGCGGAGATACTCAACGAGACCCAGCGTCGCCTGCGGCTCAGCCCTGCAGCGCTGACCGAATACCTGAGACGCCGCATCGAGCGGGCCGAATCGGGACAGGAATTCAATGAACGCCCCCGCCGGCTGCCGACCGATCGGCAGGCGATCAAGATCCTTACCGTCCACCAGGCGAAGGGTCTGCAGTTCCCGATCGTCCTGCTGCCCCAGGCCTACGACGCAGGCTGCCGTGACGACAACGGCAAACCCGTCATCGGCCAGCACGGTGGCGTCCGCGTGCTTGACGTGGCGGATCCGGCAAACCGCGGGGACCGGGCGATGCAATATCGACGGGAGGAACTTGCCGAGTCGCTACGCAAGTTCTATGTCGCCTGCACCCGGGCACAATCCCTGCTGATCAGCTGGTGGGCACCGGCAAAGGGCCTGACTGAGACCTCGCCGATCCACCGGCTGCTCAGCAACGGCAACGAGCCGGGGCGTCCGCCCGATGATGCCTATGTGTCAAAGGGGGCTGCCCGGTTGACTCGACGCTGCCACATCAACCTGGTCACTTTCACTGCGGGCCCGATCAAACCGAGCGAGTCGGTTTCACGGCCCGCCACGCTTGGCACAGGGTTGCTGAATGCCCGAAAGTTCGCTGACCACATCGACCGGACGTGGACCCGCACCAGCTACACCGGCCTGACAGCAGCCGTCCACGGTCAACCGGTTCCGGCATCGGATGCGGTCGACACCGATGAGACCCCGCTGGAGGCCGACTTGGACGGGCTGGTCGATACCGTCGCGGGCCTGGACGCAGCGGCGCGGGTATCAGCCCTGGCAGAGCTGCCCGGCGGCGTCCAGTTCGGCAGTCTGGTGCACTCAGTGCTTGAAGGCGTCGACCCGGCGAGCGCCACCCTGGCCGATGACCTGCGCGAACAGGTTGATGAGATTCTGCTGCGCTCGCCACTGCCGGGTGTGCTGCCCGAGCCGCTGGTCGCTGGTCTTGAGCAGACTCTGACCACACCGCTTGGGGTATTGACCGATGGCCGCAGCCTGCGCGAACTCGGCGGTGCGAACCAGTTGGCTGAGCTCGATTTCGAACTGCCGCTGGGAACTGCTGACCGGCAGGCCGAGGTGGCTGACCTGGCCGAGTTGTTCACCCAGTTGTCCCCTGATGATCCGCTGCAGCACTACGGCCACCAATTGCGCTCCTCGACCGCCAGTCAGGCCGCGTTGCGGGGCTTCCTGACCGGCTCCATCGATGTGGTCCTGCAGGTGCCGGGTACACACCCCAGGTACGTGGTGCTCGACTACAAGACCAACCGGATGCCCACCCCGCCAGGGGTTGCGCTGACCGTGCAGCACTATTCGCCAGCGGCGATGGCCCGGGCGATGGCTGAAGCGCACTACCCGTTGCAGGCGCTGCTGTACAGCGTTGCCCTGCACCGCTATCTGGCGTGGCGGCTGCCGGGTTATGACCCGGAAACCCACCTCGGCGGGGTCGGCTACCTGTTCATCCGGGGCATGGCAGGCCCGGAAACTCCACTCCTCGGCAGCATGCCGGCCGGGGTGTTCACTTGGCTACCACCTGCCGAAATGGTGCTGCGAGCCTCTGAATTGCTGGCAGGAGGCAACCAGTCATGACCCGGCAGATCGATATTCCGGTATCGGCCAGCGGCCTGCTGGCCGAGTTCGCGCAGGCCGGTCTGCTGGGCTGGAGCGGCGTCCACCTGGCCAACACCCTGGGCTGGTTGGGCGATGAGCGCGACCCGCAGGTACTGCTGGCGATCGCGTTGTGCCTTGGTGCCCAGGAGTCCGGCTCGGTGTGCCTGCCGCTTGATGATGCAGGTCAGGGGCTGCTCCTGGTTGAGCCGGACGAAGATGTCGACCGGGCCAATCCCGCCGATCTGCCGTGGCCTGATCCGGATGAATGGCTGGCAACCCTGTCGGACTCACCGCTGGTGGGGTTGGGTGAGCAGGCCCCGGCCAACCAGCGGCCACTGCGGGTGGTCGGCCGCAAGCTCTACCTTGAGCGCAACTGGCAGGCCGAAGAGCAGGTGCGCCAGACGCTGCTGCACCGGCAACTTCTGGCACCACCCGAACTGCCCGGCACGGCCCTCGACGATGCCATCGACCGGGCATTCGCGGGGTTCTCGTCGGCCCCGGCAGCCACAGCCCGGCAACGGGCTGCCGTGCGGACCTCGGCGACCAGTTGGACCAGCGTCATCGCTGGTGGCCCGGGCACCGGCAAGACCACCACGATCGCCCAACTCCTGAGGGTGCTGGACGACCTGGCCGACCGCCCCACCGGGGTGGCGCTGGCCTCGTTCACCGGCAAGGCAGCCGCCCGAATGCAGCATTCGCTGGATGCCTCGCTGGCCGCTACGGGTGGTGAAGGTCATGACTGGCAGCACCTGCAGGTGGGCACCGCCGCGACACTGCACCGGTTGCTCGGTTCACGCCGGGACTGGGGCTTCAGCCACGACGCGTCCAATCCCCTGCCGCACGACGTGGTCATCGTTGACGAGATGTCCATGGTCTCGTTGCAGATGATGGTCCACCTGTTGGCTGCACTGCGTCCCGGTACCCGGCTGGTGATGGTGGGCGACCCCGATCAACTGTCATCTGTCGATGCTGGTGCCGTGCTGGCCGACATCGTGACCGCTGGGCTGCCGGTCAGCGCCGGGGCATCCGACAGCGCCATCACTGTGCTGGACCACTCACACCGGTTCTCCGGGCCGATCCAGCAGTTCGCCGAGGCCATCCGAACCGGCCAGCCCGAGGCAGCCCTGGCGGTATTGGGTTCAGGCGCCCCCGAGGTGGAGTGGATTGAGACAGACGCTGACCCGGGCTCGTTGCCGGCCATTGCGGGGTTGGCCACTGATCTGGTCGATCAGGGGCGCCAGATGCGTCAAGCTGCGCTGGCCGCTGACGCACCGGCAGCGCTGGTCGCGCTGGACTCCCACCGGCTGCTGTGTGCGCACCGGCGCGGCCGTTACGGGGTGTCGTCCTGGTCACGCGCGGTCGACCGACTGCTGCGCTCACACATCGCCGGGTTCGCTGCCGAGGGCGAATGGTATCCGGGCAGACCAGTGCTGATCACCCGCAATAGGCCGGATCTTGACATCTCCAACGGTGACACCGGTGTGGCGATCAGTGTTGGTGACCAGGTAGAGGTGGCCCTGACTGCCGGTGACCTACCGCGGATGCGTTCACCCTGGGTGCTGGATTCCGCCGAGACGATGCACGCCCTGACCGTGCACAAGTCGCAGGGGTCCGAGTACGACAGGGTGAGCGTGGTGTTGCCAGTGGAATCCCCACTGTTGACCCGTGAACTGTTCTACACCGCTGTCACCCGGGCTCGCGAACAGGTTCGGATCATCGGGACCGCGCAGGCCATCACCACCGCGATCAGCACGCCGGCTCGCCGGGCCACCGGTCTGGGTGAGCGTCTGCGGCCTGCTGTCTAGAGGTATGCCTCTTCAGGGGCGGGCAGTGTGCCAGCCCGCCAGGCCGCGATTACCTGCGCGGCGACCGAGCCGGGGCCGGGCAGGATCAGGGTGCCCTCGGCGACCCGGGCATCGACCTCGGCCCGGGTGAACCATCCGCCCCACTCGAGTTCCACCCGGTCAACATTGCCCACTGAGCGGCTGCGCGCAACATAGGCCAGCATCAGCGACCGCGGAAACGGCCACGGTTGCGACCCGAGGTAGCGGCAACTGTCGATCGTCAGTTGTGCCTCTTCGACCACTTCACGGTAGATGGCGTTCTCGGCGCTCTCCCCCGCCTCGACGAAGCCAGCCAGGATCGAGGCGCGTCCGGTGTCCCAGCGGCCCTGGTGGGCCAGGAAGATCCGGTCGTCCGGGTCGAGGACAGCGGTGATGACTGCCGGATCGGTGCGCGGGAAGTGCTCGTGGTCGCAGCGGGTGCACCTCGCAGCGAAACCGCCCCTCAGGCGCCGTAGTGCACCTGAGCAGCGGGCGCAGTAGGCGGTGCCGTCCATCCAGTTGAGCACGGCCAGTCCGGCACTGACCAGTTCGTAGTGCAGGTCGCTCAACTGGTGGTCCCTGATGGTCGTCCCCGCGATCGCATCGACCCGCCGGGCGAACCATGGGGTTTGGTCAACCAGCCCCAGGAACGCGATCGAATCATCATGGAAGCTGCCCGCCGTCGGCGACCCGAACGGCTCAAGGTTGAACCGCGAAGCCGTATCGAGGTCGATCACCCGGGCGGCCGGGTCGGCCCAGACTGCTTGCAGCGATTCGGGATCACGTAGTTCACCTGCTCGGTCGAGCAGTGCCGGGCCATCCCAGGGCCGCATCTTCACTGGGCTCATGAGGCGAGATTAGCCAACAGGTCAACGACCTCTGGGCGGTCCAGCAACCGGGCGGGCCTTTCCACACGGTTGGCCAGCACGTGGAAGAAGACAGCGTCAACCCGATCGACCGGCACTCCCATCGCCTCGGCCCAGGCGAGTCTGTACAGCGACAACTGCAGCGGATCGGCGGGCTTGTTCGAGGTCTTCCAGTCGACCACCTGGTAGTCATGGTCGGGATCACCGGGGGTGGCGAACACGGCATCGATGCGTCCGCGCACCTGCTGGTCGCCCACCACCAGGATGAATGGCTCCTCCACGCGCACCGGGGTCCGGCCCGCGTACTCGCCTTCCTCGAACGCCTTGATGAGCCGCTGCAGCAGCATGTCGCTGGAGCCGGGCTCAGCAGGGTCGTCTTCAGAGAGTTCGTCAGGATCGAATAGCGCGTTGACCCCGAAGAACTGCTCAAGCCAGGCATGGAACCTGGTGCCCACCCCCGCCACCAGGCCGGTGGGCCTGGGCATGGGACGCACAAGTTGGTCGATGAACGCCTCTGGGTTCCGGTTGGCCACCAGTAGCGCGGAGGCCGACAGTGACGGCGGCAACCCGACGGTGCGCTGCTGCTCGCGGCGGTCCCGGGCGGCCGCCACCAAAACCTGGGCGGCCCTGTGCCAGCCAGCGGCCTGCTGCTCGGCATCCAGTTGTCCCGCCGGGACGCTGGCCGGTTGCCGGGCCTGCGCGGCGTGCAGCGCATCGGCTGCCTGCTGGGCGGCAGCCAGTCGCGCCGGTTCGACCGGTGCCGGCCAGGGTTTGCGCAGCTCGAGTTCAGCCAAGGGGTTTGCCGTGCTCGGCTCAACTGGCGGGCTCGCCAGCCCGCACTTGCCTGCATGCACGGCCAGCCCCTCGAAGTATGGGGAGGGTTCGCGCTCCGTCTTCCCAGCGGCCCAATAGTGGTGGCTCACCACCAGGGTGTCCCGGGCCCTGGTGATGGCCACATGGATCAAGCGATCCTCCTGCTCGCGCTGGGCTTCCCTGAGATCCTTGGCGTACCCCGAAGCAAGTCGTTCCTTGCTGACCTCACCCAGTTGCGGCACCCACTCGTGGTCTCCGCGCAACTCGGCGGGCAGCACCTGTGCATTGCGGACCCAGTTATCGGGCGGACCATCGTTGGGGAACACCTTTTCGCACAGGATCGGCAGGAATACCACATCCCACTCCAGGCCCTTGGCCCGGTGCGCGGTCAGCAGTTTGACTGAATCAGCGTTGCTCGGCACCGCCTGGTCAAGTCCCTCGGCCTGGTCACGTTCGGCCTCCAGCCATGCCAGCAGACCGCCCAGGGCCCCGTCACCGTCGATATCGACATAACCAGCCACGGCATCAACGAATTGCACCAGTTGGCGGCTGCGGCCCGCAGCCCACCAGTCGGGATCGGAGTCGAGTTCCCGGGCGATACCGCTGGATTCGATGATGCGCTGCACGAGTTCGAGCAGCGGTTCGTCCCGGTGTCGCCGCAACTGGCGAAGCTCAGCAGCGAACCCGGCCAGCCTTTCGCGGGCCTGGGTGGTGAAGGGCAGCGGCCCCGGGTCTTCCACTGCGTCCAGCAGGCACAATTGCGCGGTCGCCTCGACCTTGTCACCAGCCACTTCAGGGCTTTGCCTGCTCAGCTGGCGGGCCCGATCACCCAGCAGCTTCAGGTCGCCGGCACCCAGGTTCCAGCGCGGTCCGCTCAACAGCCGCACCACCGCGTCGTTGGCGGTCACGTCCTCGATCAGGTGCAGCGTCGCCACGATGTCGGCTATCTCGGGCACATCCAGCAGCCCGCCCAGCCCGACGATCTCAACCGGCACGTCCCGTTCGGCGAGCGCATTGAAAAGCGTGCCGATGGGCCCGTTGGTGCGGGTCAGTACAGCGATCTCGGCCCAGCCGCGTTCTGGCCGTTCCCGGTGGGTGGCCACGACCTGGTCGGCGACCCACTCGACCTCGTCCAGCCAGGTGTCGAAGCTGGCCGAACGCACCTGCCCCCCGGAAGAACCAGGTGGCGAGCGCAGTTCGGTGTCGTTGTGCAGCCGTGGGTCTGCGCGCAGGGGCGCAGCCAGGTCGTTGGCGGCATCGAGGATGGCTGGCCTGCTGCGCCGGTTGGTGCGCAGGGAGTATTGGCCAGCCGGTGCCCCGTCGGCCCGCGGGAAGTCGGAAACGAACTGCAGGATATTGCTGGGTGCAGCCCCGCGCCAGCCGTAGATCGCCTGGAAGGGGTCACCCACTGCGGTGACGGGATGACCATCGCCGAACAGCCCGCGCAGTAGCTGTGCCTGGGCCGATGATGTGTCCTGGTATTCGTCGAGCAGCACGACCCTGAACTGGTCGCGCACTTGGCCGGCCACTTGCGGTGAGGCAGCCACCAGCCTGGCCACACTGGCCATCTGGTCAGCGAATTCGGCCATCCCGAGCTCGGTTTTCAACGCGCGGTATTCCCGCACCAGACCCAGCAGTTCTTCGCGGGCAGCCAGGACGCCCCTGGCCTCTTGGACGACGTTGGTTTGCGAACCAATGCCAGCCAACTCCAGGGCGAAATCGCGGCTGTGTGCCCTGATCTCTGCCTCATCCACCAGGTGGGAACTCATCTCGGCATCCAGTTTGAGCAGCCGCTGCACCACTGTTGAGATAACGAATCGACCGAGGTTCTCCAGCGGTCCGCGATGCTGCTCGACGACCTTGGCCGCCAATCGGTAGCGGGTGGCGTCGGTGATCAGGACCTGGTCTGATTCGACCCCGACCCGCAGGCCGTGATCGCCCAGCAGCCGACCCGCGAAGGCGTCATAGGTGAGCACGGTCTGGATGCCGTCCGCCTCGCCCATTCCGGCTCTGGCCAGTGAGCGGTCGACCCGCTGGGACAGTTCCAGCGCGGCCTTCCGGGTGAAGGTGAGCCCCAGCACCTGCTCGGGCCGCACCTGCCCGGTGCCCACCAGCCACACCACCCGTGCCGCCATCACAGTGGTCTTCCCGGTACCGGCACCAGCGATGATCACCGCCGGCTCCAATGGCGCGGTGATCGCTTCCAGCTGTTCTGTGCTGAACGGCACACCAAGCAGATCGGCCAGTTGCTCTGGTGATTCAAGCACTACTCCACCCCCATGTATTGCACCGGACAACCCTGCAGGAACGCACAGTTCTTGCACCGGGGACCTCGCCTGGCATGGAAATCCTCGTCTCTGATGATCGCGGCCGCTGATGCCAGATTCTGGTGCACCCAGGTCTGGTCCGATTCCTCGAGCGGGGGCTGCCTGCGGCTGGTCGCCCCCTCCTTCTTGACGGGCTTGGCCAGGTACACCAGATCGGCCCCCGCCAATTCGCGGGTGCCACCGCTCAGCCCGTCGAAGGCACCCTCGCGGGCTGCCAATTGATAGATGCCCAACTGACTCACCGACTTGGCCTTTTCAACGGATACCGCTGTGTTGCCGGTCTTGAAGTCGACGATGTGCAGTTTGCCGTCCTTGTCCATTTCGAGCCGATCCAGCGAGCCGCGCACCTCGACCTGCACACCGTCGATCTCCAGGGCGTGGGTGAATCGGAGTTCGACACCCAGCACCTCGCGGTGCCCCCGCGCGGCTGTCCAGGCATCAAAGTTGGCCAGCGCCTGCTTCACCGCCTCCTTCTTTGCCAGTTGGTACCACTCTGGTTGCAGTCCGAGCTGCGGCCACTTCGATTCCAGTTCAGCGGTCAGGCTGGCCGCCGGGACACCCTCGGTGCTGGCCAGTGCAACCAGTTCGTGGATCAGGGTGCCGACTGTCTGCGAATCGCTGGCTGGCGGCCTGCCGTGCGCCTGGTTTTCCAGGAACCAGCCACGCGGGCACTCCAGCAGGGTGTCCACAGCACTGCTGTTCAATCTGACGGGCTCCTCGGGCTGCACCGAGGCTGCAGGGTTGTGTGTCGGGGTGCGCAACACCCACCAGTCACGCGGGTCAGCACCCGGTGCCAGCGGCGTGCCCGACTGGTCTGTCTGGCCGGCCAGCCACGCCAGTTCGGTGGCCGCGAGTTGCCGCAGTTCGGGCCCGGCCGCCTCGTCGGTGGCGGTGCGCCGCAATAGTGAGACCAACCCGTTCAGGGTGGTGGGCAGTTGCTGCTGCAGGCCGGGCTGCACGGGCACCCCGAACTCCTCGATGAAGCGGGACGGCGCCGCCACAGCCCCACTCGGGTCATCGACTGCGCACACCACCAGTTGTTCAACCGCCCTGCTGGCGCCCAGCAACAGGCTGCGCCGTTCCTCGGCCAGTCGTTCTGTGGCTGTCTGCGGGCTTTGCAGGCCGTCGGGACCGAGCAGGTCGGCCCGCAGCAGGCCGCCCGGTGCGCCATGGGTGGGCCACTCCCCTTCTTGCAGGCCGGTCAGGAAGACCAGCCGCCACTGCTCACCCTTGGAGCGATGCACGGTGGCCACGCTGACACCCTGCCGCCGGGGGTCGGATTCGCGTGCGGTGTCAGCAGGAATCTGTTGGCTGGCGACCTCAGCCACCAGCGAGCGCACGCCGGTGGCGCCCGCCCAACCCGGTTCGCGAGCCACGACATCGAATAGCGCGATGACCGCATCAAGGTCACGGTGCGCCCGCACCGAGTTCTCCGAACCTGCCAGTGCGGTCTTCTGCAACTGTGCGTCCCAACCAGTGTTGTTCCAGGCCCGCCACAGCAGGCTCGGCAGATCGCTGCCCTGCCTTACCATCCCGGCGAGTTGTGCCAGCAAATTGCGTAGCCGGACCAGCAGACCGAGCTCACCGCGCATCTGGTCGTCAGCGACCAGGTGGGTGCGCACCAGTTCTTCGGCGATCAGCTGCCCCGACGGGGCAATCGGTTCGCCCGGGGATGCCGCTGCCTCCCGCTGGCGCAGCTCTCGGCCAAGCCGGCGCAGCCCCAGCGCATCCAATCCGCCCAGCGGGGTGCGCAACAGGTGTGCTGCCTGCTGATCGCCCAGGGCCTGCTCTTGCGCCAGTTGGACTGCTGCCTGCAGCACAGCCAGGAGGTGCTGCACTGCTGGCTCGTCGGCCAGGGCGACCTCGTCGCCGGCTACCTGGACGGGCACCCCGGCCGCGACCAATCGCCTGGCCAGGCTGGATACCGCATTGCGGCCCGACCTGGTCAGCACCGCCATCTGGGCCCACGGGATGCCGTCGACCAGGTGTGCACGTCGCAGGTCATCAGCGATCTGCAGGGCCTGGCTGGTTGCATCCGGCGCGGTCACCACCCGCACCCCGGCACCGACCTCACCGGGCACCGGGTGACCCACACCGCGTTGCGGCAGGCGTCCAGCGATATGTGCACTGGCGGCCACCACGTCAGGCGCACTGCGCAGGTTGCGCGTCAACCCGACCACCTGCGAATCGGCCCCCGGCAGGTCGAAGCGATCAGCAAAATCTGCGACTGCACGCGGGTCGGCACCACGAAAACCGAAGACGCTTGTGTCCGGATCTGCGAAGACTGTCAACCCGCTACCTGCCCGATGGGCATCGGCGAGCAAGTGGATCATCCCGCGATCAAGCTCCGCGAAGTCGTCGCAGAAGATGTGGGTGGCGAACTGCTGGAGTTGGGCCGGCATTTGCGTATCGAGCATCAACAGCCGCGCCCGGTGCACCAGTTCGGCGTAGTCGATGACCCCTTCGGCATCGAGCACGTCAAGGTATTCAGCGAAGAAACCGGCCACTGCGGCCCACTCCGGACGCCCATGAGCCCGGCTCGCTGCAAGCAGGTCGTCCGGGTCGAAACCGAATTGGCGGGCGCGCGCCAGGATCCGGCGGATCTCACGGGCAAAACCCCTGGTGCCCAACGCCGGACGCAGCTCTTCGGGCCAGTCCAGCTGATCAATGCCGGCAAGCAATTCACGCACCCGGAACTCCTGTTCGGGGCCACTGAGCAGCCTGGGAGCAGGGTGTTCGCTATCAGCGAACCTGTGCAGCAACTGCAGGCACCAGCCGTGCACCGTGGTCACCTGCAGACCTCGCTGGGTGCGACCCACCGCCGCCATGATGCGGGCCCGCAGCTTTTGTGCGGCTGGCCGGGACGAGGCCAGCACCACCAGTTGGGACAAATCGGCACCGGCCCGGACACGCTCGGCCACGCACGCGACCAGCGCGGTCGTCTTGCCGGTGCCCGGGCCCCCCAGCACGCAAGTCGCTGCCGAATCCTGGCTGCTGGCCCCAACCACCGCTTGCTGCTCGCCGGTGAGCGGACCCGGCTCGCGCAGGGCCTGTGGGGGCAGCAACCTGGTTTGCGTCATGCCAGACATGCAACCATGGTCCACTGACATTCTGCTTGCAGCATTTCACTTCGGTCGAACTTACAAATCTGGCCGTGCTGTGGAAGAGTGTTAGTTGCCATCGCAAGCTCAGGTTGCAGTACCGCTGGACCCGTTCTTGCTCCAACCCCCCAGGGGCTGGAACGGCAGGAGGTCGTGAGGTACGCACCTCCACAAGATGCACTAGGAGAAAGAAATGGCGCAGGGAACCGTCAAATGGTTCAATGCCGAAAAAGGCTACGGCTTCATCGCCGTTGAAGGGTCGAATGACGACGTCTTCGTCCACTACACGGCCATCGAGGCGTCAGGGTTCCGTTCCCTCGAAGAGGGTCAACAGGTTGAGTTTGACATCACCCAGGGCCCGAAGGGCCAGCAGGCTGATGCCGTTCGATTGATCGGCTGATCACCGGTTTAACCACAACGATTGCGGGGCCGCACCCATCATGGGGCGGCCCCGTTCCAATGTTCAGGTAGGTTTGACGCCGTGGAGATCAAGATTGGCGTCCGGGATATCGGACGCGAGCTAACCATCGAGACCGAGCAGAGTGCCGAGCAGATCGAACAAAACCTGCGTTCAGCGCTGGCAAGCGATGACGGCATCCTGGTGGTCGAGGCCACCAAGGGCCGCCGGGTCATGCTGCCGGCCGAGCAAATCGGCTATATCGACATGGGATCAGAGCTGGCCCGACCGGTCGGATTCGGATTCGGCGAGGATTCGGTCGACTCAAACTGACAGGCCGAGTTGGCCCAGCCGAGCAGCGACCGAGGCGAGTACGTCATCCAGGACCGCACCCGAGGCATCCAGTTCATCATCGGGTTGACCAGTCAGGGCGGCCCGCAGTGCTTCCTGCCGCACGATCAGCCGCTGGGCCATCACGGCCACCTCACCCACCAGCCGCCGCGCATAGAGCGAAAGCTCGTCGACGCTGCGCTGGTGCTCGGTGATCGCCTGGTGGACGCGCCCGGCACCGTGGTCGATGGCGCGCCAGAGCCCAACCTCGGCAAGTTCCAGATCGGAGCGCTGGGCCAATTCGAGTTCGAAGACCGATACCGCAAGCACCCGCAGGTACTGCTCGACCAGCACCCGCGGCCGGGTCATCGTCCAGAATTCATCGATCGGGCTGGTGATCGGCTTCATTGCGGCCAGCGCTGCGGCCTGACCACCCGGGATCTCGTCGCAGGCCTGGTTGCAGCGGGTCAACGCCTCGCCGGCCACCCTGCCGATCTGCAGCCGCTCGTCGAGGTCGTCGATACTCGCGCTGGCGCGCAGCAGCGCCTCGGCCACGCAAAGATCCTGGTAGGCCAGCACTGCCAGCAACGCGTTTTGCGGTTCGATGGTGCTCACTTGTTCAGCGTATCGAGCCAGCAGCTAGAATGACCGGTGGCGCGCGAGCGCCCGCGCAGTGGCAGTTCCGCACGCCGCGCGCCTCCGGCAAGAAACGTATAAATGACACAGACCAATACGGCCGATCAGACCTTCGCCGATCTCGGCGTAGCCGAATCGATCGTCGCGACGCTGGCTGAGGCCGGCATCACCCATCCCTTCCCCATCCAGGAGTTGGCGATCCCCATCGCGCTGACTGGCGCCGACATGATCGGCCAGGCGCGCACCGGGACAGGCAAGACCCTCGCCTTCGGGGCACCGCTGCTGATGCGCCTGGTACTGCCCGGGAGCGAGGATTTTGACGAGTTCGACCATTACGGCAAGCCACAGGCCCTGGTGATGACGCCGACCCGTGAGCTGGCGCTCCAGGTCAGTTCCGACCTGAAGCTGGCCGCCGGCCGGATGTCGGTCCGCATCCTCACCATCTACGGTGGCGTGGGCTATGACGAGCAACTCGATGCGCTGAAGGAAGGGGTCGATGT
>JBMNPP010000045.1:0-14671 GCA_050943675.1 Brooklawnia sp.
CTTCCTGGTGGCCACACTGGCCTACCAGTTCGCCGACACCTACGACCACCGCTACATCTTCCCGGTCGCAGCGTTGACCGGTTTCGTGGTGTTGTCCGGCGCGTACTACATCATGAAGAACGTCTTCTACGCCCAGGGAGTGGTCTCGGTGATCATCGAACTGCTCGGCGGAATGGTCTTCCTGGTCGTCATCCTGAGGAAGGGGCGCCTGTGATCACGTTGCAGAAGGTCCGCAAGGACTACTCCAGCAAGGTACAGATCGGGCCGGTGGACCTGCAGATCCCGTCGGGCGGCATCACCACCCTGGTGGGGCCGAACGGGGCAGGGAAATCCACCCTGCTGACCATGATCGGACGGTTGCTGGGCATTGATGAGGGCACGATCCAGGTTGCCGGCTATGACGTGGCCAGCACCAAGTCGAAGGACCTGGCCCGGATCCTGTCGATCCTGCGCCAGGAGAACCACTTCATCACCCGGCTGACCGTCCGCCAACTGGTCGGGTTCGGTCGGTTCCCCTATTCCCAGGGCCGGCTTACCAAAGCGGACGAGCAGATCATCAGCCGCTCGATCGACTTCCTGGAGTTGCGCGACCTGGAGAACCGCTACCTGGACCAGCTTTCTGGTGGCCAGCGCCAGCGGGCCTATGTCGCGATGGTGCTCACCCAGGAAACCGAGTACGTCCTGCTCGATGAGCCGCTGAACAACCTGGACATGAAGCATTCGGTGCAGATGATGCAGCACCTGCGCCGGGCCGCCGAGCAGATGGGCCGCACTATCGTGATCGTGCTGCACGACATCAACTTCGCAGCCCACTACTCCGATTACATTTGCGCGGTCAAGGACGGCCACCTGGTCGAGTTCGGGACTCCTGACCAGATCATGACCGATGCGGTCCTGAGCAGGGTGTTCGATACTCCGGTGCGGGTCATTGACGGGCCCACCGGGCCGCTGGCCGTCTACTACTGAGCGGACCTGTCGAGGTTGGCCGCCAGCTGACCGCAGGCACCATCGATCTCGCGGCCCCGGGTGTCGCGAACGGTGACCGGAACCCCGGCACGTTCCAGGTGCTCGACGAAGGCGCGCTCGTCGGCGCGTCGTGAGGCGGTCCACTTGCTGCCCGGGGTCGGGTTGAGGGGGATCAGGTTGACGTGGAACCATCCCCAGTCACCGCGTTGCTGCAGTCGTTTGGCCAGCAGGTCAGCCCGCCAGGCCTGGTCGTTGATGTCCTTGATGAGGATGTATTCGATGCTCACCCGGCGCTTGGTGGTATCGGCATAGTGCCAGGCTGCGTCGAGTACCGCATCGACGTTGAAGTGCTTGTTCAGCGGCACCAGTTCATCGCGCAGCTCATCATCGGGGGCGTGCAGCGACAGCGCCAGCGTGAGCGGCAGGTCTTCATCGGCAAGCTGGCGCATCCGGGGTGCCATGCCGACTGTCGAGACGGTCAGGCCGCGCGCGCTGATGCCGAGCCCATCGGGTGCCGGCGCGTGGATCTGCCGGACAGCCGCCAGCACCGCCCGGTAATTGGCCATCGGCTCGCCCATCCCCATGAACACGATGTTGTTCACCCGACCCGGGCCACCCGGCAGGTCGCCGGCAGCCAACTGGCGGGCCGCGTCGTGCACCTGCCAGACGATCTCGGACGCGGTCAGGTTGCGCTGCAGCCCACCCTGCCCGGTGGCGCAGAAGGGGCAGGCCATACCGCACCCGGCCTCCGAGGAGATGCAGATGGTGCTGCGGGCCTTCGAGGTGGCCGTGGCGGGGTAGCGCATGATGACTGATTCAATGACCGCCCCGTCGAAGGCACGCCAGGCCGTCTTGACGGTGGTGCCTGCGTCGGCCGATTGCTGGCGTACCCGCTGCAGCAGGGTAGGGAAGAAGCGTTCAGCGACCTCGTCGCGCAGTTCAGCTGGCAGGTCGGTCCAGCTGGTCACGTCGGCGTTGAGCCGGCCGAACCACTGGTTCGAGATCTGCCGGGCCCGGAAGGCAGGCAACCCGAGCTCCCGGACGGCTGCGATCCGTTCATCAGGGGTGAGCCCCATCCAGTGCTGCGGCGGTTTGCGCCGGGACGGCACGTACTTGCCGGTCAGGTCGATGGGCTCGGCGGTGCTGGTCATGCCAACGAGTCTGCCGTACCAGTGCGAATATCTGCACTTTCAGCGGGGCAACCCCGGCCACTACCCGGCCGGGTCGGGGATGACGCCGATGGCAGCGCGCTCCAGGTGCGGCACCTGGCTGGTGACGCGTCCTTCCACCTGCTGGATGATCAGGGCGGCCTCGGCAACGCTCAGTTCGCCATCCAGCACCACGCCGAACTCCGCCAACAGCCGGTGGCCACTCCAGCGCACCCGCGCCTGGTGCACCTGGACCACGCCGGGCACGGCGGCGGCAGTCTTTTCCACCAGGGTCAGGGTTTCGGGTTCGGCACCGTCCATCAGCCGTCGCAGCACGACGCGCATCGAGGCGACCAGTACCGCGACGATGACCACGGCGATGCCCAGGCCGATAACCGGGTCCAGCCACGACAAGCCGAACCAGGCACCCACAACGCCGCCGATCACTGCCAGCGAGGTCAGTGCGTCGGTTCGGGCGTGCTGGCCTTCGGCAATGAGTGCCGCTGAACCGATCCGCCGTCCGGCCGAGATGCGATAGCGGGCCACGAGTTCATTGCCGGCCGCGCCGACAATGGCGGCGGCCAGCACCCAACCGAGGTTCTGCATGTCGCGCCTGCTGGATAGTGCCTGCACCGATTCCCACACGATCAGTGCGGCCGAGGCAGCGATCGCCGCGCCGATCAGCAGCCCCACCAGGTCTTCGGCCCGCTGGAAGCCGTGGCTGTAGCGGCGAGTGGCTGGCCGGCGTCCGATGCGGAAGGCGATGATCAGCGGAATCGTGGTCACCAGGTGGCCCAGGTTGTGCAGGGTATCGGCCAGCAGCGCCACCGAGCCACTGATCCACACGATGACGATCTGCAGGCCCGCCGTCAGGGCCATCCCGGCCAGGCTGATCCAGGCTGCCCGGATACCTACCGCACTGGCCTCCTCGGCGCCCTGGATGGTCTGGATGTGGTCATGGCTGTGCGGAACCAGTGCGTGCCTGATCCGGGCCCAGCCTCGGCTGCCATGGGAGTGGTCATGTTCGTGGGTGTGGTGGTGGCCGGGCACCGCCTCGTGCTGCGTCTGACTCACACTGTCACACTATCTGCGTATATACGCAAATACAATGTTGGAGTAGGGTAATTTCGTGCATGATGAGCCGATCACTCAGGTGCCCGAGGACGAGCACGCCCAGATAGCGGCCGACACCTTCAAGATGCTGTCGGACCCGACGAGGGTGAAAATTCTGTGGTCACTGCTGCACCAGGAATCAAGCGTGAACGCACTGGCAGACCAGGTTGGTGCCTCTGCCACTGCGGTCAGCCAGCATCTGTCCCGGTTGCGGTTGGCGGGGCTCGTCGAGGTCAGGCGCGAGGCCAACTTCGCCTACTACTCTGCGTCGGACGCCCATCTGCACCGCCTGCTGGCCGAGGCGCTGTCACACGCCGAGCACGTCACCGGCAAGGCCACCGGCAATGATCCGCACAGCTACCGGTAGCCGTGCCCGTCAGGTATCAGTAGTGGATTGTCGCCATCTGGCCGACAACCCGGAAGCCGACATCGGCGTACAACCGCCGGGCCCGCAGGTTGAAGTCGTTCACGTACAGCGAGACGACCGGGAAGCGCTCGCGGCACAACCGCACCACTTGTGCCATTGCGGCGATGGACAGCCGCTGGCCCCGGAACTCGGGAGCCACCCAGACCCCCTGGACCTGGCAGTACTGTTGCCAGGCTGAACCGATGTCCGACTTGAACCACACCCTGGGGTTGCCCTCGGCATCCCGGTACATCGCGCCCATCGCCCTGCCCATCTCGATCAGGGTTTTCACGTAGCGCTGGTAGCTGCCGAACCTGTCCAGCGGGCTGACCCCGACCTCTTCGGTATACATCGCGATGGCCGCAGCCAGGTAGGGCTCGTAATCGGCCAGTGTGACCCGCTGCACGCGGTCATCGCCTGGCACGGCCGGGTCGGTGTCGATGGCCATCAACGGTTGGTGGGGCCGTATCTCGCGGGTGCGGGCCCAACTGGGGCCCCAACGTTCGCTGAGCCGGGCATGCAGGCCCAGTGCGGCGCTGGCCTCCCCCATGATGGAGCCGACGCTGCCGCGGGGCCCGATGGCCTGGGCGAAGGCCTCACGGGCCTCAGGGTGATCGCCGATCGGCACCAGGTTGCTGCCCACGTGGCAGGCAGCGACCAACTCGCCGGCGATGTGGTAGCCGTAGATGGCGCACCCCAGGCGTTCAGGTGCCAGGCCGCCGCCGGCCACTCGCGAGGCGACGAACAGGTTGGTCACCGGGGCGCGGCGCAATAGCGCCCACAACTCGGCCTGATCGCTGTCGTCGAGCACCCGAAGCGTCCCGGCCCCGGCGCGCCTCAACTCACGACAACTTCGGGTGCACCGGACTTCTCGAACTCGGCAGCAATCTTGTTGCCCTCGGCGATCAGGGTGGCGACGATCTGGTCCTCGGGCACGGTCGCGATGACCTCGCCCTTGACGAAGATCTGGCCGCGTCCATTGCCGGAGGCCACACCCAGGTCGGCCTCACGCGCCTCACCCGGACCGTTGACGACGCAACCCATCACGGCGACCCTGATGGGCACGGTGAAGTGCTTCATCCCCTCATTGACCTCTTCGGCCAGCTTGTAGACATCGACCTGGGCTCGTCCACAGCTTGGGCAGCTGACGATCTCGAACTGCCGGGGACGCAGGTTCAGCGATTCCAGGATCTTGATGCCGACCTTGACCTCTTCAACCGGCGGGGCTGACAGCGAGACCCGGATCGTGTCGCCAATACCCTCGGCCAGTAGTGCGCCGAAGGCGACCGCTGACTTGATGGTGCCCTGGAAGGCCGGGCCCGCCTCGGTGACCCCCAGGTGCAGTGGGTACTGGCAGGCCTCGGAGAGGCGCCGGTAGGCCTCAACCATGATCACCGGGTCGTGGTGCTTGACCGAGATACCGAATTCCTGGAAACCAACTTCCTCGAAGAGCCGGGCCTCATTGAGCGCTGACTGCACCAGTGCCCCTGCCGGATCGGTGGCATACATCTGGTGCAGCCGCTTGTCCAGGGAGCCGGCATTCACGCCGATCCTGATCGAAGTGTCATGCTCGGTGGCGGCCTTCGCGATGTCGGCGATCCGGTCGTCGAAGGCCTTGATGTTGCCCGGGTTGACCCGTACCTTCGCGCAGCCGGCCTCGATCGCGGCAAACACGTAGCGCGGCTGGAAGTGGATGTCGGCGACCACGGGGATCGGCGACTTCGCGGCGATCGCGGGAAGCGCGTCGGCGTCGTCCTGGCTCGGAACTGCGACCCGGACGATATCGCAGCCGGCCGCAGTGAGTTCGGCGATCTGCTGCAGGGTGGCGTTGATGTCACTGGTCAGTGTGGTGGTCATTGACTGCACCGAGATGGGTGCGTCACCGCCCATGGAGAGTTTGCCGACCTTGATTTTGCGGGTCGGACGCCGCGCGGCCAGCAGGTTGGTCTTGGCGGACGGGGTTCCCAGATTGATGGACATGGACTCGCTTCCTCGAATGGCTGCCACCAAGAGTAGTCGGCTACGCGGAACCAAGGGTGCTGACCAGGCGCGCCTCAAGGCCCTGTTCATCGACGGTTGGCAGTTCGGTGGCCGTCAGTACCAGTTCGGCCGTACCCTGCCGGGCCACCCGGGCGGCGGATTCTCCCAGGTCGCCGGTCAGGGCGATGACCACGACCTCGGCGGGCATCCCGGCCACTTCGGTGACAGCCTGTGGGCCGGCCACGACGTCCAGGTCGGCAACCTCCCAGTCGAACAGGCCGGCGTCCAGTCGCAGGTCGTCACGTTCGCCATGGAAGCCGACCACCGCATACTCATCGGTGATGCCCAGCAGCAGCGGCGTGAACTGTTCCACCTGTTCGGCCAGCCAGCGGCTGTCCTGGCCGTGGTCGAGCAACCCGTCGACCATGAATTCGCTGCGGTGCCGGCTGATGACCGCCAGTGCGGCCCGACCGAGTGGTTCGCTGGCACCAATGATGACTACAGAGCGCATCGCCCCAGTCTGTCAGTTCTGCCAGCATGGGTCCTGATCTTCAATCCGAGCCCAGGAAGACAGATGAACACTGCGCACGTTCCCACGCTGGAAATCGAGTCATTGCACGACTGGTCCGTGCGGATCAGCGGGGTTGACGAGATCGCTGGGTGGGTCGTCCAGTCGGTCGACCTGTCGCAATGCGGTGCCGACCTGGCCAGGGTCAACCCGGACGGGGCCATCTTCCTGGGTTGCGAGCTGCCCGATGGCCAGGTGGAGGACCTGCGTGAACGGGGTGCATTGATCTTCCCGAGGCTGGAGCATGTGCCGTTTGATCCCTACCGCGGGACGCTGTATGGGCCGGCCGAACTCCATGATGCAGTCCTGCGGGGCGGGCGCTACGTCGAAACCACTGATGCCCGCATCCACAGCTGGGCGACCTCGTTGCCGCAACCTGCTGACCTGTCGGCCTCGCTGGCCGCCACCCTGCACGACCACGCCGTCACCGATGCCCTCGAAGAGTTGATGAACGGGATCCCGCAGGCACGCACGGTCGGCGTGATGGGTGGTCATGCCATCCAGCGGGGTGCCGATGCCTATGTCGGTGCGGCGCGGTTGGCATCCCAGTTGACGTTGGCAGGTTTCACGGTGCTGACTGGCGGGGGTCCTGGTGCCATGGAGGCAGCCAACCTCGGCGCACACCTGGCAGGTCAGGACGCGGTGTTGAGTGATGCCGTCGATCATCTGGCCAGGGTGCCCGGCTATGTCGGGAACGAGACGGCTTGGGTGCGGGCAGCCATCGAGTTGCGGGCGCAGGTGCACGCCACCGGGCAGTCGGTGGGCATCCCCACCTGGTACTACGGGCACGAACCCACCAACGTGTTCGCAACCGCGGTGGCCAAGTACTTCAGCAATGCATTGCGCGAGGACATCCTGATCCAGCATTGCCGCGGCGGGATTATCTACCTGCCGGGGGCGGCGGGCACTGTGCAGGAGGTCTTTCAGGCGGCCACCTCCAACTACTATTCGGCCGATGACGACCAGGTCTGTCCGATGGTTTTCGTCGGCGTCGAGCACTGGACCAGAACCCTGCCGGCCTGGCCGCTGATCACCGCACTGGGGCGGGGCCGCACGATGGGTGAGCGCCTGCTGCTGGTCGATGACGTGGACGAGGCGGCCGATTACCTGGTCGGTCAGGCCAACGGCAGGCGCGTGGCGTCCCGATAGTCCTGATGCGGCCGCGGTTTCCGGCTGGTCCGCCGAGAAGCCATGCTATGCACATGGAAATCAACCTGCGGCACAACCCCGCATTCACCGTGGCGCGCATCTTCCTGGCACCCAATGAGCCGGTCCGTATCCAGAGTGGCGCCATGATGGCCCACAGCGCCGGTATGCATGTCGACGCCAGGGCAGAGGGCGGCGTCCTCAGTGGTCTGAAGCGCTCATTCCTGAGCGGCGAGAGCTTCTTCGTCACCACCATGACCGCACCCCCTCATGGCGGTTGGGTGGACGTCTCTGCCGTGCTGCCGGGCGACATCATGCCCCTGCAGATCCAGCCGAACCGGCCCTTCTTCATTACCCGGGGCAGTTGGCTGGCCAACTCCCATGCCGTCCAGACCGACACCCGCTGGGGCGGTGCCCAGAACCTGTTCGGTGGTGAGGGCGGTTTCGGCCTGCAGGCCTACGGTGAGGGCTTGGTGCTGTTGAGCGTCTACGGTGCGATCGACGTGATCGACCTGCAGCCGGGCGAACAGGTGGTCATCGATTCGGGCCATGTGGTCGCCTACGACCTGGCGATGCGCTTCCAGTTGCGGCAGGCCGCCGGCGGGCAGCTGTGGAAGACGATCAAGTCCGGGGAGGGGTTCGTCTTCGACTTCTATGGCCCTGGCCGGGTCTTCCTGCAATCGCGCAACCCGTCAGCGTTCGAGGCTTACGTCAGGGCTTTGGTGCCGACCTCCAGTACGTAGCTGCTGGTCGGGTGAATTGGGAATTTTGTGCGTGGCAATGACCTCCGCAGCCTGAAAATTGTTGTAGGTCAACAGTTGGCAACCCGGCTTTCTGCGAGTAGGGTCGCGACATCGACACGGATTGAGGGGGTCATGAGGTGTCCCTTCCAGGGGTTAACCGGCTGACGCTGCGAGAGCAGGTCTGGACGAATCTCCGGACGGCCATTCTGAACGGTGAACTTGCACCGGGAACCAGGTTGGCGGAAATAGATCTGGCTGAGCAGTTGGGCGTCAGCCGGGGCACGGTGCGCGAGGCCCTGCGCTATCTGCAGCAATCAGGTCTGGTGGCGGGGGAGAACCGTACCGGGCTCTACGTCACCGAGATGGAGCCTGGCGAAGTCTACGAACTTTTTGAGGTGCGAGCCGCACTGGAGGGACTAGCGGCTGACCTCATCGTCCGCTCGGGCAGGGCTGTTGAAGTAGCGGATGAGCTCGAAGATTTGCTGCCCGAGGTGCCTGAAGGTGCCCCCTATGGTGAGCGACTGGACGCCGATCTAGGGTTCCACGAGGCCCTGTGCGCTGCGGCAGGCAATTCGATGTTGCTGCGGCAGTGGTCTGAGTTGAAGGACCTGATGCGGGTCGCGGTACTGGCCGATTCTGTTGGCGAAAACTCCAGCCTGATGGAGGCCGATTACCACCGACCCATTGTTGAGGCCCTGCGAAGCGAGGATCCGGAGAAGGCGCGGCGGGCCCTGGTCGACCACATGTCGGACGCCGCCCACCACTGGGCCAGGAAGGCCCGGATGGGCGAACACGCCGAACGCTGATCTGCCAGGTCGACCGGTGAGTTGACCGACCTCCACCCACACGGCCCGGTGCTGCACCAGCAGCGCCGGGCCGCTTTGTGAGCCTGATTCCCGGTGCCTGAGCCCGAGTCTCCTTGTAGCTTGACAATCGAGTGTTGGCTGCTTATTGTTAACAATCAGCAGATAACACCCAGCACACATAGTCGTGAAGGAGGCCCGCGATGGGCTATGGGACTGGCATCGGCACGAGGACGGCGGTTGTAACCGGCGCGTCCTCCCTCAAGGGCATCGGCTACCGGGCTGCATTGCGTTTCGCGTGCGAAGGCTGGGCGGTAGCGATGCTGGACATCAATGAAGACGGCGTCCGGGCGGCAGCAGCCGAGGTGAGGAGGCAGGCACCTGACGCCATCGTTCGGGCATACCGGGTGAACGTCGCAGACAAGGCATCGGTCGACCAGGTCGCGCAAGCGATCAAGGACTCCGGCCTGCCACCCGTCGGTGCGTTGGCGAATATCGCCGGCATTCCATCACCGGTCGGTTTCCTGGATACAAGCCTGGACGAATGGGACAAGGTTCTGGCAGTCAACCTGACCGGCAGTTTCCTGCTCTCCCAGGCGTTGGTGCCCCAGATGATCGAAGGCGGTTACGGCCGCGTGGTCAATATGTCCTCGGTAACCGCCCAACACGGTGGGGGAGTCTTCTCGAAGACTGCTTACGCCGCAGCCAAGGCAGGTGTGCTGGGCCTGACCCGCGGTATGGCCCGCGAACTGGCGGAATACGGAATCACGGTCAACGCGGTCGCGCCGGGTGTGGTCAATACCGAGATCCGTACCGGGACTGACGAGGAAACCGAGAACGCGCTGAGCGCAGCCGTCCCGCTGAAGCGGCAGGCCGAGCCCTGGGAGATCGCCGCGCTGGTGGTGTGGCTGTCCAGCGAGGATTCCGCCTACATCACAGGTATCACCCACAGCATCAATGGCGGCACCTACATCGCCTGATCAGGTTCGAAAAAATACCCAGGAGAGAAAAGAACAATGGTGCAGAATATTTCCATTGATGAATTGAAAGAACATGCCAAACAATTGCGTCAAACCTCAGTGACGATGGTTTATGAGGCGCAGTCCGGGCACCCCGGTGGGTCCCTGTCGGCAGCCGATGTGGTGGCGAACCTCTACTTCCGTGAGATGCGGCACGACCCGGCAAACCCGCACTGGCCGGACCGGGACCGGTTCGTGTTGTCGAAGGGCCACGTCGCCCCAGTGCTGTATTCCGCGCTGGCGCTAACCGGCTATGTGCCTGCCGAGACGATCCACACGCTCCGCCAACTCGGCTCTCCCTTCCAGGGGCATCCGGATTCCAAGAAGTGCCCCGGCGTGGAGATCTCGACCGGATCGCTGGGCCAGGGCATCTCCGCAGCTGTCGGGATGGCACTGGGGCTCAAGCGGGATGGCCGCGATTCGCGGGTCTACTGCCTGATGGGTGATGGCGAAATGCAGGAGGGTCAAGCCTGGGAGGCGATTCAATTCGCCCATTCCCAAGGGCTGGACAACTTCACCGTGATTATCGATGACAACGACCTGCAGATTGATGGTCATTGCTCCGATATTGCCCCCAACCTGGATTTCGTGAAGAAGCTGGAGGCCTTCGGTTACGAGGTGATCGAGATCGACGGCCACGACATGGCAGCAATCAGTGCTGCCTTCGACACCCTGCGGGGTTCAACCAGGGCGAAGCCCAAGGGCCTGGTCATGAAGACCATCAAGGGCAAGGGCGTGTCATTCATGGAGGACCAGGCCGGTTGGCACGGCAAGGCCCCAAGCGCGGAGCAATACCAGCAGGCCATGAGCGAGTTGGAGAAGGGGCTGGACAAGTGAGCATCACAGTCGATTACCAGAACAAGAAGGCCACCCGTGAAGCATTCGGTGACGAAATAGTCAAACTCGGACGGCAGAACCCAAACATCTGGGTGGTGGACGCAGACATCGCGGCCTCATGCAAGACCACTCGGTTCTCCAAGGAGTTGCCGGACCAGCACGTCAACGTCGGCATTGCCGAACAGAATGCCGCCGGGGTGGCGGCAGGGCTGGCCACCACAGGCAAGATCCCGTTCGTTTCGACCTACGCGGTGTTCGGCTCGCTACGGATGGGCGAACAGATCCGGCAATCCATCTGCTACCCCAACCTGAACGTGAAGATCGCCTGTTCCCATGGTGGTCTCACCCCGGGGAATGACGGCGGCTCGCACCAGGCGATTGAGGACATGGGTGCGCTGCGCAACTTCCCCGGCATGTCGGTGATCATGCCGGCCGATTACAACGCAACCCGAAAGCTGGTCCGCGCCGCTGCCGAGCACGTCGGTCCTGTCTACCTGCGGTTCACTCGTGACGGCATGCCCGCCATCTACCCGGCCGATGAGGAATTCGAGCTCGGCAAGGCGAAGATCCTCGCTGAGGGTACCGATCTGGCGATCATTGCCAACGGAGACACAGTGCGCCTGGGAATTGAGGCCCGCGAACTGCTGGAAGCCCGTGGCATCAGCGTCCGGCTGGTCGACATGCACACGATCAAGCCACTGGATGTCGATGAGGTGGAGGCCTGCCGACGGCTCGGCCGGATCATCACTGTCGAAGACCACACATTGATGAGCGGATTGGGGGCGGCCGTAGCCTCCCAGGTCGCCACCCGGGGTGGAGCCCTGCTCCGAATGATAGGTATCAATGATCAATTCGGGCAATCGGCCACCTATGAACAACTCCTCGAGATGAACGGCATCACTGTCGACGGCATCGTTGCCGCCGCCGGTGAGCTCCTGGAGACCTAGGCCCAAGCGGGCAACCCGCCGGGGGAGCCCACGCATTCCGCATCGTCCGTGCGATCCGGCATCGGATCCCGCGGCGGCACCCATTCTTCCCAACTAGATCCAAAACCCCCTGTTGACGACGGGTTACCGACGTTGACATCGCTACAGTCGCTCCTATCACGGGTGAGATCCTCCCGTCAGATGCAGCGACGCAGATCTGAATGGAGCTCAGTCATGAGCGCAGCAATCCTTGTTCACTTGGGGATCGCGATCATCGGCATCGTCCTGCTGATCGTGATCGCCAAGATCAACCCCGTAATCTCCCTGGTCGTGGGCGCCCTCTACCTCGCGCTTGCTGGTGGCCTGGGACCCATCGAATCCGTCGAGGCCGCTACAACGGGCTTCGGCAACCTGATGGCTGAAGTCGGCCTGATCATCGGCTTCGGCGTCATGATCGGTGCCATCCTGTCGGCCAATGGCACCATGAAACGCGTGGTCGACGGTCTGCTCAAACTGGGTGGACCGAAGGCATCGTCCTATGTCTTGGGGCTTTCCTCGGGCATCATCTTCCCGGCCATCTACTTCGATGTTGCCCTGGTCATCATGGCCCCGATCGCCAAAGCCATCGCCCAGCGGACCAAGCGAAATGTCGCACCATTGGCCGGGGCGCTGGCCATCGGTCTCGAGGTTGGCCTGTTGATGGTTATCCCGGGCGCCGCTGCCCTGGCGATGGCCGCTTCACTGCAGATCGACATGGGCACCATGTTGCTCTGGGGCATCCCCTTCGGCATCGTGCTGACCGTGCTGTCGATCATGGCGCACACCTGGGTGACTGATCGCACCTGGAATCCGGAGAAGGACGAAGAGGCCAGCGCCGGTTACACCCATGCCAGGACCGAGCAGGAACGGGTCCTTGCCGCAGCCGAACTGAAGAAGGCGAACCGGTTGGGTACCGATTATGTGGAGGCAGCCGACGAACTGTCCGAGATCGATGTTGTCGCTGCTTCGCTGGCCCAGGATGCTGCCGAGGCCAAGGAGCGCCAGGAATCCGAGGGCAATCAGCTCAATGTGTGGCTGGCCATGGCACCGATCATCGTGCCGATCGTGTTGATCATCATCAATACCGTCTCTCGGTTGTTCCTCGGTGCCGACTCGGTGCCGGCTGCCATTGAGTTCCTGGGCAACCCCGTGGTGGCCCTGCTCATCGGTCTCCTGATCGGAATCGCAGAGACCATCCCGATGGTCACTCGCGACGGCGTGGACGAGATCATCACCAAGGGCTCGCAAACCTCTGGTTCCATCCTGCTGTTCACCGGGGTTGCCGGATCACTGGGTGAGGTCATCACCCGCGTCGGTATCGGTGACATGCTGAAGGCCCTGTTCGAGGCGAATGCTGGTATCCCGGTGCTGCTGGCCTGGCTGGTGGCCGCGCTGCTGCGCATTGCACAGGGCTCGGGCTCGGTGGCCGCCATGACCGGTGCAGGCATCCTGGCCCCGGTGGTCGCATCAATTGGCATGCCCCCGATGCTGATCCTGTTGGCAGCAGCCTCTGGTGCAGCCTTCGGTGGCAACGTGACCGATAACACCTTCTGGATCTTCAAACAGATGCTTGGTTTGACAACTCGCGGTGCGTTCCAGGTGTACACGTTGGCGCAATCAATCATGGCGATCATCGGCCTGGTGATGTGCTCGGCCCTGGCGCTCGTCTTCTGAGGGTTGGTCGCCAGCCGAATGAATTCGGCAGAGGGTGGGCGAGTGGGAGGATGTCCCGCTCACCCACCCTTTGCTCACGTCCGGATGTCCGCAGCCCGGGCAGGATCCACGTCGGATTGACCTGCTGGTCAATCTCGAACGGATCAATGCCTGGTGCTCGAGAGACGTTGGGCACGCTGAGGAGCGCGGTCGAGACCGCCTCTGCTTATGCCTGTTTCTCGGGTTTGCCGATGGCTGTGGTGCCGTCGGGGGTGACCAGGTATTGGTATCCGGCTGGTGATGTCCAGGCGTAGTGGCCTGGTGCTGGTTGTTCGAGGTGCCAGCCGGAGTGGGTTTTGGCTCGGTGGGTGAACCGGGATAGTGGTCCGAGGTTGTCGAGCCTGGTCTGGTCCGGTTCGCCGGGTGTGTAGGGAATCGTGTGATCCATGTCACAACCCTTGGCCGCCCTCGTTCCATAGGGGAACACATCGACTGGGTTGCGCTGCTCGATCACGAACCGCATCCTGTCCGGGACCTCATAACCATCGAACGGGGTGATGGTGGCCGGGTCGATGACTGGTCGGACGATGACCTTCGACCCGGCGAGGAAGTCGGGGAGCTGTGTGGTGAGCAGGTGGCCCCAGTCCTGAACTGTCGCGATGCCTGCTGGTGGGCACGCTGGCCCGTCCGCGACGCTCGCGGACGCAGTTACGTCGGCTTTGGCCTTGCCCGGGTTCAGTGCGGGATCGTTTGCGTTGATGTGGATGACCAGGGTGTGGGTGGGCAGGGCCTCTTGTCCGAATGCCTGACGGGCGAGGATCCCGACTGCCGCTGCCCGGCGGGCGTCCAGGCTGTCGCCTGCTGCCCGGTGATCCTCCGGCAGGTTCTCCGCGATCTGGGTGAGCGCGTGGTTGAAGCGGATTCCGTCGGCTGGGCTTAGTTGGCCCCACATGGTGACTGACCCGTTTTCGATCCCGGACACCAGCACCCGGCGATCCTTGATCTTCGCGTTGGCCCGGTCAAAGGCTGCCTTCGGGTCGGCAGCGTCGATCCAGGACTGCAGGTGTTTCATGACCCAGCCGATGCCGTGTTGGGGGAGGGTGGCTGCGACCCGGGCATCTACATACTGGGCGGCTTTGATGTCGAGGAGGGTGGTGCGGTCGATGACGAGGTTGGCCTGCCAGACCCTTGCCTCACCGGCGAGGATTCTCTGCCATAGGTGTGGGAACCTGTGTCGCAGGTCGAGGGCTTGGGCGATTCGGTTGGCTGCTGAGCGTGGTGAGATGCCGAGTAGTCCGCCGATTTCGAGGCTGAGGAATTCCCC
>JBMNPP010000046.1:0-14607 GCA_050943675.1 Brooklawnia sp.
CATCCACGTGCGTCCGGCGGCCGCGATCGTGGCCGAACTTCGTGACTTCGACGCCGAGGTGCTGCTGGCGAACGCCACCACTGGTCGGGGCCCAGCCCCGGCGAACAGCCTCAGCCGCATCACTGCCCTCGAGGTGGGTCAGCACCAGATCCTGGAGGCCCGCTTCAGTGGGCCCGCCGCTGAACGGGCCCGCGAGGCCCTGGCCGAGCTGGCGAGCCGCGACTTCGGTGAGGACATAAATGGACGCCCGAAGGCCCGTGCGACGGCCGCCAACGGGGCACCGGCCAGCACCAACAGCACTGCCGAGGCCCTGGCCGCATCACCGGCTGCCGAACACCTGACAGTCGTTGGGCCCGTGGTACGAGCCACCTCACGGCCGTCGATAGCCGGTTACCGGGCGGGCGCGCCGAAGAAGGAACTGGTCAGGTTCACCGAATCGGTGGCCAGGGTGGACGACTTCCTGGCCGAGATCGCCTCCTCCGGGGTCGGCATCCCCGGCATCATCGAGGCCCAGCGCATGATGCTGGCTGATCGCGAACTGCACCACGGCGTGGTCGGGATCATCACCGCCGGTTTCAGCGCGGTGGATGCCGTCGACCAGCACCTGACCGAAACGGCGCGATCCTTCGATCAGTTCGCGGACAACTACCTGCGTGAGCGCGGTCAGGACGTCCGAAGCCTTCGCCGGATGTTGTTGCTGGCCCTGATGGGCCAGCCCCTGACCGACCAGGAACCGGACCGGCCCAGCGTGTGGGTGATGGACGAACTGGACGCCGCCACGGCGATGCGCCTCGACCCGCGCACCTGCCTGGGCGTGGTCACGATCATGGGTGGTTCATCGGGCCACGGCATGCTTGCTGCTCAGGCCAGGGGCATCCCGGTATTGACCGGCCAGGCCGGGGCCAGCCAGGTTCCCGACGGCCAGGTGATCGCCTTCGATCCGGTCAGTTCGCAGCTATGGCTCGATCCGGACGAACAGCTGCGCAGCGAACTCGCCCAGCGGAACGCCGAGCGGATCGCTGCCGCATCCCAGGCCCAGGAACGCGCTCATGAACCAGCCCTGACCACCGACGGCACCCGCGTTCCCGTCGAGGCCAACATCGGTTCGGTCGACGAGGCCCTGATCGCCGCCCACGAGGGAGCCGAGGGCGCCGGGATCGTCCGCACCGAGGTGCTGTTCTCGACCGCCCGGACAGCACCCAGCGTCGCCGAGCAGGCCGAGGTATTCGTCCGTATCGGGAAGGCGTTGAACGCACCGATCACCATCCGCACCTGGGATCCGGCCGGCGACAAGCCCCTGGCCTTCCTGCCCTACGTCCGCGAGGACAACCCGGCCCTGGGGCAACGCGGCGTGCGCGCCATGCGTGCGGTGCCCGAGATCCTGCGCGACCAACTGCGAGCGATCATCCAGGCGGCCCGACAGGTCGAAGTGCGCGTGTTGTTGCCGATGGTCACCACCCCCGAAGAGGTCACCTGGGTGCGCGGCCTGCTCGATGAGGCCCGCGCTGAGCTGGACGGACCCGAACTTGAGGTTGGTGTGATGGTCGAGGTACCCGCTGTCGCGCTGCGGGCAGCCGATTTCGCCGGCGTGGCCGACTTCTTCAGTGTCGGGACCAATGACCTGACCCAATACACCCAGGCAGCCGACCGCACCAATGCTGCGGTCCGGGGTTTTGCCCGGCAGGACACCCCAGCGGTGCTCGACCTGATCAGGGCGACCTGTGCGGCGCTGCCGAACCACACCGTCTCGGTTTGCGGCGACCTGGCCAGCGACCCTGCAGCCACCGCAACACTGCTCGGGATGGGCGTGCGCGCACTTAGTGTGCGGCCGCGAATGGTTGCCGAGGTGAAGCAGGCAGTGCGGCTGGTCTGAGGGATGCTGGTTGCCCGATGGGCGCCGGTCGGTTGCACCAGTTCGGCTGCACTAGGCTGGGCCGTGTGCGCAAGACATTCGATGAGCTCTACGCCCAGTTGGCCGAGATAGCCCAGAACCGGCCCGATGGGTCCGGCACCCTGGAGCGCCTGGACGCCGGCGTACACGCCATCGGGAAGAAGATCGTCGAAGAGGCTGCCGAGGTCTGGATGGCCGCTGAATACCAGTCGACCGAAGAGGCTGCTGAAGAGATCAGCCAGCTCATGTACCACCTCGCCACCATGATGGTGAAGATCGGGCTGACCCCCGACGACATCTACCGCTACCTGTGACCACAACCGGCTGACAAGGAACCCGTGAACGTGCCCGAAATGCTGAAAATTGCCGTGCCCAACAAGGGCGCACTGTCCGAGGCCGCCAGCACCATGCTGCTGGAGGCCGGCTACCGGCAGCGCAGTGACCTGAAGGATCTTTCGCTGGTCGATGAGGCCAACCGGGTCGAGTTCTACTACCTGCGGCCGCGCGATATCGCGGTCTACGTGGGCGAGGGGACGCTGGATCTGGGCATCACCGGACGCGACATGCTGCTGGACTCCGGCGCCAGTGCCGAAGAGATCCTGGCCCTGGGTTTCGGTGGCAGCAAGTTCCGGTTCGCCGCCCCGGCCGGCACCAACTACGAACTCGCCGACCTGGACGGCAAGCGGCTGGCCACCAGCTACCCTGGCCTGTTGGCCCGCTACCTGGCCGAACACGATGTGGCGGCCCGGCTCATCCACCTGGACGGTGCGGTTGAATCCTCGATCAGGCTGGGCGTGGCCGACGCCATCGCCGATGTCGTCGAGACCGGCACCACCCTGCGCCGTGCGGGCCTGGAGCTGTTTGGTGATCCGATCCTGGAATCCGAGGGCATCCTGGTGCGGCGGCCCTCCGAGCGCGGTGAGATCGACCAGGTCGCTCTGGATCACCTGCTGCAGCGGCTCTCTGGCGTCCTGGTGGCTCGCAATTACGTACTGATGGATTACGACATCCCGCTGAATCTGCTGGAGCAGGCCGCCGAAATCACTCCCGGGCTGGAGAGCCCGACCGTTTCGCCGCTGGCCAAGGAGGGGTGGGTAGCGGTCCGGGTGCTGGTGCCGGCCAGGGAGCACCAGTTGCTGATGGACGACCTGCATGACCTGGGCGCCCGAGCGATCCTGATCACCGATCTGGCCGCCTGCCGCCTGTGAGCTGAATCCCGCCACGCACAGACCGTCCAGGCAGCAAGCCCGGACCAGTCCTTGCCGACTCGGCTACTCGATTCCGTGCTTGCGCAGGATATTGGTGACCTCATCTTCCTGGTCCGAAGGGGGCCCCGGCAGAGGTGGGGGAGCCTGTTGTCCAGCAGCAGTGGCGCCGGGGGTCGACGGTTTGGCTGGTTCGGACGCCGGCTGCGCAGCCCCGGCCGGTCTGCTGGTAGTGGGAGTGGCAGGTTTGGTCCGGTCGATTTCGGCAGCAGTTTTCGCCAGCTTCTCGCGCTGTTTGGCCTCGCGTTCAAGGCGACGGGCCTTGGCCTGGTGCCGGTCGGGTGCCTTGATGACACCACCGATGACGAATGAGATGATGCCGACCACACCTAATGCGATTCCGCCCCAGGTCGGGGTGTCGAGCACCTTGTCGTTGAGCCATTCGCCCAGTGCGCGAGCTCCCTCCAGCAGCACTCCCGAAAGGCCGGCCAGTAGCGCGCCGACGATCACCAGGATCAGGCCGACCGCGCGCATCAGGTAACGGGCGCTTTGCCGCCTGTTCCACATCAGGATTGCCCACAGGGCCACAACTATGGACAGGCCTACGCTGACCAGAACCAGGATCACCGGATCACTCATGCCGAAATCGTCGCACAGGACAAGGCGTCATGACTGGTTTTGGTGCGGCGAGGTGATGGGCTAAGCTTGCAGGGCTGATCGGATCGGTTGACCGATCCCCTTGAAGTGAGGGTCCTGACCCTCCACCCATTGGCTGCCGGAAAGGTTGGCCTCGGGTCGGTAGTACCGGCGCCGCCGTGCGTCGGTTCGTCAGGCCCTCGCCATCGCGGGGGCCTTTTGGTTTTGACCGCAACCCGATCAGGGTAACCAACAACATGGGAGGATCACCATCAGCAACGAATTCCGCATCAACGAGCGGATCCGGGTGCCCGAGGTGCGCCTGGTAGGTCCGAGCGGTGAGCAGGTTGGCATTGTTCGCGTCGAGCAGGCACTGCAGCTGGCCCGCGAACACGACCTGGACCTCGTCGAGGTCGCTCCGGACGCACGCCCACCGGTGTGCAAGCTCATGGATTACGGCAAATTCAAGTACGAGAATGCCCAGAAGGCCCGCGAATCACGGCGCAACCAGAGCCATACCGTGATCAAGGAAATGAAGCTTCGGCCCAAGATCGACGAGCATGACTACAACACCAAGAAGGGTCATGTCCTGCGCTTCCTCAAAGGTGGCGACAAGGTGAAGATCACCATCATGTTCCGGGGCCGCGAGCAGTCGCGTCCCGAGCTCGGGGTCAACCTGCTGCAGCAGTTGGCCGCTGATGTCGCCGATGACGGCGTGGTTGAGCAGGCACCGCGGCTCGAGGGCCGCAATATGCACATGGTGCTCGCCCCCACCCGGCGCAAGAGTGAGGTCAAGGCGCACGAGGCAGAAGAACGCGAGCGCAAGATGGCTGCCCGCAAGGCGGCAGCCGACGACGAGAAGCGTGTCGAGGCCGAACTGCGTGCCAAGGGCCAGGGACAGTCGAAGAAGAAACGCGGGCCCGCCGACAACATGGACCCCGATATCGACCTGTAACCGACTGGCCCACCTGAAGACCACCGGCCCCAGCAAGCGGGGCCTGCCCGGCGCGGAACTGCGCGTCCGGGATGACGAAGAGAATGGAGCGGCACCATGCCGAAGATGAAGACGCACTCCGGTGCCAAGAAGCGGTTCAAGGTAACCGGCAGCGGCAAGCTTAAGCACAAGCGTGCAGGCAAGGGGCACTTGAACGAGCACAAGCCGTCACGTCGCACCAGGCGGCTCATGGTTGACGGTGTCCTGGAGGGCACCGATTCCAAGAAGATGAAGCGGCTGATGGGCGCCTACAAGCCGAAGTCCCGGCGCGGCTGAGCAACCCGCCCCTACTCGAAACACACAAGGAGCACGAAGATGGCACGCGTCAAACGCGCAGTGAACGCACACAAGAAGCGCCGCGAGGTCCTGGACCAGGCCTCCGGCTACCGGGGCCAGCGCTCACGGCTGTACCGCAAGGCCAAGGAGCAGACACTGCACTCGGCCACCTATTCCTACCGCGACCGCCGCACCAAGAAGCGCGAATTCCGCGCCCTGTGGATCCAGCGGATCAACGCGGCCTGCCGCGCCAACGGTATGACCTACAACCGGTTCATCAACGGACTGAAGAACGCCGGTGTCGAGGTTGACCGGAAGATCCTGGCTGAGCTGGCCGTCAACGATCCGACCGCATTCGCCGGTCTGGTGAAGGTCGCCCAGGAAAACCAGCCAGCTGCCGCAGCCTGATCAGGTGGCCAGCCAAATCGACGGGCCGAACGCGCTGCCATTGATCTCCAATGCGCAGCTGCGGGCGGCCCGTCAACTATTGCAGCGCAAACACCGCCGGCTCAATGGCCAATTCCTGGTGGAGGGTGCCCAGGCAGTGCGCGAGGCACTGGCCGAACCAGGCGCCGTGCGGCTGCTGATCCTCACCGACCCGGCGCAACACGCTGACCTGGTCGAACTGGCTGGTGCCGGGCTGACAGTGCGCGCCAACCCTGGCGCCGCAAGGCAGCTGAGCGACACCGTCACCAGCCAGGGCATCTTTGCTGTGGTGGGTGATCTGGCCGTCGGGCTCGATGAGCTACCCACCCGTCCCAGGCTTGTGGTGATCTGCGCGCAGGTGCGAGATCCGGGCAATGCGGGCACGGTGATCCGCTGCGCTGATGCCTTCGGCGCTGATGCGGTCATCCTCACCCAGGGCTCGGTCGACTACAGCAATCCCAAGACGGTGCGGGCATCGGTGGGCAGCATCTTCCACCTGCCGATCGCAGTCGATGTCGACTTCACCGATGCGCTGGCCTGGGCCAGGTCATGCGGTATGCAGGTGCTGGCAGCCGATGCTGGTGGCGCCGAACTGGACGAACTGGCCGCCAGCGGGGCCCTGGCCCAACCGACCGCGTGGGTGATGGGCAATGAGGCCTGGGGGCTGCCAGCCGACGTAATCGACCAGGTCGACCAGGTGGTGTCGATCCCGATGTATGGCCGAGCCGAGAGCCTCAACCTGTCGACCGCTGCGGCGGTCTGCCTGTATGCCACCGCCAGCACCCAGCATGGAAGCTCCCACGAGGTGGCAGCCCGGGTGCGTGCGAAATGAATTGGGTTAGCATTGCAGCCATGATCATCGGCCACGAACCCCGTTCGGCTCGCCCCGTCATGCGAGTCGCGGAGTTTAGTGTGCAGGTCTAGGCCTGCAATTCGCCCCCGCCGCCCACCACTGCAATGCCGCTCGGCGCAGCCAGTGCGGCTCATTAGACTGTTCCACGGCACGCCCCCGCGCCCAGCGGACGCGGCAGCCGTTAGCTGAAGAAAAATCGAGGGGAGCCCATGACCGGGTCACACACCGCACAAGAACCCCAGCCGCTCGACGCTGACTACGTGCTGGGTCTGGTGGACCAGGCGGTCACCGCCATCACCGCCGCCACGACCACCGAAGAACTCAAGCAGGTCCGCACCGACCACGCCGGCGACAGGTCGCCGCTGGGCCTGGCAAACCGGGCCATCGGCTCACTGGAACCGGGCCAGCGCAAGCAGGCCGGCCAGCTCATCGGTCAGGCCCGGGGCCGGGTGAACCAGGCCTTTGCTGCCCGGCAGAGAGAGGTTGAGGCCACCGAGCTTGAGAACCGGTTGCTCGCCGAGCGCGTCGACGTCACACTGCCTGTTGACCTGCATCCGGTCGGGGCGCTGCACCCGGTTACTGCGCTGCTTGACGACATGTGTGATGTCTTCATTTCCATGGGCTGGGAAGTGGTCGAGGGGCCCGAACTGGAGTCGGAATGGCTCAACTTCGATTCCCTGAACATGCCCGAGAACCACCCGGCACGCGGGCTTTCGGACACGTTATTCGTCCACCCCGAATCCGACCGCAAACTGCTGCGCACCCAGACCTCACCGGTTCAGATGCGCACCCTGCTCAGCCGTGACCTGCCGGTCTACATAGTCAGCCCGGGCAAGGTCTTCCGTGCCGACGAGTACGACGCCACCCACCTGCCGGTGTTCCACCAGATCGAAGGCCTGGCCGTGGACAAGGGCATCAACCTGGGTCACTTGAAGGGCACCCTCGACCACCTGGCCAGGGCGATGTTCGGTGATGTGCGCACCCGGTTGCGTCCGCACTACTTCCCGTTCACCGAGCCGAGCGCCGAGATGGACCTGCAGTGCTTCGTCTGCCACGGCGAATCGGTGGGTAACCCCGAGCGACCCTGCCGGACCTGCAAGTCGGAGGGCTGGATTGAGTGGGGCGGTTGCGGTGTGGTCAACCCGCGGGTGCTCGCTGCCGCGGGCATTGATACCGAGGTCTACTCGGGCTTCGCCTTCGGCATGGGCGTCGACCGCACGGTGATGTTCCGAAACAACGCCCCTGACCTGCGTGACTTCGTCGAGGGCGACGTCCGCTTCCCCCGTTCGCTGCGAGGAGGTGCCCGATGAGGGTCCCGATTAGTTGGCTGCGTGAACTGGTCACGCTGCCGTCCAATGTCACCACCGCCCAGGTCGCTGACGCACTGACCCGCGCCGGCCTGCAGGTAGAGCGCATCGACATCACAGGGGCCGAGGTCACCGGCCCGGTCGTGATCGGTCGCGTCGTTGAGTTCGTCGACGAGCCGCAGAAGAACGGCAGGACGATCCGGTGGTGCCAGGTCGACGTCGGTGAGGACGAACCCCGCGGCATCGTGTGTGGTGCCCTGAACTTCGAGGCCGGCGCCCACGTGGTCGTGGCCCTGCCGGGCGCCGTGCTGCCCGGTGACTTCGAGATCTCGGCACGCAAGACCTACGGCCACGTCTCGGACGGCATGATCTGTTCCGAGGACGAGTTGGGACTGGGCACCGACCACGACGGCATCATGGTGCTGCCCGATCTCATTGATGGGCAACCACTGACCGTGGGTGCCGACGCCATGGAGGTGCTGCGGGCGCGTGATGAGGTATTGGAGATCGACGTCACCCCTGATATCGGCTACTGCCTGAGTATGCGCGGTATCGCCCGTGAGACGGCGCAGGCATTCCGGGTTGCCTTCACCGACCCGTACCTGATTGGTACCCCCAGCCCAGTGAACAGTGGCTACCCGATCAGGCTCGAATCCGACAAGTGCACCGTATTTGCCGCGCTGACCATCACTGATGTTGATCCGCACGCGCCGACACCGCCCTGGATGGCTGCCCGGCTGGTTGCCGCCGGCATGCGTTCGATCAGCCTGGACGTCGACATCACCAACTACGTGATGCTCGAATCGGGCCAGCCCCTGCACGCCTACGACGCCGACCGGCTCAGCGGGCCGATCGTCGTGCGGCAGGCATCCGAGGGTGAGCGGTTGACCACCCTGGATGATGTCGAGCGTAAGCTGTCGACCGATGACCTGCTGATCACCGATGATTCGGGTCCGATCGGCATGGCTGGTGTGATGGGTGGCCAAACCACCGAGTTGACGCCCGAGACCCGCAATATCGTGCTGGAGGCGGCTCGTTTCGACCCGACCACCATCGCGCGCACCTTCCGGCGCCACAAGCTGCCGTCCGAGGCCTCGGCAAGGTTCTCCCGAGGCGTCGATCCGGCCCTGCCGCTGGCAGCAGCGCGGATGGCGGCCCGCCTGATGGCCGAGCTGGGTGGAGGCACTGTCCAGGAGAAGTACACCCTGGTCGGTGATGTTCCGGCGATGCCGAACCAGCGCATCCGGGCTGATCTGCCGGCCCGCATCCTGGGTGCACCGATCAGCGAGCGGCAGGTCGTCAATGTGTTGACGGCCTCAGGGGTCAAGGTCACGGGTTCGCGTGACGACATGGCCGGCGAATGGCTGCACCTGACCCCGCCCACCTGGCGCCCGGACCTGGTCGACCAATATGACTACGTCGAAGAGATCGGCCGCAAGCTGGGCTTCGGGCTGGTGCGCGCCGAGGTGCCCACCGCCCCTGCAGGTGCCGGTTACACCTTCGAGCAGCGTTCGCGGCGCTCGGTGATGCAGGCGGTCGCGCGTGCGGGATTCGTAGAATTGCTGACCCTGCCGTTCATCAGCTCCGACGAACTCGACCGGCTCGGGCTGGCTGGCGATGACCCGCGCCGGGCCACCGTCCGGCTGGCCAATCCGCTCTCGGACAACCAGCCGTTCATGCGCACCACGCTGCTGCCGGGCCTGTTCGCCGCAGTGGCTCGCAACACCTCACGCAGCACCGACGACTTGGCCGCCTTCGAGTGCGGCTCGGTCTTCCTGCAGAATGATCGTGGCGCGGCGCCGATGCCGGATGTCTCGCGGCGGCCCACCGACGCCGAGATCGCCCAGGTGACCAGCAACCTGCCCGACCAGCCCCGCATGATTGCTGGGGTCCTGGCCGGCCACTGGGTGCCACCGGGCTGGCAGGGGCCTGGCGAGCCTGCCGACTGGCGGCACGCCGTCCACCTTGCCCAGACCGCTGCCGAGTCCCTCGGCCTTGACCTGGTCCGCCGGGCCGCCCAGCAGGAGCCATGGCATCCGGGACGCTGCGCACAGTTGTGCGTGGTCCGTGATGGTGAATTGCAGGTGATCGGCCATGCCGGCGAACTGCATCCGAAGGTGATCAAGGCCTATGGCCTGCCCGAGAGGGCCTGTGCAGTCGAGTTCGATCTGGATGCGCTGATTGCCGCCGCGCCCCGAGGGGGCCAGGTCAGTGCGATTTCACCCTTCCCGATGACCAAGGAAGATGTTGCCCTGGTGGTTGATGCCGATACCCCGGCAGCCCAGGTGCAGCAGGCACTGGTCGAGGGTGCGGGCGAACTGCTCGAGTCGATCAGGCTGTTCGACATCTACACCGGCACGCAGATTCCCGAGGGAAAGAAGTCGCTGGCCTTCGCCCTGGGATTCCGGGCGCCCGATCGCACCCTCACCGAGGCCGAGGCCTCCCAGGCGCGGTTGGCGGCAGTGGCCCGGGCTGCGGAGGTCCACGGGGCAGTGCAACGCGCCTGAACCGCGATGCCCCAGACGCTTGCTCAGCCCGAGGCGGCCCGCATCATGCTGGCCGCCCAGGGTTTCGGGCGTCCCAGACCGGGTCGGGTCACCATGCGACAGGTGCAGCAGGTCATCGACCGGCTGGCACAGTTCCAGATCGACTCGGTCAATGTGGTGACCCGCGCGCACTATGCACCGCTGTTCAGTCGGCTGGGCAGCTACGACACTGCATTGCTTGATCGTGCTGCCGGGCAGGCTCCCCGACGGGTTTTCGAGTACTGGGGGCACGCGGCCTGCCTTATCGATGTGCGTCTGCAACCCGCATTGCGGCTGAAGATGGCCTCTGCGGCACAGGACGCGTGGGGTTCAATGGTGCGGATCTCGCGCGAGGACCCCGGACTGGTCGCTGCGGTACTGGATGCAGTTGATCAATACGGTCCGGCGTCCGCACGTGAGATCGAGGCACTGGTGGAGGCGCCGCAACCCTCCGAGCGCACCGACTGGGGCTGGAACTGGTCAGCGGTCAAGAGTGCACTGGAATGGCTGTTCTGGAATGGCCAGATCACTGCGGCCGGCCGCACCCCATCATTTGAACGCCGTTACGACCTGCCAGGTCGGGTCCTGCCGGCTGCGATCAGCCAGGCAGTATCACCAAGCCCACCCGATGCCTACCGCCAACTGACTGCCCGGGCAGCCAGTGCCCTTGGCATCACGACAATCGGTTGGGCGGCGGAGTACTTCCGCATCCCGGTGGCGGCTGCACGCCAGGCGGTGGCCGAACTTGCCGAGGACGGCCAACTGCTGCCGGTCAGTGTTGCGGGCTGGCGCCAGCCGGCCTGGCTGTGGCACCAGGCCCGGTTGCCGCGCCGCGTGGGGGCCCAGGCGCTGGTGTGTCCTTTCGATCCGCTGCTGTTCGACCGGGCCCGGCTCAAGGCCGTGCTCGGCACTGACTACCGCATCGAGATCTATGTGCCGGCGGCGAAGCGGCGGCACGGCTACTACGTCTACTGCCTCTTGCTGGGCGAGGCGATCGCTGCCCGGTTTGATCTCAAGGCCGATCGGCAGGCCGGGCTGCTGCGCGTCCAGGCGGCATGGTCCGAGGACGGGCACCCCAGTCCGGTACCCGAGGTGCTGGCTGCAGCGGTTGCAGAACTGCATGTGATGGCCGAATGGCTGGAGCTGGACGCGGTCGTGGCCGAACCGGCTGGTGACCTGGCCTCCGGGTTGATCAGCGTACTGGCCCGATCCTGAAGTCGCCGGGGCGGCTCAACGAATCGTGGTCTCCTCGCAGTACTCGGCGATCCGGCCGATCGCTTCGCGCAGGACTGCCTCCTCGGGCAACGCCACCAGCCGGAAGTGGTCGGGGTGCGGCCAGTTGAAGCCTCGTCCGTGGCTGACCAGGATCTTCTTTGAACGAAGCAGGCCCAGCGCCCAGTCCTCGTCATCCTCGATATCGAACATCTCGGTGTTGAGCCGGGGGAACAGGTACAGCGCACCCCGGGCCGGCTCACAGCTGATGCCGGGGATCTTGTTCAGCAATTTGTGCGCAAGATCGAGCTGGTCGTGGAACCTGCCGCCAGGCTTGACCAGGTCATCAATTGATTGATAGCCGCCCAGCGCGGTCTGGATTGCGTGTTGGGCCGGCACATTGGCGCACATCCGCATGTTTGCCAACAGGTCGAGCCCCTCCAGCAGATTGCCGGCCGCATCAAGCGGGCCAGTCACGACCAGCCACCCGGCGCGCCAGCCGCAGGCGCGGTAGGCCTTTGAGAGCCCCGAGAAGGTGAAGCACAGCACATCGTGGGAGGCCAGTGCGGCTGCGTGTACATGACTGCCCGAGTAGACGACCTTTTCGTAGATTTCGTCTGACAGCACGATCAGGTTGAATTCGCGCGCCAGGTCGATCAGTTGCTGCAGCAGCTCGGTCGAGTAGACCGCGCCGGTGGGGTTATTGGGGTTGATGATGACCAACGCCTTGGTGCGCGGGGTGATCTTCGACCTGATGTCGTCGATATCGGGCTGCCAACTATTCGATTCGTCGCACAGGTAGTGCACTGCCCGTCCGCTGGACAGGTTCGTCTGGGCGGTCCACAGCGGATAGTCCGGTGCCGGGATCAGGATCTCGTCACCGATATTGAGCATCGCCTGCAGCACCATCGAGATCAGCTCGCTGACCCCATTGCCGATCATCACCTGCTCGATGTCGACTTCCAGACCGAAGGTCTGGTAGTAGTTCGCCACCGCGGTGCGTGCCGTGTAGATGCCCCGGGCGTCGGCATATCCCTCGGATTCGGCCATATTGGCCACCACGCTGCGCACCATTGATTCGGGGGCAGCGAAACCGAAGGGCGCCAGGTTGCCGATATTGAGGTGCAGCACTCGCTGCCCAGCGGCCACCATGCGCTGGGCCTCCACCATATTCCGGCCGCGTACGTCGTAGTGGACACCCTGTAGACGGTTCGCTTGCTGATACCTCGTCATGCCGTCGCCCTCCTCAGCCAGGCGCAAATCCAAGAGCTCTCCCCAAGAGTACGCTCTGGCAACCGGTATGGTCAGCACGTGGTCGTAAGCAGGCAATCCATCGTCGCCGCTGCCCTGGACATCCTGGATTCCTATGGGCTGGCCGACCTTTCGATGCGCCGCATCGGCGAGGCGCTGGGTGTCCAGGCGGCCACCATCTACTGGCACTACGCCAACAAGCAAACCTTGCTGGCCGGGGTCTCCGACCAGATCCTGGCTGCTCAGGCCGAAATCGCAGGTACCGGACTCGAGGCTGCGCTTCGCGAATGGGCCACAGACTTGCGCAGCGTCCTGCTGGCCCACCGGGACGCCGCCGAGTTGGTCGCCGCGACCCTGGCAGTGCAGTTGGGGGAGCGCATCCCGGATACCGGGGCTGTCCAGGCGCTGCGGGCTGCAGGCTGGTCGGCACTCGATGCTGCTGCTGCCGCCCGGGCCATCACCCATTTCGTGCTCGGGCACGTGGTGCAGGAGCAGACCAGGCAGAGCCTGCTTGGCCTGGGGGTACTGGCACCGCCGGTCGAGGCGCTGGACGAGCCTGGTTTCGAGCTCGGGTTGAGCATGGTGGTGGCGGGGGCAGGCGTCCTGGATCGGGCCTGACAGCACCGCGGAGACCGCCGAGTTTGCATATCTATTCGACCCAAGACATAGTTATGCCATGACCTATTCGATCGCTGTCGCCGGATGCACCGGATACGCCGGAGGCGAGGTCGTGCGACTGGCCGCCGCCCACCCCGAGTTGAGCATCGGTGCGCTCACGGCGCACTCCAATGCAGGAACCAAACTCGGCTCCCACCTGCCGAATGTGCCGCAACTGGCCGGCCGCGATGTGGTGGAAACAACCATCGAAAACCTGTCCGGCCACGACGTGGTGGTGCTTGCCCTGCCGCACGGTGCCTCCGCAGAAGTCGCCGCCCAATTGGACCAGGACACCCTGGTGATCGACTGCGGTGCCGACTTCCGCCTCACCGATCCCGCCCAGTGGTCGAAGTATTACGGCTCGACACACGCAGGTACCTGGCCCTATGGCATGCCCGAATTGCCCGGACAGCGCGCTGTCCTGGGCGGAACCAGGCGCATCGCCGTGCCGGGCTGCTACCCAACCACCGTCACCCTCACCCTGCTACCTGCACTGGTGAGTGGGCTCATTGACGGCCGTGATGTCACAGTGGCCGCGGCCTCGGGGACCTCCGGCGCGGGCAAGTCGGCCAGGCCGCACCTGCTCGGTAGCGAAGTGATGGGTTCGATGAGCGCCTACGGCGTGGGCGGCATGCACCGGCACACCCCGGAAATCCTGCAGAACATGGCGGTCCTGGGTGCCGACGATCCGACGGTCAGCTTCACCCCGATGCTGGCCCCGATGCCGCGCGGCATCCTGACGGTGGTGACAGCGCCCATCGCCGGATACACCGCCGACCAGGTGCAGCAGGCCTACCAGGACAGCTATGCCGGTGAGCCGTTCTGCACCGTACTGCCATCGGGGCAGTGGCCGGCCTCGAAGTCGGTGCTGGGCAGCAACGGTTTCCAGGTGCAGGCCACAGTGGATGAGGCCGCCGGACGCGTGGTCGCGGTCGGCACCCTGGACAACCTCACCAAGGGCACTGCCGGCGCCGCGATCCAGTCGATGAACCTCGCACTCGGGCTGCCCGAGACGATGGGACTGTCCACGATCGGGGTGGCGCCGTGAGTATCACCGACCCCAGGGGATTCCTCGCTGCCGGGGTGGCCGCAGGTATCAAGACCTCCGGTGACCTCGACCTGGCGCTGGTCGTCAACCAGGGGCCCCGCTTTGACGCAGCCGGGGTATTCACCAGCAATCGGGTATTCGCCGCGCCGGTCGCCTGGTCACGCCAGGCGCTCGCCGATGGCCAGCTAAAGGCAGTGGTGCTGAACTCCGGCGGGGCCAACGCCTGTACCGGCGAGCCCGACTACCAGGACGCTGCCGCCACTGCCGCACAGGTGGCCGAGCTGTTGGGCTGTGCTGACACCGATGTCGGGGTCTGCTCGACCGGC
>JBMNPP010000047.1:0-14583 GCA_050943675.1 Brooklawnia sp.
GCCATCGACCTGCTGCTGGTGGTCTTCTTCACCCATCCACTGATGAGCATTCTGGGGCGCACCAAGTTCTTCGGTGAGGGACACAAGTTCTCTGGGTTCGACCCCGAGCACCTGGGGGTTGCGCGCGCCTCGCTGCTCGGTCGCCGTGCCGGCAACACCAGACGCCGCACCCGCCCGGCAGCGGCCACCAGCAAATCCAACCGCAGCGACACCACGGCTGCGTCCGCGACGACGCAGGAGGCCACCGAATGAGCGCGACCGATACCAAGCCCACAAAGCCCCGGCAGTCGTTCGCACACCGGTTGTACACCGGCGACTTCGAGTTCGAATTCATCGGCAACCGCAAACGGTGGTACACGATCAGCGCCATCGTCCTGCTGATCTCTTTCCTGGCCGTCGGCATCCGCGGGCTGAACCTGGGGATCGAGTTCGAGGGGGGATCGGTCTTCCAGGCTCCGGTCCAGGTCACCAGCAGCACCGTCGACGAGTTCGCCCGAGCAGTCAGCGACACCGGGGTGCCTGATCTTGGCGTCCAGGTCAACACGGTTGGCGACACCACGGTACGGGTGCAGACCCGCAGCCTGGAGGCCGCCGAGGTGGTCCAGGTGCGTGAGGCGATCGCCGGCCAGGCCGGCATCGTCACTGATGACGTCGCGTATTCGCTGATCGGGCCATCCTGGGGCCAACAGATCTCGCAGCAGGCACTGACGGCACTGGTCGTCTTCCTGGTTGGCGTCGGGATCCTGATCTTCCTCTACTTCCGGGAATGGAAGATGTCTGTCGCCGCTTTGGTGGTGCTCTTGCACGACCTTGTGGTCACGGTCGGGTTGTACGCCCTGATCGGTTTCACGGTGACCCCGGCAACGGTGATCGCAGTGCTCGGCATCCTGGGGTACTCCCTGTACGACACCGTGGTGGTGTTCGACATGACCCGCGTCCAGACCAGGGACATAACCAGCCAATCGCGCACCTATTCCCAGGCCACCAACGCAGCCATCAACCAGGTGCTGGTGCGCTCGATCAACACCACCATCGTGGCGGTACTGCCGGTGACGGCGATCCTGGTGGCCGGTGTCGTGGTATTGGGTGGCGAGGGTCCACTGGCTGATCTGGGTCTGGCGATGCTGATCGGCATGCTGTCGGGTGCCTACTCATCGCTCTTCCTGGCGGCCCCGCTGCTGGCGCAGATGCGTGAACGCGATCCCGAAATGGTCAAGCACCGGGCCTCGCTGGAGAAGAACCGACGCAAGGGCCGGGCCAGGATCAGCACAGTTACCTCGGACGCTGAGGTGAGCGTGTCCGGCCTGCCGATGACGCCGACCCCGTCCGCAGGGGTGCTCGAGTTCGCAGAAACCGGCATCGAGGTCAGCACCGTCGACCAGACCGACGACGAGCCGGCACCTGAACCCGGCAGTGGCGAACGGCTGCAGCCGACCAAGCGGTCCCGCTCGGCCAGAAAGAAGTGAGATGTCTGATCCGCGCGTACTGCGTGCAACCCAGTTGATCCGCAATATCCCGGACTTTCCGAAACCGGGGGTGCAGTTCAAGGACATCACGCCACTGCTGGGTGATCCGGGGGTGTTCAACGGCATCATCGAAGTGCTCGCCGAGCAGGCACCCAGCGGTATCGATGTGGTGGCCGGCGTCGAATCCCGGGGCTTCCTCTTCGGCACACCGCTCGCGCTCAAGCTGGGGGCCGCCTTCGTACCCATCCGGAAGCCGGGCAAGCTACCGAGCACCGTGGTCGAGGAACGGTTCGACCTGGAATATGGTTCCAGCGTGCTGGCGATACATACCGACGCCCTGCAACCCGGCCAGCGGGTGCTGGTGATCGATGACCTGCTTGCCACCGGCGGCACCCTGCAGGCAGCCATCAAGCTGGTGGAACGCCTGCAGGCCCGAGTGGTGCAGATGCAGGTCGTCATCGAGTTGGGCGGTCTGCGGGGGCGCGAGAATCTGGCTGCCATGAGCTCCACCGAGCTTTACGCCATGATCGAAACCGGTTGACCAACAGGTGTCCCCTCATTGATGTTGGGGAAGTCGTAATAGACTCATCGCTACGGCTCACATGAAGGGGGGGCTGGGGGATGGCGTCTCAAGATAGCGTCTATGGGCCCTATGGAACGGGTACCGGGGTTCCCGGTGCGCCGCAATCCGCCACCCTGGAACGCGTGGCCAGCGGCCCGGAACAACCGCGCCTTCGCATGCGCCAGCGACTGGCATGGTTCGGTGGTGCCAACCGGACGCCTCAGTCGGCAGTCCTGGACCCGCTGTTCTCGGTGGTGCGGGCAAACCACCCCAAGACGAACCTTGAGCAACTGGAACGCGCGTATCACACCGCTGAGCACTACCATCGCGGTCAGGTACGCAAGAGCGGCGAACCCTACATAACCCACCCGCTGGCGGTCGCCACGATCCTTGCCGAACTCGGTATGACCGAATCGACGTTGAGCGCTGCACTGCTGCACGACACCGTCGAGGACACCAGTTACACCATCGAACAATTGCGCACCGATTTCGGTGACGAGGTGGCCACGCTGGTCGACGGGGTCACCAAGCTCGACAAGCTCACCTATGGTGAGTCTGCCAAGGCCGAGACGATCCGCAAGCTGGTTGTGGCGACCGCCCGGGATGTTCGCGTGCTGGTGATCAAGCTGGCTGACCGCCTGCACAATATGCGGACGCTCGGCTTCCTGCGACCTGACAAGCAGAACCGGATCGCCAAGGACACCCTTGAGATCTTCGCCCCGCTGGCCCACCGGCTGGGCATGAATGCGATCAAGTGGGAACTTGAGGACCTCTCATTCGCGGGGCTGCAGCCCAAGGTCTATGACGAGATCGTGCGGCTGGTGGCCGAGGCGGCGCCGCAACGCGAACGGCAATTGCGTGAGGTCATCGACCTGTGCAAGACCGACCTTACTGCCGCAGGCCTCAAGGCCACCGTTTACGGGCGGCCGAAGCACTACTACTCGATCTACCAGAAGATGGTGGTGCGGGGCCGCGAGTTCAGCGATATCTATGACCTGGTTGGGTTGCGGGTGCTGGTCGACAGCACCCGCGACTGCTATGCAGCACTTGGTGTGCTGCATACGCGCTGGAACCCGTTGCCCGGGCGGTTCAAGGACTACATCGCGCTGCCGAAGTACAACATGTACCAGTCGCTGCACACCACGGTGCTGGGGCCGGGCAACCGGCCGGTGGAGTTCCAGATCCGCACCCATGAGATGCACCAGCGAGCCGAGTATGGTGTGGCGGCGCACTGGAAGTACAAGGAGGAGCCGCCTGCCAAGGGCAAACAGGGTGCCACCGATGCAGGCCCGACCGGGCCGGACGACCAGCAACTTTCGTGGGTCTACCAGCTGAACCAGTGGCAGCGCGAGACCGAGGATCCGGGCGAGTTCCTGGATTCGCTGCGCTTCGAGCTGGGCACCTCGGAGGTCTATGTATTCACCCCCAAGGGTGACGTCATTGCCCTGCCGCAGGGCTCCACACCGGTCGACCTGGCCTACGCGGTACACACCCAGGTGGGTGATCGCTGCATTGGTGCGCGCGTGAATGGACGCCTGGTGCCGCTGGACAGCAAACTGGTCAATGGCGATATCTGCGAGATCCTGGTCTCCCGCGCCGAGAACGCCGGCCCCAGCCGCGACTGGCTCAGTTTCGTTGCCTCACCGCGTGCCCGCACGAAGATCAAGCAGCACTTCACCAGGGAACGTCGCGAAGAGGCCATTGAGCACGGCAAGGACCAGTTGGCTCGCCAATTGCGCAAGTCGGGGCTGCCGCTGCAACGGTTGTTGACCGTCGAGCACCTGACAGCGGTGGCCGACAGCTACCGGCTACCTGATGTCAATGCGCTCTACGCTGCGATCGGTGAGGGCAATGTGGGTGCCCAGGGGGTCGTACACCGCCTGGTCGAGACCGAAGGTGGTCTTGAGGCGACCGTCACCGAGACGATGGAAGAAAAGCGGCCCATCGCTCCGCGCCACAAGTCGACCACCAAGACCGATGTGGGCATCATCGTCGAGGGTGATTCCGACATGTGGGTCAAGCTCGCCAAGTGCTGCACCCCCCTTCCCGGAGACGAGATCCTGGGGTTCGTGACCCGCGAGAACGGGGTTTCAGTCCACCGGATGGACTGCACCAATGCAGCCAACCTGCTTTCGCAGCCAGAGCGCATCGTAAATGTGGAGTGGGCCCAGGCCACCAGCGGTTCGGGTTACCTGGTCTCAATCCAGGTCGAGGCGCTGGACCGCACTGGTCTGTTGGCCGAGCTGAGCAAACTGCTGAGCGACCAGGGTGTCTCGATCACCTCGGCACTGGTCAGCACCACCAAGGACCGGTTGGCCAAGGTGCGACTGACCTTCGAGTGTTCCGATCCCAAGCACCTGGCCGATGTCATCTCGCAATTGCGCAAGTCGTCAGGCGTCTACGACGTCTACCGGGTCAGCCAGGGGGGCTGAGGTCGCAACCTGAAAGGCAGGCTGCACCCGTCCTGGGGCGGTTGCAGCCTGCCTTGTCGCCTGGTCAGGCAGAGAACTCGTCCAGGGCCTTCTGCGCCTGGTCGAGCCACTCGGTGTAGGTCTTGATCGACTCGCGGACCTTGTCGGCGCGCTTCTGTTCGCCACGCTTCTCGGCTGCGTCTGCCTGGGCGGCAAGTTTGTCGATCTGCGCGGTGAACATCTGCACGGTGTCCGCGGCCCGCTTGCGTGCCTCGGGATCGGTGCGGCGCCATTCGGCTTCCTCGGCCGATCGGATGGCCTGCTCAAGGGCACGGACGCGGTTGTCCAGTGGGCGGATGGAGTCGCGCGGCACCTTGCCGTACTCGTTGTACTTGGCCAGGAACTCCCGGAACCCATCACGGGAGACCTTCACATCGGTGACCGGGACGATGGACTGCTCGGCCTGGTCCAGCAGCGCCTGCTTGGCGACCAGGTTTTCCCGGTACCCACTCTCTTCAGCATCGAAGGCGGCCGAGCGCGCGTTGTAGAACTGGTCCTGCAGGCCCCGGAACTCGGCCCACAGCTTGTCCTCGACATCGCGGGGGGCACCGCCAGCGGCCTTCCACTGGCTCATCAACTCGCGGAATTCGCCGGCAGTTGGACCCCAGTCTGTTGAACCGGCAATGTCTCGGGCCCGATCGATGATCTTCATCTTGATCTTTCGGGCGGTCTCTCGTCGCTCATTCTCCGAGGCGAACTGCGCCTTGCGTCGGCGGGTGTATGTGGTGCGAGCCGTGCTGAAGCGGTGCCATAGCTCGTCGTCGGTGGTCCGGTCGATGCGCGGCAGCGCCTTCCACTCGTCCAGCAGCGCCCTGAACCTGTTGACCCCACCGCGCCAGTCGGTGCCGGCGGCCAATTTCTCGGCCTCGGCGACCATGCCTTCCTTGGCGGCCCGGGTCTGTTCCTGCTGCTGGGCCCGTTCAGCCTTGCGGGCCTCCTGGGCAGCGGCCAACTGCGGTGCCAGCGCGTCCAGCCGGGCCATCAGGCCGTCCAGGTCACCAACTGCATTGGCCTCGGCGATCGAACTCTTCAGATTGTTCACCGACTTGCGTGCATCCGCTGGTGACAACGACCCCGATTCAACACGCTGCCCCAGGAGGTTGACCTCGGTTTCCAGCGCCTCGAAGCGGCGGACGAAGAACGCCAGTGCCTCAGACTTGTCGACATCGGGAACTTGACCGACCGCACGTTCGCCCGCCGCAGTTAGCACGTAAACCGTGCCGTCATCGGTGACGCGTCCGTATTCCGTCGGCCCTGCGCTTTCACTCATGGGTCCATATTGCCCGATAGGCTGCAATTTGTGTTCATCGTGCCATTCGTGAGCGGACCCTGGCAGGCAAACTGTTATCTGCTCTCTGTTCAGCCAGGTCGGCCCAGCGACCCGCAACCGGCCGTCGTCATCGATCCCGGGGTCGCCACCCGCAAGACAATTGAGGAGTTGCTCACCCGGCATTCGCTGCGCCTGGCCGGGGTGCTGCTGACCCACGGCCACATCGACCACGTGGCAGATGCTGCCGAGCTGGCCAACGACCACCAGGTGCCGGTCTGGTTGCACCCCAACGATCGGGCCATGCTGACCCAGCCCGGGCTCGGGTTGGGTCCCGAGGGTGCGTTCCTGGTCGCCAGTGTGCTGGGTAGCGACCGGCTGCCCGCCCCCAACGACCTGCGAGAACTGTCTGACGGCCAGCAACTCGAGTTGGCCGGCCTGGGCTTCGAGGTATTGCATTCACCCGGCCACACCCCGGGCTGTGTGGTGTTGCGCAGCGAGCACGAGGGCAGCCCGGTGCTGTTCTCCGGCGACGTGCTTTTCGCCGGCAGCATGGGACGGGTCGACCTGCCCGGCGGCAGCATGGCCGAGATGACGGTTTCATTGCGCAGGCTGCGGACCGAGATCGATGCTGCGACCAGTATCCTTCCAGGCCATGGCCCGGCCACGACTATGGCTGCTGAACTGGCCAACAACCCGTACCTGACACAGGAGATTCTCGGCTGATGGCCCGTCCGAAAGCACTTTCCGGATTCCCTGAGTTCCTGCCGTCCCAGCGGATGGTCGAACTCGCGGTGATCGACATCCTGCGCGAGACCTTCGAATTGCATGGCTTCGCCAGCATCGAGACCCGCGCGGTGGAACCGATGACGGCGCTGAACCGCAAGGGTGAAATCACCAAAGAGGTGTACGTGGTCAGGCGGCTGCATGCCGAACGCCAAGGTGGGGGAGCCGCCCCGGACGAGCTTGGCCTGCACTTCGACCTGACGGTGCCGCTGGCCCGCTATGTGCTGGAGAATGCCGGGCACCTGCATTTCCCATTCCGCCGGTACCAGATCCAGAAGGTCTGGCGAGGCGAGCGCCCCCAGGAGGGCCGCTACCGTGAATTCGCGCAGGCAGACATCGACATCATTGGCGAGAACACCCTGGCCGAGCACCACGACGTCGAGGCGCCCCTGGTCATGCTGGAGGCACTCGAACGCCTGCATGACGAATTGGGGCTGCCACCGGTTCGGATGCACATCAACAACCGAAAGCTCTCGGAGGGGTTCTACCGGGGGCTGGGTATCCAGGACACCGCTGCGGTGCTGCAGCGGGTCGACAAGTTCGACAAGATCGGTCCGGCAGCCGTCGCCGAGCTGTTGACCGGCGAGCTCGGCCTGAGTGAGCAGGTTGCCAGCAAGTGCGTCCAGCTTGCCACCATTTCGACCACCGACGATTCGTTCATCGGTCAGGTGCGTGAGCTCGGGGTCGCCTCCGAGATGCTCGACGAGGGACTTGAGGCGCTTGCCTCGGTGCTCAATGCGGCCCGACGGCAGGTGCCGGGCCGGATGGTGGCGGACCTCAAGATCGCCCGCGGACTGGACTACTACACCGGCACGGTCTACGAGACCGAGCTGGTCGGGCACGAATCATTGGGCTCGATCTGTTCGGGCGGGCGCTATGACTCGCTGGCCGCCGACGGCAAACGCAGCTATCCGGGCGTGGGCATCTCGCTGGGCCTGACCAGGCTGTTGGTGCCACTGCTGGCGCGCGGCGAGCTGAGCGCTTCACGAAGTGTGCCCAGCGCTGTCCTGGTTGCGGTTGATGATGAGCAGACCAGGGACGAGGCGATGGCTGTTGCCGCCCAGCTGCGTGCCCGCGGTATCGCCTGCGAGGTCTCACCCAATGCTGACCGGTTCGGCAAACAGATCCGATACGCCGACCGGCGCGGCATCCCGTTCGTCTGGTTCGGTGGCGTCGATGGCGAGGTCAAGGACATCCGCTCCGGTGAGCAGGGCCCTGCCCGGGCCGACGCCTGGCGGCCGCCAGAGGACGACCTGCACCCGCAGATCAGCCCCGCCCGGTAACCGGGCCGCTGGGGCAGGCTTGCTGATGTAGCGGGTGGGCACACTAGACTGACCGGCGGCCCCGTACGGTCTATGCGGGGTTCGCTTTCGAAAGGAATAGGGAATGATCCGCACCCACCAGGCAGGCACGCTCAGTGCACCCCAGATCGGTTCCACCGTCGAGTTGGCAGGCTGGGTCGATGCCCGCCGCGACCATGGTGGGGTCGTCTTCGTCGACCTGCGGGATTCCTCCGGCGTGGTGCAGTGCGTGATCCGCGAAGAACTGGTCGATGAGCTCGGCGCGCACCGGTTGCGCAACGAGTTTTGCCTGCGGGTGGTCGGCCAGATCGAGGCCCGCTCTGCGGACACGGTGAACCCGAACATGCCGACCGGCGAGATCGAGGTCGCGGTCAGTGAACTCGAGGTGCTCAACCCGTCGGCGCCGCTGCCGTTCCCGATCGATGCCCGGGTCAACGTGGGTGAGGACGCCCGCTTCCGCTACCGCTACCTCGATTTGCGCCGCCCCGAGCCGGGCCGGCTGCTGCGGTTGCGCAGCAAGGTCAACGCTGCTGCCCGTCGGGTACTGGATGCCCACGACTTCGTCGAGATCGAAACCCCGACCCTGACCCGCAGCACCCCGGAGGGAGCACGCGACTTCGTCGTCCCGGCACGGCTGGCGCCGGGCTCGTGGTATGCACTGCCGCAGAGCCCGCAGCTGTTCAAGCAGTTGCTGATGGTGGCCGGCATGGAGCGCTACTACCAGATCGCCCGCTGCTACCGCGATGAGGATTTCCGCGCCGACCGGCAGCCCGAGTTCACCCAGCTCGACGTCGAGATGAGCTTTGTCGAGCAGGACGACGTGATCGCCCTGGCCGAACAGATCATCGCCGAGATCTGGGCCCTGATCGGCTACGAACTGCCCGCTCCACTGCCGCGGTTGACCTATGCCGAGTCGATGGACCGCTACGGGTCGGACAAGCCCGACCTGCGCTTCGACCTGGAACTCACCGAGCTCACCGGGTACTTCTCAGAGACGAAGTTCCGGGTCTTCCAGGCACCCTATGTCGGCGCGATCGTGATGCCTGGCGGTGCCTCCCAGCCGCGGCGTGCCTTCGACGCCTGGCAGGAATGGGCCAAGCAGCGTGGCGCCAGGGGTCTGGCCTACGTCACCCTGGCTGAGGACGGCACCCTGGGCGGGCCCGTGGCCAAGAACCTCAGTGCTGCCGAACGGGACGGCCTGGCCGCTGCCACTGGTGCCAAGCCCGGCGACAACATCTTCTTCGCCGCGGGTGAGCGCACCGCCTCGCAGAACCTGCTGGGGGCTGCCCGTTCCGAGATCGCAGAGCGTTGCGGGCTGGTCGACCAGGACAGCTGGAGCTTCCTGTGGGTGGTCGATGCGCCCCTGTTCAAGCCGGTCGCCGAAGCGAGGGCCGAGGGCGATGTGGCGGTTGGCGATGGCAAGTGGACCGCGGTGCACCATGCCTTCACCTCACCCAGGCCGGAGCACCTGGACACCTTCGACACCGATCCTGGCTCGGCACTTGCCTATGCCTACGACCTTGTCTGCAACGGCAACGAGATCGGTGGCGGATCGATCAGGATCCACCGCCGCGACATCCAGGAGCGGGTCTTCAAGGTGATGGGTATCGCTGCAGAGGATGCCCAGGAGAAGTTCGGCTGGCTGCTGGATGCCTTCCAGTTCGGGGCGCCCCCGCATGGCGGTATCGCCTTCGGCTGGGACCGTATCGTGGCCCTGCTGGGCAGGGCCGAGTCGATCCGCGAAGTGATCGCCTTCCCCAAGACCGGCAACGGTTTCGACCCGCTCACCGGGGCTCCCGCGCCGATCACTGCACAGCAGCGCAAGGAGGCCGGGGTCGACTTCAAACCCGAAGCGAAGCCGGAAACCGCGCCGACAAGCTGATTCAAGGGGTGTTCACCAGGCTGTCATGAGGGGTGGGTACGCTCGGCCACATGAGTGAACCGAACTGGATCGCCCTGGCTGGCGTGGTGAACATGCGTGACCTCGGTGGACGCACCACCGCTGATGGCAGGCGCGTGCGTGACGGAATAGTGCTGCGCTCCGACAACCTCGGCGACCTGACCAGCGACTCGGTGGCTCTGTTGCTCGGGGAGTACCGGCTCAGTGACGTCATTGACCTGCGTACAAACCGTGAGCATGCCCAGGACGCGGCCTGGCCGTTCGATGGGCAGGTGAACCTGCACAAGATGAGCCTGTACCCCGACGACGACCCGAACAGCCCCCTGCCGCCGTGGGATGGACAGTTGGCGCTGGACGACCCGGGAGAGCCGCACACGCACGCCCAACACACCGCGCGACATTACCTGGGGTATTTCAGCGCCCGGCCCGACAGCCTGGTCGGTGCATTGCGCACCGTGGCCACCGCTGATGGGGCAACGATCATCAACTGCGCTGCCGGAAAAGACCGCACTGGTACCACCAGCGCACTGCTGTTGCGCACAGTCGGGGTGCCCGAAGATCAGGTGATTGCCGACTACGCAGCCAGCACCGAGCGGATCGCGGCGATCCTTGACCGGCTCGGTCTGGCCGCCACCTTCGGTTCGCCGGAGCACAAGACCCAGATCGCATCGCAGGGCACCCCTCCGCAAGTCATGGAATACCTGCTCGGCTATATCGAGGAAGAACTCGGGGGTGTGGCCAATTGGCTGGATACCCAGGGCTGGGACGGCAACGACCAGTCGGCCCTGGAATTGCGCATGCTCGACCAGGAGTGAGTCCGTTGCGCGGTCGTCGCGCTGGGGTAGCCTCACAACGTGAGTGAGGACCTGTTCGGCAACCTGATCCCGCAGCGCGACGCCGCAGGCACCGGGGGCTCGCTGCAGGATGCCGACCATGCCAACCTGCCACTCGCGGTGCGGATGCGTCCCAGGACCATCGACGAGATCGTCGGCCAGCAGCACCTGTTGGCACCCGGCTCCCCGCTGCGCCGGCTCGCCGAAGGGTCTGGTGCGATGTCGGTATTCCTGTGGGGCCCGCCCGGTGTCGGCAAGACCACCATCGCAGCGGTGGTCTCACAGCAGACCAATCGCCGCTTCGTCGAACTATCCGCGGTGACCGCGGGGGTCAAGGAAGTGCGCGGCCAACTCGAGACCGCAAAACGTGAGCTGGCCCGCGGCAACCCGACCGTGCTGTTCGTCGACGAGGTACACCGGTTCAACAAGGCGCAGCAGGATGTGCTCTTGCCCGCGGTGGAGAACCGGCTGGTCACCCTGATCGCGGCGACCACCGAGAACCCCAGTTTCTCGGTCATCTCGCCGCTGCTGTCCCGCTCACTGGTGCTGACGCTGCGGCCGCTGACCGATGACGACCTGAACCTGCTGATCGACCGGGCGCTGGAAGACGATCGTGGCCTGGCGGGCAGGTACACCCTGGACCAGGACGCCCGCGCCGCGATGCTGTCGATGGCTGGTGGGGATGCCCGCCGGGTGTTGACCTACCTGGAAGAGGCAGCGCGAAGTGCCGACGCGATCGCGGCCCCGAGCATCACCCTGGCCACCCTGGAACAATCAGTTGACCGGGCCGCGGTGCGCTATGACGCCGACGGTGACCAGCACTATGACGTGATCAGCGCGTTCATCAAGTCTATTCGTGGCTCCGATGTTGACGCGGCACTGCACTGGCTGGCCCGGATGATCGAGGCGGGGGAGGACCCCCGGTTCATGGCCCGGCGGCTGATCATCTCGGCCAGCGAGGACATCGGGATGGCGGCTCCCGGGGTACTGCAGACCTGCGTGGCAGCCGCTCAGGCCGTCCAGCTCATCGGAATGCCCGAGGCCCGGCTGAACCTGGCGCAGGCAACCATCGCTTGTGCGACCGCCCCGAAATCCAATGCCGTCTACACCGCCATTGACGCGGCCATCGCCGATGTGCGTGGTGGCCGGATCGGCAATGTGCCTGAACACCTGCGCGATGCGCACTATTCGTCGGCTGCGAAATACGGCCACGGGGTCGGCTACCAGTATTCCCACGACTACCCGCATGGGGTGGCGGCCCAGGAATACCTGCCGGATGAGCTCGCCGGAAGGCGCTACTACCGGCCCACCGAACACGGCAACGAGGCACAGATCGCCGAACGCCTCGAGCTACTCAGGCAACTGCTGGGCCGCACCGAGCGGCCCGGCACCAACTGACTGGTCAGTCCGCAGCGGCCTCGACACGGATCTGGTGGCCCTCGGCAGCCACCGCATTTGCCTTCTGACGCGCCTTGATGATGCCATCGAACGCCCGCGGTGGTAACAGGGGCTGGCGTTCTGCCGGCTCGCCGGCCGCGAGCTGGCGGGTGCGTCGAACCTCGGCGTCCAGTGTGGCACCGAAGACCAGCGCCAGGTTGATCAGCCAGACCAGCCACAGGGCGATGATCACACCGGCCAGCGTGCCGTAGGTCTTGTCGTAGCTGCCAAATCTTGATGCGTAGAAGCTGAAACCGGCCGCAGCGATGACTGCCACCAGTACGGCCACCGTTGAGCCGACCGTGATCGGCCGGAATCGTGGGAAGGCGATATTGGGCGTCCAGTGGTAGAGCGCAGCGACCAGACCCATCGTCAACAACAGCATGACCGGCCACTTCGCCAGGTCCCAGACCCGCACTGCCTGCGAGCCCAGACCGGCCAGGTCACCGATCCAGCGCGCCAGGTCACCGGACAGTACGACCGCACCCAGCAGCAGCACCACCCCCAACAGGATTGTTGCGGTCAGCGCCAACTGCTGCAGCTTCAGCCTGACCGGATGACGACCCTCAGCGGTGTCGTAGACGCGGTTGTGCGCCCTGGCGAAGGCGGCCACATACCCGCTGGCCGCCCACATGGCAGTACCGATACCGATGATCAGGGCCAGACCCGCACCAGCCGATGAGAAGAAGCCCTCGATGATGGGCACCAGCAGGTCAACAGTGCCCTGGTCGGGCACAGCCTCCTTGATCAGGGCGGTCAGCTCTGGCACCAGGGTTTCGCCGATCCCGCTGAGTTTCAGCACCGACACGACCGCCAGCAGGCCCGGAAACAACGCCAGCACTGCGTAATAGGTCAGCGAGGCGGCCAGGTCAGTGCTCTTGTTGATGCTGAACCGTTGCAGTGTGGCCTTGACGACGTGCTTCCAGCCGCGGCCCTTCAACTTGCCGGCCGATGCGCTCGTCGAGGACATATCCGAAGCCTAACCACCCGATGGGCGATGCGCTGCCGTCCGCAGGCCGATCACGAGCGCGGTCTGGCCGAACCGGGGAGGGATTGGCGCGCTAGTCTTGCAAGCTGGCTGACCATAAACTTGGGCGGCATCGGTAGACAGTGGAGGATGGACAGATGAAGGCTGCAGACATCGGGCGCCGCTATGTGGATTTCTTCGCCGCCCGCGGGCACACTGTGGTGCCCAGCGCCTCGTTGCTCTACAACGATCCCACCCTGCTGTTCGTCAACGCGGGCATGGTCCCGTTCAAGCCATACTTCACCGGCGCCGAGCCGGCACCGTACCCTCGTGCGGTCAGCATGCAGAAGTGCGTGCGTACCCTGGATATCGATGATGTTGGCAAGACCACCCGGCATGGCACCTTCTTCCAGATGCTGGGCAACTTCAGCTTCGGCGACTACTTCAAGAAGGAAACCATCGAGTGGGGCTTCGAGCTGGTCACCACACCCCAGGACGAGGGTGGCTTTGGTTTCGACCCTGACAAGATCTGGGTGACCGTCCTGGGGCCGGGGCTGCACCCGGAATACCCCGATGGTGATGTCGAGGCGATCCGGTGGTGGCGTTCGGTGGGCGTCCCCGACGAACGCATCCAGGCCCGTGGCCTGGCCGACAACTACTGGCACATGGGTGTGCCCGGCCCGGGTGGACCGTGCTCGGAGATCTACGTCGACCGGGGGCCGCAATACGGCCCGGATGGTGGGCCCAACGCCGATGAGGACCGTTTCCTCGAGATCTGGAACCTGGTCTTCCAGCAGGAGGAACTGTCCCAGGTGCGGGCCAAGGATGATTTCGATGTCGTGCGCCAGTTGCCCACCAAGAACATCGACACCGGCGCAGGCCTGGAGCGCATCGCATACCTGATCCAGGGCGTCGAGAACATGTACGAGACCGACGAGGTCTTCCCGGTGATCAAGCGGGCGACCGAGCTGTCCGGACGTGCCTATGGCACAAACCCGGATGACGACGTCAGGCTGCGGGTGATCGGCGACCACGTCCGCAGCTCACTGATGCTGATGACCGATGGGGTGGCCCCCGGCAACGAGGCACGCGGCTATGTGCTGCGACGGCTGCTGCGTCGCTCGATCCGTTCGATGCGGCTGCTGGGTCATGCCGAACCCTGCCTGCTCGAACTGCTGGACGTCAGCCGTCAGTCGATGCGCACGTCCTACCCCGAAATCGACCAGGAGTGGCAGCGCATCAGTGACCTGGCCCAGGCCGAGGAACAGACCTTCCGACGCACCCTGACCTCCGGTACCGCGCTGTTCGACCTGGCAGCCGGCCAGACCCGCTCTTCAGGCAGCCAGGTTTTGCCGGGCGACAAGGCCTTCGAACTGCACGACACCCATGGCTTCCCGATCGACCTGACCCTCGAGATGGCCGCCGAGCAGGGACTCAGCGTCGACCAGGCGCTTTTCACTGAACTGATGGCCGAGCAGCGCGCCCGCGCCAAGGCGGACGCCCGCGCCAAGAAGGGCAACGAAGCGCACACCGAGGCGTACCAGGTGCTGCGCGCCGAGGGGGAGACCCCCTTTGTCGGTTACACAGATTTGA
>JBMNPP010000048.1:0-14530 GCA_050943675.1 Brooklawnia sp.
CGACCTGATCACCACGCTGCGTGAGCGCACCGGGGTGCCGATCGTGATGCATGGCGGTTCGGGCCTGAGTGATGCTGAATACCGGGAGTGCATCAACCGTGGTGTGCAGAAGATCAACTACTACACCTACGCGGACAAGGCCTCGCTGGAGGCGGCCCGGGCATTCCTGGATGAGCAGCCACAGACTTACGTGTTCGCCTCGGTGTCGGTCGCTGCGACCAAGGGTGTCGAGGCGAACCTGGACGACCTGGTCCACGTCCTGTACGAGGGCCGCATCTGACCCCACCGAACGGGCGAGGCGGCTGCGCAGCCACGGTGTAGCGCGCGCAGACCGCCTCGCGTGGGCGCTATTTGCTGCTGGTTCGCTGCCTGCCGGTTTGATGCGGGTCAGGGACGCTCGGCGGTGGTCGGGGTTTCCTGCAACACACCGGCAGCGGTGAGTTGGGTGACGACGGTGTGGCTGGATTGGTGCAGGTCGCCTTCCGGGGGCGCGCCGAGCTGTTCGAGCAGCCAGTCCGCGATCTCGGTCACGGTCCGCGGCTGTTCGCAGTGCTCGTAAACCATCTGGCCCAGCAGGCTCAACCGGAAGATCTCGCGCTGGTAGAGCAGCAGGAGTCCGTCGTCGATCGGCAGGGCATCCACCGGGGACGTCCGCACAAAACTGGGCTCACGGGTGCTCATGAGGCGACCGCCCCGGCGAGCAGCGGCGCGAGTTGTTCGGCCTCGCTGTAGTGCCAGCGGCGTACCGGCCCGATTCGTTCGATCAGGTCGGCCAGCAGGTGCAGTGGTTTGTCGAGGCTGCTCAACGACGAGCTTTCCGGTGCCAGGGCGACGATCGCGTCAGCCAGGTCGAGCTCTTCAGCGACCGGGGGGCCGACGTGGTCGTCCTCGCGCCGCAGCAGCACCAGTGAACGCAGCCACGGGTTCGCTGGTGCGGGCAGTAGCCCGAGATCATCAGGCGAGGTCTCGCGTTTGAGTCCGGTGTATAGGGCGGGACGAATGGAAAGCGGTTTGGGGTAGGGGCAGATGCCGCCGTCCAGGGTAATGCCCACGGTCTCATCGGTGATGTAACCAAGTTGGCGGCCCAGCAGCCTGGACAGGGTGGTCTTGCCCATCCCACCCGCAGCGACATAGGCGACGGTTGCGCCAGTGTTCGGGTCTGCGCAGGCCCCGCCATGGAACATCAAGAGCCTGCCGGCCTGCGACTTGATGAGTGAGTGCGTGACGTCCTGCGTGGTCCGCTGCAGGGCGGCTGCCAGTGCATAACCGGGGTCCTTGTCCGGGCGGGGATCGTCGAGCTGAACGCTGACGGACGCTGCCTGCTGCGCACCCGGGATGGGCTTCAGGCACCGCGACCAGACTGTTTCGAGCGCGGGCCGGAGTTCATCGCTGCGAGACCCGGTCAGTTCCAGCGTGATCCGCGATGCGAGCCCGTAGAGCTCAAGCGTCGGAACCGCTGAGGAAACCATGCCGGCCAGACTACCGGCCATGCGCCGTTGGTTAGGTGTGTGGTTGCTGCCCGGACCAGCGCGCCATCGCTGGCCCGGGCAGAATGAAGCCGTGAGCCCGGACGACCAGAGCCAACCCAAGCCGCCTCGACGGCCGCTGTGGCGCCGGATGACCGACAACCCCCTGTTCCACCTGGTGGCCGCGCTGGTGGTGACCAGCCTGGTGCTGTCATTCGTGGCCAAGCCCTACCGGGTGCCGTCCAGTTCAATGCAGCAGACCCTGCAGGTGGGCGACCGGGTGCTGGTGAACAGGCTCGCCTACCCGGACAACGACCCGGAACATGGCCCCCAAACCGGTGACGTCATCGTCTTCGACGCCGACGAAACCTGGGGTCCGCACCAGGTGCCGACCAATCCAGTGCGGGTCATCCTGCGGAAAGTGGGGGAACTGACCGGGTACGGACCCAGCGGCTACCACACCCTGGTCAAACGGGTGATCGCCGGGCCCGGGCAAACCGTCAGTTGCTGCTCACCGACCGGTGCGATCATGGTCGACGGGGTGCCGCTCGATGAGCCCTACGTACACAACGATTTCGCCTTCGAGCCCGGGGTACTGGATTGCAGCACCACACCACGGTCTGCCCGCTGCCTGCCCGAAGTAGTGGTACCCGAGGACGCCTACCTGGTGCTCGGCGACAACCGCAGCAACTCCGCGGATTCCGCGGTATATTGCCGTGGCGGTGATGCGGCCACCGACTGTTACCTGTTGGCGCGCCGCGACCAGGTCGTCGGCCGAGTGGTCGCGATCATCTGGCCACCCGGTAACTGGTCGGGAAACCCGTAGCCATCCTCGGGTGCAGTTGTCGGGTTTGGCGCTAGCCAGTTGCCACAGGGCTGTCGACGACGGTCTCGGGTTCGACAACGGGTGCTGGCGGCTCCGTGGTTGACGCCTCGGCCGGTGTCTCAAGGACTGCGGGCTCCTGACCTGAAGCCTCGGCGTACTCAACGGATGAACCAGCCGTCTCTTCTACGCCATCTGCTGACCAAGGGCCTGGGCCGCTTCCCCCGCACACGGGACCTGGGAAATTGCGGCACGCACTGTTACTGACTGCGCTCGTGCTCATGGTCTGATCCGGGAAGGCAACCCAAGGAGCGTTCCGCCCACCACATCTGACTGCTCCGGTCACCCGAATCGTCGCCGGGAGCTGCTGACAGATATAGATGCTGTCATCCGCGCCTTCGCTGCCCGTCCAGAGTGCAGTGCCCGACAGGTTGTAGATTCCCGTGATGCGCAAGCTGCAGTTGCGGCAAGGCTCGCCATAGCCGGTTTGTGGGAGCCTGAAACGCAGACGATAGTGATAGTGGTTACCTCGCTTGCACGACTGTTCACTCAGGACCGGCACGCACACCGGGCTTGCTGCGGCCTTGGGGGCCGCTGCGGCTACCGCCACTGCGGGTACTGCCCAAGCGGCACCCTTGACCAAGCTGCGACGCGTGGGGCGGGATGAAGTCGTGGTGTGCTGTTGGTCAGTCATTGTTTCCTCGAACATCTAATGGCTGTCGAAATTATTGGATACGCCAAGAAATCTAACAGAGTGAATAGGAGCGGCTCAGGGCGGGGTCGTCCTGCGGGGGAATCAGCCGTGGAGCCCAAGATCAAATTGGACGGCAATGTTGGGGGTAGTCATGTGCCGACGCGGCGGCACAATCCGGGTAGAGCGAACTGGACGGGGTTGCTTCAGGACGCCAAGTCAAGGCAGGGTAAGTGAGAAATCCAGGCCGTCACGACTCACATCTTGGCAACTGAGTGGAAATGATCTTGGGTGGGATATTGGGCGGCCATTACTGTCCTGAAAGAAGTTGATCTTGATTACTCGTTTCACCGTTCCCGAATTGGGCTGTGTCTCGCCAAACAATTGGCGGAACCGGGTCGCCGCGCGTACTGTACGCTCTATATGACTATCTGGTATAGTAAACGCGCTGTCGCGCAAAGAAGCTCAGAAGTGGGGGGAATTTTCGAATGACCGATCAACATGTCCACAGCCCGGACCGGGCTCGATCAGGCGTCTCGCGGCGGAGCCTGGTTGTAGGTACCGCGTGGGCGGTCCCGGCAGTAGCCGTCGCCAGCGCCGCGCCGGCCATGGCCGTATCGCTGCGCAAGGACCCCGGCATCAACGGCTGGGTGCTCAACTCGCCGACCTATAATTGGAACTGCAAGTACACTCTCCAGGTTAACTCAAATCCTCGGGACCCGGGTCGGACACCGGATGGGGCACCCTACGGCCTATACATCTACGACGTTGAAGGCCCGAACACCTTCTCAGATATCAAGCTTGTGTACTGGATCATCGGCGACCAAGATGCCTCCGTGGAGTCGTTAAATGGCCACTCCAATTGTTGGGTGTACGCCGGCAGGGGACCGCTGCAGACCAAGGATGACGGGCTACAGTACCGCCCATACACTTGGAACTACACTTGCCCTGTGACCTCAGATCAAGTCACCACAACCGATCGGGACGGTGTGGCGCGGCTGTACCTCGGCAACTTCCGTGTGCGATTCTCGTTCCAACAGCCACCGAATCTGTGCAACAACGTGACTTACTGGACGCAGCGCTTCGTCACAATCGACAAGGACGGACCCAGCGGCCCGCTGGCGCCTGAGGTCCACACCTTTGAACGCCGCAACGGCACGCTCGGAACCTACTGAGGCCAAGGAGAGAGTTAATGGAAGACGAGATCCTTACCGAGACACAGGCTGTCGAAGCACCTGAGGTTGCATCCAAGGCGACCCCGCCGGCGGAGGCTGCCGATGCAGCGCCTGCAGTTGCGGATCCTGCTGACGCGCCTGCCGCCGAGCAGCAGGCAGCAGTTGCCGAATCTGCTCCCCTGGAACAGGCGCCAGCCGCACCCGAGAACGACGAACTGACCGCCGAGGAACAACAGCTCATCGAAGACGACCCCATGATGGCTCGCACACTGCGCAGCTACCTGACCTAGGCGACACAATTGAAGACTCGCCGCGTCCAGGTTAGGCCGATCTGGACGCGGCGAGTCTCTATTTTGTGCTGAGTTCCTAGCGGTTCGCGTGCTGGTTGGTCAGCGCGACGGCCACGTTGTGCCCACCAAACCCGAATGAGTTGTTGAGCGCGGCCAGCGGGCCATCGGGCAGCGGGCGCGCCACGTTGGCAGCGATGTCGATGCCCAGATCGGGCTCGGGGTTCTCGAGGTTGATGGTCGGTGGTGCCATCCGCTTGTTGAGCGCCATGATCGTGGTGAAGGTTTCCAGGGCACCGGCGCCGCCCAGCAGGTGGCCGGTCATCGACTTGGTGCTGGTAACCACGGCCTCATCGGCTGCGGCACCCAGGGCTTCCCTGATCGACTTGGCCTCGGTGACGTCGCCCTGTGGGGTCGAGGTGCCGTGGGCGTTGATGTGCTTGATGTCAGTGCTGCTCAGCCCGGAGCTGCGAAGGGCCTTGCGCATCGCGGCCAGCTGCCCGGCACCGGTGGGTTCGGGCTGCACCAGGTCGTGGGAGTCGGCGCTGATACCGGCGCCGGCCAGGGTGCCGTAGATCTGGGCGCCGCGGGCCTGGGCGTGATCCAGGGTCTCCAGCACCATCATCACTGCGCCCTCACCGATCACGAAACCGTCGCGGTCGACGTCCCAAGGACGCGAGGCGCGCTCGGGCTCATCGTTGCGGCGGCTCAGCGCCTGCATCTGGGCGAACGCGGCAATCGGCATCGCGTGGATGACGGCCTCCGAGCCGCCGACGACCACGACATCTGCCTCACTCAGCTTCAACATGTTGAGCCCAAGCGCGATCGCCTCGTTGGACGAGGCGCACGCCGAGACAGGTGCGTGTACGGCGGCCTTGGCGTTCACCATCAGACCGACGTGGGCTGCCGGGGCGTTGGCCATCAGCATCGGGACAGTGAACGGGCTCACCCGGCGCAGTCCCTTTTCGCGCTGCACATCCCACTGGTCGAGTGTGGTGACCAGACCGCCGATGCCCGTCCCGACCGAGACACCGAGGCGCTCGGGGTCGACGGTGTTGTCCTCGTCGAAACCGAAACCTGCGTCCTCCCAGGCCTGGTGGGCGGCGACCAGCCCGAGCTGGCTGACGCGGTCCATGCGGCGCGCGTTCACTCGGGGGATCCATTGGGTCAGGTCGCTGCTGACCTGCCCGGCGATACGCACCGGCAGATCGGCGGCCCAGTCGGCCTCGATCGTCCGGACGCCGCTGCGGCCGGCCAGCAAGGCCTCCCACGTGCTGTTGACGTCATCGCCGAGGGGAGTGATGGCACCGAATCCGGTGATCACGACATCGGTCATTGGGTACTCCCGTTTTGAAGAGGAAACATATGGGGCAGGTCGCAGGCGCCTGCTGGCGGCGACCCGGTGTTGCGGCCAACGACGTCCGGGGCCTGGTGCCGGCTGTTGCGGCCCGGCCTCCGGGACGCCATTGGCGCTGGGGGAGGGTCAGTTCTGGGCGCGCTCGATGTAGGTGACGGCATCGCCGACGGTCTTCAACGACTTCGCGTCCTCATCTGGGATCGACACGTTGAAGGCCTCTTCGCAGGCGTAGATGATCTCGACCATCGACAGCGAGTCGACGTCCAGGTCGTCCACGAAGTTCTTCTCGAGCTGCACATCGTCAGTCTCTACACCGGCAACGTCGTTGACGATGTCGGCGAGCTGGGTACGGATCTCATCAGTGCTGGCCATGTTGGTTATTCCTTTACTTGTTGGGTTTATGGTCGGTATTGGTTGGTTCGGTCAGGGCAGGACGACGACCTGGGCGGCGTAAACCAGCCCGGCCCCGAAGCCCACGATCAGTGCGGTGTCACCAGACTTGGCGCCACCGGATTCGAGCAGGGCCTCCATCGCGATCGGCACGGACGCCGCCGACGAGTTGCCCATCAGCCGGATGTCGCGGCTGACCACGACCGATTCCGGAAGCTTCATGCGCCGCAACATCGAATCAGTGATGCGGTTATTGGCCTGGTGCGGAATGAACACATCAAGCTGCTCAGGCTCCAGGCCCGCAGCCGCCAGTGCCTCGACTGTCTTCTCGGCGATCGCGGTGGTCGCCCAGCGGAAGACCTTGTTGCCCTCCATGTGGATGACCGGCTTGGTGCCGGCAGCCAGCGCATCGTCCCAGTACTCGGTGTGGATGACCTCGGACTGCTCACCATCAGAACCCCACACCGCCGGACCCACGCCCGGGGTGTCACTGGGGCCGATCACCACCGCGCCAGCGCCGTCCCCGAACAGGAATGCAGTGGAGCGATCAGTGAAGTCGGTCTGGCGGCTCAGCACCTCGATGCCGATCACCAGCACGTTGCGGGCCGTACCTGTGCGCACCATCGAATCAGCCAGGCTGACGCCGTAACAGAACCCGGCGCAGGCAGCGCTCAGGTCGACAGCGGCCGGATCATCCAGCCCCAGCTCGGCAGCCACCTGGGCGGCCAGCGAAGGGAACTGCCTGGTGTGCGACACGGTTGCCAGCAGCACCCCGTCGATCTGGTCGAGCGGGACGCCCGAGCGTTCGATCGCCTTGCGGGCCGCTGCCACCGACATCGTCAGCGGGGTCTGCTCATCGGTCGCCCAGCGACGCTCGGCGATACCGGTGCGCTGCTGGATCCACTCATCAGTGGATTCGACGATCGTGCACATCTCGGCGTTGTCGACGACGCGGTTGCCGCGCTCGCCACCCACCCCGAGAATCCGTGAGTATGCGGCCCCCTGCGAGGCCTTGATGCTGGTCATTCTCCTGCTTTCGTGCCGGCGTGGGCAGCGCAGAATTCGCGTGCCTGCGTCAGCTGGTCGGGAGTATTGAGGTTGAACAGTTCAACACCCTTGAGATTGCGCTTCGCGATACCGGTCAGGGTGCCGGCCGGGGTCAATTCGAGAAGCCCGGTCACACCACGGTCGGCCATGGTGGCCATGCACAGATCCCAGCGCACCGGATTGGTGACCTGGTTGACCATCCGGCCCAGGTATTCAGCACCGGAGGAGACAGTCTGCCCGTCACGGTTCGACAGCAGCGCAATGGACGGATCAGTGGTCGGGATCGAGCGGGCCAGCACCTCGAGGCGTTGCATGGCGGGAGCCATGTGAACGGTGTGGAAGGCGCCGGCGACCTGCAACGGGATCACCCGGGCACGAGTCGGCGGGTTGTCAGCCAACTGCTGCAGCTGCTCCATGGTGCCGGCGGCCACGATCTGGCCTGAGCCGTTGTAGTTGGCCGGGGTCAGGCCGCATTCCTCGATACGGGCAAGCACCTCGTCCGGCTTGCCGGCCACGACCGCCGACATGCCAGTCGGCTGCACGGCTGACGCGGTGGCCATGCCCTGCCCACGCTCGCGGATGAAGACCATCGCCGACTCGGCGCTCAGCGCACCGGACAGCACTGCGGCACCGATCTCGCCGACGCTGTGCCCGGCCAACAGGTCGGCAGGGCAATCATCACCGAACAGCTCGTGGCCGACTGCGATCGCAGCGGCCACCAGCAGCGGCTGGGCAATGGCGGTGTCGCGGATGGTCTCGGCGTCAGCCTCGGTGCCGTAGTGGGCCAAATCGATACCGCTGACCGCGGACAACCAGGTCATCCGATCAGCGAACGATTCGATTTCGAGCCAGCTGCCGAGGAAGCCGGGGGTCTGGGCGCCCTGGCCGGGCGCAGCAATTACAAGCACTACTTCATCTTGCCCCGCCAACGATCCCGGCGCCCTTGAGGCTGCGACGAATTTGCTTCGACCAGATTGTGCGGGTTCCACAAACGCCCCGCAGGGCAATATGAGCTACTGCGCGTGCAGTCTTCCCAGCGTGATCGCCAACCGCAACACATATGAGTCGCGCGGGTCAGTGGGGGAGTAGGCAGTCACCTCGGCGATCCGCTTGAGCCGGTAACGCACCGTATTGGGGTGGACGAACAGTGCCCGCGCACTGGCCTCCACCGAGCCACCCTGGTCGAAGAAACTGATGCAGGTAACCAGCAGGTCGCCGCCCGCCTCGGCCAGCGGGGTGTAGACCGCCTCGACCAGCTCTCTGCGCGCCCGGCCATTACCGGCCAGCGCACGCTCGGGCAGCAGGTCACGGGCAGTCAGGACGCGCGGCCCCTCCGGCCACGCCGCAGCCGCCCGGGCCCCCGACATCGCCGAGCGCGCTGATTCCGATGCCCCCATCAGCCCGGCCACCAGCGGGCCAACCACGATCGGCCCGTCACCGAAATGGTCCGCCAACTGGTTCACCCAGCCGACGGTGGTCGCCTGGTCGGGCTCGGTCTCACTGTTCGCTGGCGACAGCACCACCACCAGACGCTCACCGTGCATGGCGACCAATGCCATCAGTTCGAGCTGCTCGGCGTCCTTGCGCAGCGCAGCCCAGTCGGTCTCCTCAGGCACCGCGCCGACAGCCACCACCACCGGGGCCTGTGATTGCCAGCCCAGCGTCGAGGCCCTGCTGAGCAATTCATCGTTGGTGTCTGAACGCACCACGGCGTCCACGATGAGGGTCTCCATCCGCTCATCCCAGGTGACCCGGGACTCCGCGGCGCGCGCATAAACCTCGGCCGAAGCAAAAGCGACCTCACGCGAATAGTGCAGGATCGCGGTCTGCAGCACCGGCCGGTCAGCCCGGGGCATCAGCAGCCCGATCTGGGTCTCGACGACCTCGATGGTGGTGCGGATCAGGTCGACAGCCTGGTTGAGGTTGATCTTGCGGGTCAGTGCGCGCGGTGCGTCATCGAAGATCGCGGCCGGGTTGACCGGCTCGTCCTTGTCGTCGGCGAACCAGCTGACGAATCCGTTGATGCCGTTGTTGGCGACCACCGCGACCCAGGAACGGTCCTCGGCACCCAACCGGTTGAACCAGGGGTGCTGGGCCTCCATCTCGGCCATGACAGCGGTGCTCATCCGCCCGGCCTGCGCGGTCAGCCGTTTGGCCATGGCTGTTCGGGTGCGGGTCGAGGGAACCAGCGCGCGTCCGCTGCCCGTCGGCGGCCTGGTTGCCATCTGGTCTCCTAGCTCTCGCGCCCCAACTGGGCGGCCCTGTTGGTTGCCGCTGCCATGATCTCGTCGGCGCGATCAGGCTCGTGATCCATGCCCTCGGCGGCCATCTGCTCGAATTCACAACCGAGGAAGGTGAACACTGCCCGCAGATAGCTGCAGGCCGGATCCTTGCCGCCGAAGTGACCACCGCTGGCCTGCAGGTGCACCACCCGCTTGCCCGCAGCCAGGCCCTGGGCACGGCCCTGGCTGTCGTAGCGGAAGGTGACCCCGGCCCGACAGACTGTATCGATCCAGGCCTTCAACCTGGTGGGCACAGACATATTCCACAGCGGATTGGCCACCACGATGACATCCGAGCTCTGGAACTGCATCGTGTAATTCTCGAACAAGGTCAGTTTCGCCTGCTGCATCGGTGACAGGTGGACGAACGGTTCACCCGCCTTCTGCAGGTCCCAACCAGTCAGCAGATCCAGGTCGATCTCGGGAACTGCGGCCGCATACAGGTTGATGTCCTCGATCAGGTCGTCGGGATGTGATTCGCGAAACCCATCGACGAAGGCGTCCGCCAACTGCATGCTGCACGAACGATCGGAATCAAGCGGATGGGCGCGAACAACGAGTAACTTCATGGCATCAGGTTAGGTCATGAGCCAAGAGGCTGTTCGTTGCCCGCGCCCAGTAACCTCAGCGCTTGATTCGGGCGTTGCCCTCCCAGACCGCCCAGATCTGCTCTTCATCAGCAGGCATCGAGTAGTCAGTGAGGAATGTGGTGGTGAAGGCACCCGATGCCCAGCCGAACTGCAGGCACTTCTCGGGCTCCCAGCCCCTGATGAGGCCGTAGAGGATGCCACCGACGGTGGAGTCGCCGCCACCGATGCGGTCGAGCACACCGATGTCGCGCGGCTCGGCCACGTAGAACTCGTCGTTCGACCACAGGATCGCGCCCCACATGTGGTGGTTGGCGTTGACGACCTCGCGCAGCGTCGTGGCGAAAACCTCGACATCAGGGAACTTCTCGTGGGCGCTGCGGATCATGCCCTTGAAGCCGTCGATCTTGGCGGCGATGTCCTTGCCACCAGGCGGCGGGCCCTCCAGGCCGAGTGCCAGCTGGAAGTCCTCTTCGTTGCCGATCAGGATCTTGCACTGCTTGGCGATCTCGGTGAAGCCGTCGCGCAGCTCTTGCTCGCGGCCCGCCCAGAACGATTCGCGGTGGTTGATGTCGAAGCTGACCGCTGCGCCATGCTCCTTGGCCTTGTGGGCCACATCGAGGCAGAACTGCAGGGTGCTGGGTGACAGTGCGGCGATCAGGCCGGACATGTGCACGATCTTCGCGCCCTCTTCACCGAAGATGCGATCGAGATCGAAATCCTTGGCGTCCAGCTGCAGGCCGACTTCACCGGCACGGTCGTTCCAGACCCGCGCACCACGGTTGCCGTAACCGGAATCGGCGATGTTGAACTGGTGCCGGTAGCCCCAGGCCCCGCCCTGCTCGAGTTCTGGGCCCTCATAGTCCATGAAGCGCGCGCGCAGGTTCGACTTGATCATCATCGAGATGGGGCTGCCCTTGACGAAGTTGGTGAGGATCTTCACCGGTTGGCCAAGGAAGCTGGCGACGGTGCCGACATTGCTCTCGGCTGATGTCACCTGCATCCGGAAGACGCTGGCCGACTGCACCGGCTGGCCGTCCTCGGGACAGATACGGATACCCATGCTGGTGGGGATGACCAGCGACCACTTCGCATCCTCGCGCAGTTGCATATTGCTGCCTTTCGTATTGTGTCCACGGTGCTCCTCGGCACCGAGCCCCTCGTCGGGCGCACGCCCCCAACACTAGTGGTTTTGTGAACTGATCTGGCCAACTTGCCATCTGACGGGTCGCCAGCTTGTTCAGCTACTGGATGACCTTGTCGGACTCGGTAGCGAAACTCCCGAGTTCGCGGGAAGATTGGAGCCATTGGCGGTGTTGGACCAGATGAACCGTCATGACTCGAAAGGATGCGACGTGATTCCTCACCAGCAACCCGGGCCGCTGCTCAATGGACAGCCCACAAATCTTCCTGACACCGATCCGGAAGAAACCGATGAGTGGCTGGAATCACTCGATGGCCTGATCGATGCCGGCGGACGCAACCGTGCACGCTATGTGATGCTGCGGCTCAACGAGCGAGCCCGCGACCAGCACGTGGGTGTGCCTTCGCTGGTTTCCACGGATTTCGTGAACACGATCCCGAAGTCCAAGGAGGTGCCCTACCCGGGCGAGGCCGATGTCGAGCAGGATATCCGGCACATGCTCCGCTGGAACGCGGCAGTGCAGGTGCACCGGGCCCAGCGTCCCGGCGTGGGCGTCGGCGGGCACATCTCGAGCTACGCCTCATCGGCCACCCTCTACGAGGTCGGCCTGATGCACTTCTGGCGTGGCAAGGACCACCCGGGTGGTGGCGACCAGGTCTACTTCCAGGGCCACTCATCACCGGGCATGTACGCCCGGGCCTACCTCGAAGGACGCCTCAGCGAGGCCGACATGGACGGCTTCCGCCAGGAATACAGCCGGCAATCCGGTGGCAGGGGGCTACCCAGCTACCCGCACCCACGCCGGATGTCCGATTTCTGGGAGTTCCCGACCGTGTCGATGGGTATCGGCCCGATCAACGCGATCTACCAGGCATCGTTCAACAAGTACCTCGACAACCGCGGCATCAAGGACACCACCGACCAGCACGTGTGGGCCTTCCTCGGTGACGGCGAAATGGACGAGATCGAATCGCGGGGCGCCCTGCAGCACGCCGCCAACGAGGGCCTGGACAACCTGACCTTCGTGGTCAACTGCAACCTGCAGCGCCTCGACGGTCCGGTACGTGGCAACGGCAAGATCATCCAGGAACTGGAGTCGTACTTCCGCGGTGCCGGCTGGAACGTCATCAAGCTGATCTGGGGTGCCAACTGGGACCCGCTGCTCGAGAACGACCACGATGGTGCGCTGGTCAACGTCATGAACATGACCCGCGACGGCGACTACCAGACCTTCAAGGCCAATGACGGCGCCTACGTACGCAAGCACTTCTTCGGGCAGGACCCGCGTACCGAGGCCATGGTCGAGGACTGGACCGACGACCAGATCTGGGCGCTGCGCCGAGGTGGGCTGGACTACACCAAGATCTACAACGCCTACAAGGCCGCGATGGAGTTCACCGGTGCACCGACTGTGATCCTGGCCCACACCATCAAGGGCTACTTCCTGGGCAGCCACTTCGCGGGCCGCAACGCGACCCACCAGATGAAGAAGCTGGCCATCGACGACCTGAAGGGCCTGCGCGACCGGTGCCGGATCCCGATCAGCGACGAGGTGCTCGAAGAGAACCCCTACGAGCCGCCGTACTACCACCCGGGCGCTGACAGCCCGGCAATCAAGTACCTGCAGCAGCGCCGCAGCGAATTGGGCGGCTATGTGCCTGAGCGGCGCGGCAACCACGGCAAGCAGTTGAAGCTGCCGGAGGACAAGGTTTACAAGTCGGCACGCAAGGGTGCCGGCAACCAGAAGATCGCCTCGACGATGGCCTTCGTCCGGTTGCTCAAGGACCTGCTGCGTGATCGCGGGCTGGCCCCGTTCATCGTGCCGATCATCCCCGACGAGGCCCGCACCTTCGGTATGGACTCGTTCTTCCCGACGATCAAGATCTACAACCCGGTGGGGCAGCAGTACACCCCGGTCGACCACGATCTGATGCTCAGTTACCGCGAGGCCACCAACGGGCAGATCCTGCACGTGGGTATCAACGAGGCCGGTGCCAGTGCGGCATTCACCGCAGCCGGTACCAGCTACGCCACCCACGGCCAGCCGATGATTCCGTTCTACATCTTCTATTCGATGTTCGGTGCCCAGCGCACTGGCGACATGTGGTGGGCTGCCGCCGACCAGTTGGCGCGCGGCTTCTACATCGGCGCAACCGCAGGCAAGACCACCCTGACCGGTGAAGGCCTGCAGCACGCCGACGGCCACTCGCCACTGCTGGCCCTGACCAACGAGGGCCTCATCCACTACGACCCGGCCTATGGGTACGAGATCAGCTACATCGTCGAGGACGGCCTGCGCCGCATGTACGGCGAGAACCCTGAGGATGTCGCCTACTACCTGACGGTGTACAACGAGCCGATGCACCAGCCGCCCGCTCCCGAGGACGTGGACGTCGAGGGCATCCTGGCTGGTATCCACCTGATCGCCCCGGGCGAGGGTGCCCCGGACGCGAAGCGGGCGCAACTGCTCGCCTCGGGTGTCGGGGTTCCGTGGGTGCTGGAGGCTCAGCAGTTGCTGGCCGATGACTGGGGCGTGGTGGCCGATGTCTGGAGTGTCACCAGCTGGAACGAGTTGGCCCGTGACGGGCGGCGTTGCGACGAGCAGGCCTTCCAGAATCCCGACCAGGAGCCGCCGGTGCCCTACGTCACCCGCAAGCTGCAGGGCCGCCCCGGCCCGGCAGTGGCGGTCAGTGATTACATGCGCGCGGTGCAGGACCAGATCCGCGAATGGGTGCCGATGGATTACTACACCCTGGGTGCTGACGGGTTCGGCTTCTCCGATACCCGCCAGGCGGCCCGGCGCCACCTGCGCATCGACGGACCGTCGATCGTGGTTCGTACCCTGCAGGCGCTGGCCGACCGTGGCGAGATGCCACGCGAGGTCATTCGCCAGGCGATCGACAAGTACCGCCTGGACGACGTGAACGCCGGCTCCACTGGTGAGGCTGGTGGCGACGCCTGATCAGGCTCGACTGAATCAATCGGCGGTGGCGCGATTCCGAAAGGGTCGCGCCACCGCCGTATTTTCTGGCAATCTGTAGTGCAGTGCCGCCGTAAGGCGGCCCGGAACCGACGTCATGTGGTGAAGTGGAGGAATGGTGGAATCGCCGTACGAGTCGGCTGCTGGCCAGGTTGAGATCGATCAGCTCGGCCTAACCGAGGGCATGGTCGTACAAGAGCTGGGCTGGGACGATGACGTCGACCAAGAACTTCGTGATGACGTCATGGACGCCATCGACGGTGAACTGGTCGAGGACGCCGTCGAGGCAGTAGATGTTGTC
>JBMNPP010000049.1:0-14478 GCA_050943675.1 Brooklawnia sp.
AGCCGGCGCCACCCGCGTCCCGAAGTGGACGACCTGGCTGCGATCCAGTACACCTCGGGCACCACCGGGCGCTCCAAGGGCGCCATGCTGACCCATTTCAACCTGTACTCCAACGCCCGGCAGGGTGAGGCCTGGATGCTCGGCGCCGAACCTCGTCGCGAGACCAGCTATGCCGCGTTGCCGTTGTTCCATTCATTCGGTGTCACGGTGCACTCCACCTTCGGGGTGCTCAAGCAGGCCCGTCAGGTGATGTTCCCCAAGCCCGATGTCGACCTGATCGTCGCCGCGGCGAAGAAGCGCCCACCGAGCATCTACTGTGCGGTGCCGGCGTTGTACCAGAAGACTGCTGAGCAGGCCCAAGCGCAGGGCATCTCGCTGGCCTCGGCCCGCTGGTGCATCTCGGGTGCCATGGCCCTGGTCGAAGATACCCGTGATTTGTGGGAATCAGTGTCCTCGGGCCTGCTGGTCGAGGGTTACGGGCTGACCGAGGCGTCCCCGGTTGCGCTGGGTAACCCGTTCTTCCCGAGCCGGCGGCCCGGCACCATCGGGGTGCCGTTCCCCTCGACCCTGATGAAGGTGGTCGAGATCGATGACCCGAGTGTCGAGGTTGGTGTCAATGAGCCCGGCGAGCTGCTGCTGAAGGGGCCGCAGATCTTCCAGGGTTACTGGCGAAATCCCGACGAGACCGAGGCGACGCTGATCGATGGCTGGCTGCGCACCGGTGATGTGGTCACAGTGGACGAGGACGGTTTCACCACCATTGTCGACCGCAAGAAGGAGATCATCATCGTCGGCGGCTTCAACGTCAGCCCATCAGAGGTTGAGGAAGAACTGCTGCACTCCGACAAGATCGCCGACGTCGCAGTGGTCGGCCTGCCCACCGGCAGCGGTGATGAGCAGGTCGTCGCCGCCGTGGTGCCGGTAGAGGGTCAGCGGATCGACACTGATGAGTTGCGGGCCTGGGCAAAGACCCGGCTCACTGCATACAAGGTGCCCCGCCAGTTCATTGAGGTGGACGAACTGCCCCGCTCCATGCTCGGCAAGGTCCTGCGGGGCGAGGTACGCGCGTTGCTCACTGCCGCCAAGTGAGCCAACGCCAGAACCAGCGCAAGGGCGGGCAGACCGACCGGCTGCCGGTGCCGACCGCTGGCCGGCCCCCGGCCGACCAGATGACCGATGTGGTGGTGGTCGGCAGTGATCCGGGCGCCCTGGCCGCAGCCATCGCCTGCCGCCAGGCCGGCTGGGAGGTGCTGGTCGTCGAGGCATCGGGCGTGCTGGGGGGCCCTGCTGGTGCCGGGAAGGGCCAACTTTGGCTGCCCGGGCATGCCTCGTTGCCCGACGACGACTATGCCACCGCCCGTGACTACTTTGACCGGGTGGTGCAACGGGTCGACCCGGCCACCAGCGCGCCCAGACGCCATGCGCTGCTGACCGGCACCGCCGACCTTGGCGCATGGCTGGCCGGGCTCGGTGTTGGCCTGGTGCCAGACCGGGCGGGTGACCACCATCCAGAACTGCCCGGTGGCCTGGCGGCTGGCCGGGTGCTGATCCCGCAACCTGTCGACGTCACCACGATCGGCCGGCTGGCCGAGGTGTTGCCGCGCGGTCAGCGTGCTGCCAGCGAGGGCCTGGTCGACCGGCTCGAATATGGCGCGCGCGTGCTGGAGGGTGCGGCCCGCAGCAGGCAGTTGGCCCATGGCGGTGCCGGGCTGACCAGTGCCCTGCTGGCCGCCTGCCAACGCCTGCAGGTCAATATCTGGTGGGATGCCCCCGTCAGCGAGCTGGTCCTCGCCCGTGCCGGGGGTGGGGAGGTAGAGCGGGTCACCGGTGTGATCGTGCGCCGCGGTGGGCGTTCAGTGCGGGTCTTCGCAGGCCGGGCAGTGCTGCTGGCCCAGGGTGGTTTCGAAGCTGACGCCCGGGCCCGGCGCGACTACCTGCCGGCCCCGTCGACGCCCGCCTGGACCCTGGGGGTCGCCCGCGATGACGGGGTGCGCCACCTGGAGTGGGCTGCCGAGCTCGGACTCCAGCTGGCCGGGCTGGGTGATGCCTGGTGGCGTCCGGGCCTGTGGCACCCGCAGGGTCGGGTGGTCGACGGCCAGACGGCGTTGGCGGCACCCCACGGTTTCATGGTGGACGCCACGGGCCGGCGGTTCTGCAATGAGGCGGCCAGCGGCAACGATGTGTGCCGGGCGATCTACGCCCGCGCCCGCGAGCTCGGGCCGCAAACCATTCCGACCTGGCTGGTGGTCGACGCCAACCACCGCCGTCGCAACCGCCTCGACCGCCGGGCCGGCTGGGCGCACACTGCGCGCACCCTGCCTGAACTTGCCTGGCAGATCAAGGTGGACGCCGCCGGGCTGCAGGCCACTGCCGACCGTTTCGATGGTTTCGCCGAGCGCGGCGTCGATGATGACTTCGCCCGTGGGGCCAGTGCCGCAGACCGGGCCCGGGGTGACCGCTCGCACCGGCCGAATCCGGTCCTGGGCACGGTGCGCAAGGGACCGTTCCACGCGCTGCGGGTCGTCCCGGCTGACCTGGGCACCAAGGGTGGTCTGCTGACCGATGAATGGGCCCGCGTACTGCGCGAGAATGGCCCGCTGCCCGGCCTGCTGGCGATCGGGTCAGCGGCCGCCTCGGTCACCGGTGGTGATGACCCGGCACCCGGGGTCGGGCTGGCAGAGGCCATGGTGTTCGGCCGCCGGGCTGCACTGGCGATCAGTCGATGACACTCAACCGCACCAGCCTGTCGACACCGTTGCTGGCGCCGAAGGCGTAGAGGGCACCGTCTGGGCCCTGGGCCAGGGCGATCGACTGGCCGACCACATCGGTGTCGGTCAGCATGATCGGCTCACCCACGATCTCACCGGTCACCTGCATGAACAGCACCCTGGGGCCGCCAGTGTTGGCCACAGCCAGGTCACCGGCCAGCATCCCCCACTGCTCGCCGGCCACAAACACTGCAGGGCCCAGCCCGGGCGCAGTGCTTCCGGAATTCCAGGCCGCCGGACGAGCGTGGGCGATCCCCAGGTCGGTCATCGGTACGCCATCTGTCTGGTAACTGGTGGTTGAAGCGGACGCCGGATCCCAGCCGTAGTTGCCGCCGGCGACGATGAGGTTTATCTCGTCCTCACGATCGGGTCCGCGGTCGACTGCATACAGCTGCCCGGCCGAATTCCAGGCCAGACCCGCCACATCGCGGTGGCCGTAGCTGTAGACCAGCCTGCTGAGGGTGTGGGAGTGGTCGGCGAACGGATTGTCGGCCGGGGCCTGCCGCGTGTCGGGGTCGATCCGCAGGATCTTGCCACCCAGCGCCGCCAGGTCCTGCGGTGCGCGCGGGTCCCCGCCGTCCGAGGTCGCGATATAGAGGTTGCCATCGGGGCCCACTTCGAGCTGGCAACCCTGGCCCCCCTCCAGTTGGAGCGGGATCCCGGTGACCAGTGCGGGCTCGACGTATGTCCGGTCGAATTGGGTGCTCAACTCCAGTGCCGTGACGCGCATCTCGGTGTCGGTCCGGTAGCAGACGAATGCGCGTCGGGAGGTCTGGAAATCGTTGGCCAGGGCCAGGGCTACCAGGCCGTCATCCACCATGTCGGGAAGGCTCAGCCCGGTTCGGTCCAGTCGGCCGTCCTCGCCGAGCACCGACAGGTCGCCGCCTGCGGTGACCAGGATGGTGCCGTCAGCGGCGACGGCCAGCGAGGTGGGGGCCTGGACGTCGTCCACGAGCACTTCGAGTCGGGTGTTGGGCAGCGAGTTGACGGTTGGCGAGGTGAGCTGGGCCAATGTCGGGTTGGCCGTCACGGGTTGCTGGCCGGCAAAACGCAGGGTACCCAGGATCGTGAAGGCGGCCACGAGCACGATGATGGCGGCAAGATAGAGCCGTCCCCTGTGCGCGGGCGCGCCAAACAACCCCACGGTCCTGCGTCGCATCGTTCCCAGTTCTCCCTACCCCGGGTTTGCTGCATATGCAGCCAACTCAACAATTTAGTCGACGGGTCTGTGAGAGAACTGGCGGGTATCCAAGAATTCTATTCAGGAACCAATTCGAGCAGTGCGATGGCTTGTCGCCGGTAGGTTGCCTCGTCGAAGCGATCCACCAGCATCCGCTGGGTGGCGTACCCCAGGGTGAGCCCGACCAGCAGTTGGCTGTAGCCCGAGACCCGGGCAGCAGGCACACCGTTCGCCTTGGCCCAGGAGATCATGGTGGCCTCCACCTGGTCGCGCAGCACCACGAATTCGGCGCGCAGCCGCTTGCCCAGCTCATCGTCGGTGCCCGCCCCAGCGCCGAGTTGGGCCAGCAGGTCGCCGATCTCCGGGGTGAGCGCCAACGCCCCCATCGCGTACTCGGCCAGTTGGGCCGGTGAGGCGGGGGAGTCGCGGTACTCGGCGATCGCGTCCAGGGGCCAGGCGATCGCCGTGCGGGCGACCTCGATGATCACTTCGTTCTTGTTGCGGAAGTGGTGGTAAATGGCTCCGGCGCTGGTGTGTGAGGCCGCCGCCAACAGTGACATCGAGGTGCCCTGCACGCCGTGGCTGCGGATCAATTCGGCAGCCGCGTCAACTATTGCCTGCCTGCTGCTGGCCCGCGTGGTCATGGTCCCAGCCTAAACCCGTCCAGCATCCGGACAAAAACCGCATGTGGGCAGGTGGTTGGCCGCATCCGGCTTCGTATCCAGGGCCTTGTTGGGTTAACGTGGAGCAGGTAACAGAATGATCGTTCTGGCTGGCTTGCTTGATGAAGGACTCCATGACTACTTCTTTGGCCCTTGGTCTTGACGTTGGTTCGACGACGGTCAAGGCCGTCGTCGTGGATGGTGACGAGATCGTCTTCAGCGATTACCGACGCCACCACGCTGATGTGCGCGGCGAGTTGGCCAACCTGCTGCGCGAGGTCCAGGCGGCCTTCCCCGACGACCTGGTGCGTGTCGCGATGACCGGTTCGGGTGGTCTGGGTGTGGCCAAGGCCATGGGTATCCAGTTCACCCAGGAGGTCATTTCGTCCTCGCTGGCCATCGAACGGCTCAACCCCGAAGTCGACGTCATGATCGAACTCGGTGGCGAGGACGCCAAGATCACCTACCTGCACCCGGTGCCCGAGCAGCGCATGAACGGCACCTGCGCCGGTGGTACGGGGGCCTTCATCGACCAGATGGCAACCCTGCTCAAGGTGGACGCCGCCGGACTCAACGAACTGGCCGCCGACTACGAAAACCTGTACCCGATCGCCTCGCGCTGCGGTGTCTTCGCCAAGACCGATGTGCAGCCGCTGCTCAACCAGGGTGCCGCGCACGAAGATATCGCCGCCTCGGTATTCCAGGCGGTCGCCACCCAGACCGTCGCCGGGCTGGCCTGCGGACGTCCGATCCGGGGCAAGGTCATCTTCCTGGGCGGCCCGCTGCACTTCCTGCCCGAACTGCGGGCAGCCTTCGTCCGGGCGCTCGGCGATGTGGTGGACGGCTTCGTCACCCCGGGCAACGGCCAGCTCTACGTCGCACTGGGTGCTGCTTTCAGCGCCACCGGCCCGGCGCTCAGCCTGCCGCACCTGGCCGCCGAACTCGAAGCCGCCAACCAGGTCACCATGACCACCCGCACCATGCGGCCCCTCTTCCTTGACCAGGCCGAGCGCACGGAGTTCGTCGCCCGGCACGCCCAGGCGAATGTCCCGCAGGGCAACATGGAAGGTGTCACCGGGCCGGTCTGGCTGGGCATCGATGCCGGCTCGACCACCATCAAGTCGGTCGTCCTGGATGAGGCCGGCACCATCGTGTTTTCGACCTATGGCTCGAATGCGGGCGACCCGGCGACCGCCGCAGTGAAGATCGCCAAGGACGTCATCTCGGCACTGCCCGAGGGGGCCTTCATCGGCCGTGCCTGCGTGACCGGTTACGGTGAGGACCTCGTCAAGGCCGCCCTGCACGCCGACGAGGGCGAGATCGAGACCATGGCCCACTTCCGGGCTGCGGCCGAGGTCGCCCCCGGCGTCACCAGCGTCATCGACATCGGTGGCCAGGACATGAAGTTCCTGAAGATCCGCAACGGCACTGTTGATTCGATCTCGGTGAACGAGGCCTGCTCGTCTGGTTGCGGTTCGTTCCTGCAGACATTCGCAGAAACCATGGATACCGATGTGCGCGATTTCGCGAAGGTCGGGCTCACCTCGCAGGCCCCGGTCGACCTGGGCAGCCGCTGCACGGTGTTCATGAACTCATCGGTGAAGCAGGCCCAGAAGGAGGGCGCCACCATCGGTGATATCTCCGCCGGGCTCAGCTATTCGGTGGTGCGCAATGCCCTTTACAAGGTGATGAAGCTGCGCGACCCCTCCGAGCTGGGTGAAAAGGTCGTGGCCCAGGGCGGCACCTTCCTGAACGAGGCCGTGCTGCGCGCCTTCGAACTGCAGACCGGCGTTGAGGTCGTCCGCCCCAACATCGCCGGGCTGATGGGTGCCTATGGCGCCGCGCTGACTGCCCGGATGCACTACGAGCCGGGCGCGGTGTCGACGATGATGGCCCGCAACCTGGACGGTTTCGAGATCACCAGCGAGCAGCGTCAGTGCAAGCTGTGCCAGAACCACTGCAAGCTGACCATCTCGATGTTCGATGACGGTTCACGGCACGTCTCGGGCAACCGCTGCGAGCGCGGCGCCTCGCTGGAGGCCCGGCCGAAGAAGTCCGAGGTGCCCAACCTGTACGACTACAAGTACCGGCGCATCTTCGGTTACCGCCGACTGACCGACGCCAAGGCACATCGTGGCGAGATCGGTATCCCGCGTGCCCTGGGCATGTACGAGAACTTCCCGCTGTGGTTCACGATCCTCACCAAACTCGGTTTCAAGGTCGTGGTCTCGGGACGCAGCTCGCACGAGCTGTTTGAGACCGGGATGGAATCGATCCCGTCCGAGAACGTCTGCTACCCGGCCAAGCTCGCGCACGGCCATATCGAGTGGTTGCTCGACAAGGGCATCAAGACAATCTTCATGCCATGCGTCAACTATGAGCTGAAGCAGTTCGAAGAGGCCGACAACAACTACAACTGCCCGATCGTGGCCTTCTACCCGCAGGTGCTGGAGAAGAACATCGACCGGCTGCGTGAGCCGGGTATCCGCTTCCTCGACCCGTTCGTCAACCTGAACAACCCCGAGAAGCTGGCCGAGCGGGTCGTCGAGATCTTCGCCGACTGGGACGTCAGCCTGACCGAGGCCAAGGGTGCTGTGGCAGCCGGTTATGAAGAGCTCGACCAGGTGCATGCCGACATCAAGGCCGAGGGTGACCGTGCGCTGCAGTACATGCGCGAGAACAATATGCGGGGCATCGTGCTGGCCGGCCGGCCGTACCACATCGACCCCGAGATCAACCACGGCATCCCCGAGATGATCACCTCACTGGGCTCGGTGGTGCTGAGCGAGGACTCGCTGACCAACGGCATGGCGACCACATCGTTGCCGCGTCCGCTGCGGGTCATGGACCAGTGGACCTACCACACCCGGCTCTACGAGGCTGCCCGCCAGGTGGCCACCGAGCCCGACCTCAACGTGGTGCAGTTGAACAGCTTCGGCTGTGGCCTGGACGCGGTCACCACCGACCAGGTGCAAGAGATCCTCGAGCAGGCCGGTGACGTCTACACCGTGCTGAAGATCGATGAGATCTCGAACCTCGGTGCCGCCCGCATCCGGCTGCGCTCACTGCAGGCAGCCACCGCCGAGCGTCCCGAGTTCGTGCCCGGCCCCGAGATCGACACCACGAAGGCCGAGCCGGTCTTCGGTCTGGCAGAGCGCGAAACCCACACCGTCTACGCGCCGCAGATGGCCCCCATCCACTTCCGGATGCTGGAACCGATCTTCAACCGCGCGGGCGGGATGAAGGTCGAGGTTCTTGAGCATGCCTCGGCCGAGGACGTCGAATGCGGCCTGAAGTATGTGCACAATGATGCCTGCTATCCGGCGATCATGGTCATCGGCCAGCTGATCAACAAGTTCATCAGCGGCGAGGGCGACCCGGACAGTTCGACCGTGGCGATCACCCAGACCGGTGGCATGTGCCGGGCCACCAACTATGTGGGCATGCTGCGCAAGGCGCTCAAGGACGCCGGCTACCCGCAGGTGCCGGTGCTCGCGGTCTCGGCCCAGGGCCTTGAAACCCATCCGGGCTTCAAGTTGACCCCGCAGCTTGCGCTGCGCGCCGTGCAGGGTGTGGTGCTGGGCGACCTGTTGCAGAACGTGCTGTTGCGGGTGCGTCCCTATGAACGCGAAGAGGGTGCCGCGATGGCGCTCTACCAGCGCTGGGATGCCATCACCCGTGAGTTCTTCAACAACGGTGGCTACTCGCCGACCCTGCAGCGCCGCATCGGTTACACGTGGATGATCAAGAACATCGTCCGCGAATTCGACGAATTGCCGCTGCTGGATGTCCCACGGCGTCCCCGGGTTGGTGTGGTCGGCGAGATCCTGGTGAAGTTCCAGCCGGACGCGAACAACGACGCGGTACGGGTGATCGAGGAGGAGGGCTGCGAGGCCGTCCTGCCGGGCCTGACTGCCTTCTTCCTGCAGGGCATGTACACCGCCGACTACAAGTACGAGAAGTTCGGCATGGGTACCAACAAGGGCCGGATGGGCCAGAAGCTCGCCATCTGGGCGATCGAGCAGTTCGAGCGGCCGATGCGCAAGGCGTTGGCGGCCACCGGCGGCAAGTTCGATGTGCCGTCCTCGATCGCCGAACTGGCCGAGAAGGCGGAGCAGGTGATCTCGCTGGGCACCCAGGCCGGTGAGGGCTGGCTACTGGTTGGCGAGATGGTCGACCTGATCGACCATGGCACACCGAACATCATCTGTGCCCAGCCGTTCGCCTGCCTGCCAAACCACGTCGTCGGACGGGGCATGTTCGCCGAGCTGCGTCGTCAATACCCGCTGGCCAATGTGGTGTCGATCGATTACGATCCGGGTGCCTCCGAGGTCAACCAGCTCAACCGCATCAAGCTGATGGTCGCCACCGCGCACAAGAACGCCGGGACGATCGGGCAGCTGGCCGACTGGTCTGATTCCGATGAGTTCCTCAAGGCAGCCGAGGCGCCGAAGATGCTCAGCCTGACCCCGGTCGGGGCAGGCCCGGAGGCCGAGGCCTGCTGCGGTGGCCAGGGCTGCGGCTGCTAGGCGACCGCTCAGCTCAGCCGCTGCCTTCGGCGTCACTGGCGTCCGAGGGAGTTATCTCGACCTTCGGTGGATGCAGGATCGCGCGGGCAACGTTGTAGTAGCCGAAATTGTCCAGCAATGTTGCCGCCTGTTCGTCCGAGAGGTTGTATGCATGGGCCAGCATTCGTACCTGCTCGGTGTAAAAGGCATGCAGTTTCGATACGCCTTGCAGGAATCCCAAATTGTCAGCCATGGGCGATCTCCTTTCCGGGGGGTAACGTCTCAACTCTAGGCGCCGGGGGCAATTCGGCGTCAGCGGCATAGGCTGGCCTTTCCAGGAAAGAAGTCCCGAATGCGCACAGTTCATCCTTTTGCTGACAAGTGGAACCACAGCACCGCGTACTACCCGGAAATCGCCCGGCTGGTGGCCGGTCACCAGGTCGTGCTCGATGCCGGCTGCGGTGACGGGACGCTGGCGCGCTACCTGGCCGACAACGGTCACCAGGTGATCGGTATCGACTCGGATGCCGGTGTGCTGCCTGCTGACGAGCCGGGCGTCCATTTCGTGCTGGCAGATGTCACCGCGCTGCCCTATCCGGCTGATTCGTTCGACGCAGTGGTCGCGGTGATGGTGCTGCACCAGACCCGGATGGAACTGGCGCTGGCCGAGATGCGCCGGGTACTCAAGCCGGGCGGGGTGCTGGTCGACCTTGGTTGTGCTGCCGACAAGGGTGCGGCAGAGCTGGCTCGCTCGGGCCTGGATATCCCGGCCACGCTGTGGGCCCGGCGGGGCAAGACCCGCTGGGAGCCGGCAACCCGCAAGGTCGATCCACAGTTGGGGTGGGCCGAGACGCAGGCCGTCTTCGACCGGATGCTGCCCGGTAGCAGGTGGCAGCGCGTGACCGGCTGGCGCTACCTGGCCAGCTGGCGGCGTCCTGAGTGATCAGTTGATCAAGGGCTTAACAAATGTTTCACCCCGTGTTAGTCTGTTGCCTGTCGGTACGGGTCCCCGCCGCTCGTCCGATTTCCATGGCCGACTGAACATCGCTGTACGCCGATAAGCCATTTCGGTGGGGCTCTCACTTTTCTTCAGCGCTGCGCGCCCAACCCGGTGCCGCGCTGAGCCATGGCGTTTCAACAAAAGGAGACAACCAAATGTCGATGACTCCCAAGCAGGTCTATGTCGAGACCGTCAAGGGTGGCAACCCGGACCGTCGCTCGGTCGCGATGCTCGATGGTGGCGCATGGCAATGCCAGAGCGTCGGCAAGTCGCTGCACGATGTGCTGGCCAGCCCCGATGCCGGTGCTGCGCTGTCAATCAAGAGCGCTGCCGACTGGGGCAGCGACATCGTCTGGACCAACATGGCCGGTTTCGGTCCCTTCATGGAGGCGATGGGCTGTGAGGTCGACTTCACCAAGGTCGGCCAGGCAGGCACCATCCTGAAGCCCGCCATCGACTCGATCGACGAGGTCGGCAAGCTGCCGCAGGACGCCGCCGCGATCCGCGAGATGGCCCTGGCCAACACCCACGTCACCCAGGTACTCAAGCAGCTCGAGGGCATCCACGAGCTCAACGAGGGCCACCGCGCGGTCGGCCTGCTGATGACCGGGCCGTTCACCTTTGCCGGTCAGCTGATGAACATGGACGCCTTCATCAAGGGCGTTATCCGCAAGCCGAAGGAATACGCCGACTACATCGAGTGGGCCACCATGGCCCAGCAGGTGTGGGGTGATCTGCTGATCGAGCATGGCGGTGGCGACACCGTGCTGATCGCTGACCCGCTGGCCTCCGGTGACGTGGTCAGCCCCCGGGTCTACGAGAACCTCGCCAAGCCGACCATGGGCAGCCTGATCGCCCACCTCAAGCAGCAGGCCCCCGAGATGTTGGTGATGGTGCACATGTGCGGCCACTCCACCATGCGCCTGGCCGCCCATAAGGAGATCGGGGTGGATGTCTTTTCGTTCGACAAGAACGATTTCGCCGAGTCGATCGAGATCGTCGATGGCGACTACGCATTCTTCGGCAATGTGCCGCCCTCGGAAATCCTGCTGAACGGCAGCGTCGAGGACGTCACCAACGAGTCCAAGCGAATCCTGGGTGCCTTCGCCGACTACTCCAAGTTCGTGCTCGGGACCGGTTGCGACCTGGCCCCGTCCACGCCGCTGGAGAACATCAAGGCGATGAGCGGTTCGGTTCTGTGAGCTCAGGGGCTGGCAGGTAGTTGCTGGCCAAGCAGGTAGCGGGCGGTCCGGTCGTCCAGGATCATGACGTCGATATAACACCCCAGATCCAGGGCGATCCGGATCGCCTCGTGCTTGTCCGGGCCACCAGCCACGCAGACCTTGTGCGGGATCGCGCGCAACTGCGGCTCGGTGATCGACACGGTGCGCGATGACACGGCCACCCCGCAGCGCTCACCGGCAGGGTCGTAGTAGGCGATCGAGATGATGTCGCAGGCCGCACCCTCACTGCGCAACATGTCGATATCGGTGGGCGTGTAGTAGCCGATCATGGTGATGGTCGAAGTGGGTGAGAAGGGTGCCCCCAGGCTGAACACGCAGATCGGGGCATTGGCCGCCATATTGAGGATGCGCGCCACCGGGCGTGATTCGGCAAGCATCTGGCGGGCCTCGGCCGATTCGGCCACGGCGGGTGCAAACAGTGCCTCGGAGCGGCCACCGGTATTGGCCGCCATGCGGGCTGCGACCGAGTTGGCGTGCACATCGAGCCCGACATTGGCCTGACCACCCACGATCGGCACGAACGTCGCCGATTGGGTATCACTGGACAGGTGCTCGGCGACCGAAGCCATGGTGGTGCCCCAGCCGACCGTCACCACATCGCGTTCACCGAGGATGCGGCCCAGGTATTCGGCCGCGGTCGCGCCCAGTGAGTCGCGCAGGTCGCCGGGCTGGTCACTCACCGAATCAGCGACGATGAACTGGATTCCGTATTCCTGCTGCAGCGCGTTCTCAAGGTCGGGATAGTAGTTGTCGTACTTGATCTCGATGCGCACCACACCATTGGTGCGGGCCTGTTGCAGCAATCGCGAAACCTTGATGCGCGACATATGCAAACGATTCGCGATCTGCTGCTGGGTCAGACCCTCGTTGTAGTACATGTGGCAGATACGAGCCAAACTTGCATACATGGGACGTCACTTCTTCGGGTTATCCAAGTGTCATTGGTAGCATCACTGTACTTTCCCAACCCGCTACCAGGTCGGAATAGAAGGCCTTGTCCTGCGAACTTATTAGCACCAAACCGTATCTGCGGGGCACCACATCGGTGGGGTTGAGTTCGTAGCGGGCACCCACCGCACTCACCTCGGTCTGCTTCCCGCCTGATTTGACGACTCCCTTGATCCGGTGGGTTCGCGGGCCGAGCTTTTCCAGGAAGGCGGCCAGCCGGTCGGCGGGCACCTCGTCCTCGACTGTCAGGAAGGCGCTGGCCATCCGCGACTCGCAGGTGTTCAGGGTCTGGTCATGGCCGGCCTGCTTGGCGTGGCCGAGCAGACCGAGCAGCCGTTCCAGCGGGATATCGCAGTGCCGAGTCGGCACCACCTCGGCGCTGGTATTGGTCTGTTCGAGCCAGCCGAGCACCAGCTGCAGGTCTTCGGCGCTGACCAGGTCCGCCTTGTTGGCCAGCACCAGGTCGGCATAACCCACCTGCCGCGGGACGACCTGCAGCAGGTCGGCCAGCTCGAGCACCTCTTCGGCGTCCACCACGCAGACGGTGCCCAGGTAGCCAAGCTCGGGCCAGCCCTTGATGGCCTGGTTGAGCAGGTCACCCAGGTTGGCCGGATCGCCCAGGCCGGACGCCTCGACCAATACGTAGTCGAGCGGGTATTGCGACAGGGTCAGCAGTCCCTCGACGAAGTCGTGCTCGCGGCAGCTGCAGAACATTGAACCATCGGTGATCTCGATCACCGGGCCCTCGGACTCGATGAGTTGGGCGTCGATGTTGATCGGGCCGAAGTCATTGGAGACCACCGCGACCTGCTGGCCGTCGGCCTTCAGGGTGTCGAGCAGGCGCTGCAGCAGGGTGGTCTTGCCGGCGCCCAGGAATCCGCTGAGCAGGATGAGATTGGTCACAGGAGTGCCTCGGTATCGGTGGGATCGCGGAAGGCGATATTGCTGATGAACAGGGAATTGAATTCGGGCTGGCTCGACAGGTCGACAGCCCGGGAATGGCTGATGATCCGGGCGCAGCGATCCTCGAAATCGGGGTCGTACAACGCCAGGATCGCCCCGCCGAGCGCGGCATTGCCCAGTGCGGTCATCCGGTCCAGGGCGCTGGCCGGCAGCAGACCGATGCGGGCTGCGTTGGCCTTGTTCAGGTACCTGCCGAAACCGCCGGCGATCAGCAGTTCACGCACCTCATAGGGGGCCACGCCAGTGCGGCCGAGCATCATCTGCATGCCGGTGCGGATGGCCGCCTTGGCCAGTTGCAGGCTGCGGATGTCGTTCTGGTCCAGGGTGATGGGCACCGGGGTGTCGGGCAGTTCGAGCGGGTCGGGCATGCGTCCGGACGGCTTGATCTGCTCTGATTCCAGGCCCCAGACCAGCAGGTCGACGATCGCTGAACCGCACACGCCGACGGCCGGCTTGTTCGCGATGGTCGAGTACTTCACCTGGCCGTCATCGGTCCACACCATGTTGATGGCACCCTCGATGCTGCCCACGCCGCAACTGATCGAGGCGCCCTCGAAGGCGGGCCCGGCAGCGGTGGCGGTGCAGACGATCTCGTCGTCCAGGATGAAGGCGATCTCGCCGTTGGTGCCGATGTCGACCAACAGCTTGGGGGTGCCACTGAATTCGTCGGCGCCGATGAAGTAAAGCCCGGCGGTGATGTCGGCGCCGACATAGGCCGAGATGCCGGGCAGCAGCACCAGCTCGCACTCGCCGAGTGCTTCGATGCCCAGGTTGGTGGCGGCGTCCTGGGTGAGCATCGAGATGTGGTCGGCGGTGAACGGGAAGACCGACAGGGGAGTGGGGTCGATGCCGCGCAGCAGGTACATCATCGTGGTGTTGCCGCAGATGGTGATCCGGTCGATCAGGTCGAGTGCGATCCCGGCCTGCCGGGCGGCCTCACCGATCGCATCACCCAGTGCCTCGATGATGAGCAGCTGCAGGCCCTCGACGCCGTGGCTGGTGGCATGGGTGATGCGGCTGAGGACATCGGCGCCGTAGCGGGCCTGCGGGTTCAACCGCGAGACGGTGCCCACCACCGCCAGCGAATCCAGGTCGACCAGCGCCACCACCACCGTGGTCGAGCCGATGTCGACCGCGATGCCGTAGCGGCCGGGGCTGCGCAGCGGCGCGGCCAGTTGGCGGCCGCCGTAGGCGTCCACCTGGAT
>JBMNPP010000050.1:0-14114 GCA_050943675.1 Brooklawnia sp.
GATCGAGGCGATGCCACAGGGCCTGGCGACGCCGGTGGGTGAACATGGCATGCTGCTCTCGGGCGGCCAGGCGCAGCGCCTGGCCATCGCCCGGGCCGCCCTGCGAGACGCGCCGATCCTCGTGCTCGATGAACCGACTTCCAACGTCGACCTGGCCAGCGAGGCGGCGATCCTGGCCGCATTGGACCGGTTGGTGACCGGTCGCACGGTGCTGATGATCGCGCACCGGCCGGGTGCCACCCTGACCGCTGACCGGGTCATCACCCTCGCCGGGTGGGCCGCGGCATGAACGACAACCACCGCCTCACCCTGGCCGGCTGGCTGCTGCGGCACACCCGTCGGTTGCTGGCGCCACTGTGGGTCTCTGTTCTGGCCCGAATCGCGAACCAACTGCTGGGCGTCGCGCTGTTGACGGTCGCTGCCCGGGCGATCGTCCGGGTGGCCAGCGGTCAGCAGGTAGCTGTCCCGACGCTGGTCGGCTGGCTGGTCGGCCTTGCGCTGGCAAAGGCAGCCCTGCGCTACCTGGAGCATTACGCCGGCCACTGGGTCGCGTTCACCGCACTGCAACGGTTGCGCGAGTTGTTGTTCGCCCGACTCATCCCGCAGGCCCCGGCTGCCACCCAGGGCCGGGCCGGTGCCGAACTCACCGAGCGGGCCACCAGCGACATCGATCGCATCGAGGTCTTCTTCGCGCACACCATGCCACCGGCCATCTCTGCGGTGGTGGTGCCAGCGGTGGCGTTGAGCTGGCTCGGGGTCACCACCAGTGGGCTGCTGGCCACGGTGCTCGCCCTGTTCGTGGCCGTCGCCGTGGTACTGCCGCTGATCGCAGGTGGGGCCACCTGGCGCGCTGCTCGGGAGATCGCGGCGCGTCGCGGCGCACTGGCGGCGCACTTGGGTGACGACCTGCAGGGTGTTCGCGAGGTCCTCGGGTTCGGCATCCAGGATGCGCGACTCGAGGGACTGGATCGAGCCGACCGCGCGCTGCGGGCTGCCCGGTCGCGGGCCGGTGTGATCGAGGGGGCACGCGCAACCCTCGCGGCGACCGTCCAGGCCGGCGCGTTGATAGCGCTCGTCCTGGTCGCCGCCACGACAGCCATCTCAGCAGCGCAACTGGTGGTGGCGCTCGCCATCGCCGTCGGCCTGTGGTCACCGACACGCGGCATCGACGATTTCGCAGCCGGGCTGGATGCGGCCTTCGCGGCCGCCGCGCGCATTCGGCAGGTCATCGAAGCCCCACCGAGGGTCTCCGACCCTTCGAGTTCGCGGCAACCACCAGCCCGTGGTGCCACCCTGGGCGTGGAATTGGCGGAGGTGACCTTCCGCTATCCGGGTACGGCCACCGCGGTATTGCAGGGGGTGTCCGTGGATTTCGCGCCCGGTACCTGGACCCATGTGATCGGGGTGTCCGGTGGCGGCAAGTCGACCCTGGCCGCCCTGCTGGTGCGCGGTTGGGACCCCGACGCCGGACAGATCCGACTGGACGGCATTCCGCTGACCGAACTCGAGCTGGATGCGCTGCGGCTGCGAGTTGTGCTCGTCTCACAACGGCCGACGCTGCTCACCGGCACCGTGGCGCAGAACCTGCGACTCGCCCGTCCGGACGCCCCGGATGAAGATCCGTACTCGGCGCTCAGGGGAGCCGTGTTGGACGAATGGCTGGCGGGCCTGCCAGACGGGCTGCGGACCCGGGTCAGCGAGCGCGGGCTGGATGTTTCCGGCGGACAACTGCAGCGGCTCGCTCTGGCCCGGGCGGTCGTGGCCGATCCAGACGTCCTGGTGCTGGACGAAGCGCTCAGCCAACTGGACGCCGACACCGCCAAGCTCGTCCGCACTCGGCTCGCCGCCGATCGTCCGGGCAGGACGATCATCGAGATCACCCATCGCGTCGACCTGATTCCTGATGACGCCCCGGTTGTGGTGCTCGACGGCGGACGCGTCCTGCAGCAGGGTCCGGCGGGGTTGTTGCGGACCAGCAGGCAGGACGCCTTCAGCCGACTCGAGGCGCGAGTCTGAGGGTATCCAGGTGCGGGGTTGGGTCCGCCCTTGTCAACAGGTCACGGTCGTCCGTTGAAGTCGGGACCAAGCAGGCCGAAGCCCTCGACGCCCCACGCGTTACAGCGAGGTGGTCGCGGTGCGGGCATCGCCTGTGGCGCCCTGGTGGACGCGTGTCCCCAGTTTTTTCAGCATGTTCTGCATACCCTCGCCCATGTGGCGGGCGATCACGTCGGTGACCGCATTGTCCTTGATGAACCTTGCGACCCGAGCGTGGTGGGCGCCTTCTGTGGCCTGCTGTTTGGATACGTCCCAGTTCACGGTCTGGGTACGCCATGAGGTGATGGTCACGTCACTGACGGTGGCGAGGGCCACGGTTCGGGCCTTGCCCCACGAGTGAGCGATCTGTCCGTCCTCAGCGACGGGGATGCAGATGATCTGTTCGTTCATTGTGGTTGTCTCCTGTGAGCTCTCGGTTTGGTGGTGTGCCACGCCGCTGACGCAGGCGGCTGACGGTCTGCCCAGCCCATCTTATGTCAAGAAGTCTTGACAGGTGCGCCGGTTCTGGGACGACGGCGTCCGCGTCCTGGGCCGTGCCCACAGTCACAGGCATCGACGGCGTGTTCGAGGCATCCGCAGTCAGATCGGGGGCACCCCCGGCGCGGAATACCACCCCATCGCGCATGGGCGGCTTGCCGGCTCATTCCTGCGGCTTCGCCGATCTGGGCCCAGGTTGCGCCAGCTTCTCTGGCCAACGCCACCGTGGCTTCCAGCAGCGCCTGGGCCCGCTCAAGACCCGCCGCAGCCTCGGCTACTGCAGCCACGGCCGTTCGTTGCTCCATCATGACCTCCTTCTCCAGTATCTCCACCATTGGCGAATTCAGCCAAAGCAGCGCTATTCTTTCGTCAGGACAATTTGACAGAATAATTGATGCGGGGCAGGACGTCCGTACCCTTCGCCCGCAAGCTGTCCGGAGGGCCTCAGGAGAGAAATGCAACTGTTCATCGATTGCCTGCCCTGCCTGTTGAGGCAGGCTCTGGAAGCTGCACGGATAGCGTCCACCGACGAAGCGACCCAGGCACAGATCATGGATGAGGCCCTGCCGGTGCTCACCAGGCATGAAACCTTCGCTACGGCACCCGAACTTGCCCAGGCAATTCATGAGATCGTTCAACGGCACGCCGGACAGACAGACCCCTATGCACAGATCAAGATGCGCGATATGCAGGCGGCGCTACGGCTGGAGCCGTTCCTGACAGGATTCGTCGACGCCGGAACTGACCGGTTGTCGCGCGCCCTCAAGGTGGCCGCGACCGGCAACGTGATGGATTCAGCCCTGTACGCCAACCTGGACATCGCAGCGTGCGTCGAGGAGGAGTTGAGCAAGCCTGTCGCCCAGTTCGAACTGGGCGCGTTCGAAGCCGGCCTGGCCGGCGCGAAGACCGTCCTGATCGTGGGCGACAACGCCGGAGAGGCGGTGTTCGACAAGGTCCTCGCCCGTGAACTGGCCAAGACGCACGAGGTCGTCTTCGCGGTCCGCGGGCGTCCCATCATCAACGATGCCACCGCCGCCGACGCGCGATTTGTTGGCATGGACACCTACGCGACGATTCTGTCCACCGGCTGCCCGGCGCCTGGGGCGGTCCTGGAATCGTGCGACGACGCCTTCCGAACGGTCTTCGAACAGGCAGATCTCGTGATTAGCAAGGGCCAGGGCAACTTCGAGGCACTGTCGGATGCCCCGCGTCCCCTGTTCTTCCTGCTCAAGGCCAAGTGCGCGAAGGTCGCTCAGGAACTCGGCGTCGAAGTCGGCGACTTCGTCTTCGTCGCAGGCCCCCTGATGCCGACACCGCTGTCAGGCAGTCAAGGAATCCACCGCAGCTTCCAGGGCTTGCCGTGACTCGGTCATCACGGGGCCGAACCGGAACAGCGCCCGTCCCGGGGACCGGTCGAGTGGGCACGCTACCGAATACTCCGGGTCGTCGCCGGTGTTGGCACCGGTGAACTCATGACCGCAGTCGGACGATCCCGCCCTTGGGTCCGCGACGTACTCGAAGCCCTTCGCGCCGAGGGTCAGGTTGAGTGGCGCGGGAAGTCCGCCAAAGACCCACGAGCGCCTGGTCCCTGCCAGAGAAGTGACTCCAAAGAACACAAGAGTCGTTGAGAGTAGCTTCCGAGTGAGAGTCAATCGGTCGTCAAGGTAGCCGTGAGCTTGGGCCCGCGCCGCTTTCGCCTTGTGCTTGGCCAGCAGTAGCGGGGAATCCTCGGCCCGGCAGCCATCACCACAGCTGGTCGCTGCCGCCCGGTCGCCCTGAGTTTTACTTCATCTCCAGCAGGTGCAGTCCAGCACGGGTGAGTACCAGCAGGTCGATCTCGGACAAAGTGCCCCGGTCACCATCAGCAGAACGGGATTAGCGCACCCCAGACACGTCTTTCGGCTGGTTTGGGGTCCGGAACGGCTCTCTGGGGTGCGCTAATCCCGATTTGGGTGGCTCGACTGCCCACACGAGCCCGAGGCAGCGGACGAGAAGATGGGGACTCAACAATCGGGAGGGTGTGAATACAGGGGCTGAGGGGTGAAAAGGGTAGTGAAAACGGTGGCGCCCGGCCGACACGTCGATGTGGCTCCCCTTCCGGGCAAGGCATCCGAGCTGGGCGGGCTAGGTGTTCTGTCCGGAGAGGTTGGGTACGCGCGCGGCGGGGGGGGGTTGGCCCTTCAGTGAGGTGTGGCCTCGGTGGTGATTGTAGTGGTGGAGCCAGGTGTCGAAGGCAGCGATGCGTTCGGTTTGTGACTCGTAGGGCTGGGCGTAGGCCCATTCTTCGAGCAGGGTGCGGTTGAAGCTTCATTGTGCAGGTAGGCGTATCCGGGCCGCCGGTTGTTCTGGATGCTCGGTTCGGTTGCGTTGCCCGGCGGCGCGGCCTAGTGCCCGGTGGCCGCCGCCATCAGGGATCCGGCCCAGTTTCTTCACGTCAAGGTGTATCAGGTCGCCGGGGTTGGGGTGTTCGTAACGGTTCTTGTCAGCTCGGGAGGTCTTGATCCTGACCCCGGTGGCCGGGTCAATCCATTTCAGTGGTGGGCAGCCGTAACGGCGTAATGCCTTGTGGGCCGTGGATGGGTTCAGTCCAAGGTGGTAGCTGATCCGGGCCGGCCCCCACCGCTTGGTGACTCGTAACCCGACGATCCGGTGTTCCTGGCGCTTACTGAGTTGGTGCGGGCAGCGGTGCGGACGACAGGACAGGTCGGCCATCCCGGACGCGCCGGCCTGCCGATAGCGACCGGCCCAGCGATGCGCAGTGGTAACCGACACCCCGAACCGTTCCGCGGCCCGCCGCAGTGTCCAGCCGTCCTCGACGGCCAAACGTGCCAACTGCAGTCTTCCAGTTTCGGTGAGGATGGCATTACGGTGGGACATGAAGACCTCCGGTGTTGACAGTGGTTCTTGGTAGCTCCACATCTCACTCGGGGGTCTTCACCCTGTCCAGCCCGACCCGCCCTAGACCGTTCCTAACCTCCGTGGTCAGTACAGCTAGTGAGCCGCAATGGATCGGGTCAATCACGAGCCCTACTGTGCCGCGAGCATCTCGAAACCCGACACGATGTCGAGCAGTTCCTCGGTGATCGCCTGCTGGCGGCGTCGATGGTAGCGCTGGCCGAGCAGGCCGAGGTGGTCCTCAATGTTCTGCTCGGCGGCCTGCATCGAGGCGAGCCGGCTGGCGTTCTCGGCAGCCATCGACTCGGCGAACGCCCGGTACAACCCGATGAACAGGTGCTCGCGGATCAGCCCGGCCAGCAACTCATGCCAGTCCATCATGTGCACCGGCAGCGACCGGGAATCCCAGGGACGCCCGGCCAGCTGGGCAAGCCAGGCCTGATCCACCGGAAGCAGTTGCAGTGCCTGCGGCTGGTGGCCCGCATCGTCGGTGCGGTGGTGGACGAGCTGGAACCGCTCGATGCCCTCCTCGAACCGCAGCGCCTCGATCAGCAGCAGCAGTTCCTGCACCGCCGGGGTGATCGCCGAGACCGTGCTCGGCTGACGGAACTCGGCCCGCACCTCGTACCCGCCGTCGGTCAGCCGCCCCACCACCCGGGCACCCACCGCCAGCACAAGGTGCGCCGAGCGTGTACCGGGCAACTCATGGAGCACACCCAGGGCGTGGCTGGCGACCTGCTCGTTGAATGAGCCGCACATGCCCTGGTCCGAACCGAACACCACCACTGCCCAGCGCCGGTCCACCCCCGGTTCAGGATCGGTCGCAGAGGTCCTGTCGCGCAGTGCAATCTGCAGCCCCAACTCGACCGCCCGGCTGTACTCAACCAGCGACGCGACAGCGTTCTCGCTCTGGCGGATATTGGCTGCCGCCAACGCCTTCATCACCCGCACCACCGCGTAAAGGTCTTCAGCACTGCCGATCCGCCGCCGAATCATCTCAAGCGTCTGCATCGCCGCTCGCCCCCTCGTAGTCCACGACAGCCGCCCGGATCACCTCAACCAACGCCTGCCGGTCCTCGTCGGTGAGCGGTTCTCCAGACACCAGGCGGTCACAAACCTCCGGCAACTCCGAGGTGACGGCGCGGCGGACCGCCAGTTCGGCCTGCCCCACCCGGTCGACCGGGACGCCGTGCAGCAGTCCCTCGGCCGCGGCCAGCAGGATCGCGATCTGGTCGGGAACCGGCATCGGTTGCTGGTCGGGTTGCTTCAGCACCTCACGGACGCGTCGCCCCCGCTCCAGCAGCGAACGGCTGGTTTCGTCCAGCCGGGTGCCGAACCTGGCGAACACCTCCAGTTCTTCATACTGCGCATAGGACAACCGCAGGTCGCCGGCGATGGCCTGGTAGCCGGGCAGTTGCGCCTTGCCGCCCACCCTGGAGACCGAGCGTCCGGCGTCGACCGCTGGCGCCACCCCCTTGCGGAACAGGTCGGGCGACAGGATGATCTGCCCGTCGGTGATGGAGATCAGGTTCGTTGGAATGTAGGCGGACACGTTCTGGGCCTGGGTTTCGGCGATCGGCAGCGCGGTCAGCGACCCACCCCCGTACTCCGGGCGCAACCGGGTCGATCGTTCCAGCAACCTGGCGTGCAGGTAGAAGATGTCGCCGGGATAGGCCTCGCGTCCCGGCGGGCGACGCAGCAGCAGCGACAGCTCACGGTAGGCACGGGCGTGCGCAGTCAGGTCGTCGTAGACGATCAGCACGTCACGGCCACGTTCCATGAAGTACTCGGCCATGGTGGTCGCCGCGAACGGTGCCACGAACCGCAGCCCCGGCGGCTCGTCCCCGGCCGCGACCACCACGATGCTGTGCGCGAGCGCACCATGCTCACCCAGCACCGCCAGCAGCTTGGCCACCGCCGAGGTGCGCTGCCCGACCGCGCAGTAGACAGTCAGCACGTCACTGCCCTGCTGGTTCAGGATCGCGTCCAGCGCGATCGCGGTCTTGCCGGTCTGCCGGTCGCCCAGGATCAGTTCGCGCTGGCCGCGCCCGATCGGCAGCAGCGAGTCGATCACCTTCAGCCCGGTCTGCAGCGGCTGGTTGACCGGGGCCCGGTGCAGGATCGGCGGTGATGGACGCTCCACCGGTGACCGCTGGGCGTGCCGCAACGGCCCGAGGTCGTCCAGGGGGTTGCCCAGGGCGTCCACCACCCGCCCGATCAGTTGTTCACCAACCGGCACGTCCAGGATGCGTCCGGTGCGGCGTACCGGCCCACCGGCAGCCAGGTGGGGTCCGCTGCCCAGCAGCACCACCCCGATCTCGTCGACATCCAGGTTGTACGCCAAACCGAGCAGCCCGTCCGGCAGCAACACCAGTTCTTCGGAGCGGACGCCCGGCAGCCCCCGGACGCGGGCGACACCCGACTCCACCGACGCGATCCGGCCGATCTCGTGCCTGCCCAGTTCGTGCTGCCTGGCTTGGGTGACCTCTTCCAGCACATCAAGGGCCCGCTCGGCCACCTGCCCCAGACCGGCACCATCCCCAGGCCGCTCACCTGACATCGCGGCCCGTCCTTGCTTCCAGCGCGGCCAGGAATTCGTCTTCCAGCCCCTCGAGGTGCTCGGCCACGTTCCACGCCACCTGGTGGGTGCCGACATCGACCTCGATGCCCAGCACGAGTTCGGGCCTGATCTCGAACGACACCTCGGCGCCCTGGCCCAGGTACTCCCGCAACGCCCGGGCCAGGGCGTCCATCCGGTCGGGTTGCAGCGGGAAGGCTGTGCGGACCTCGATGGTGGCCTCGTGCGTCCTGGCCGCCTGCACCATCGCCTGGAGTTCGTCGTCCGGCAGCGCTGCCAGCCTGGTCAGGAAGACCTTGACCAGTTCCGCCTCAAGGTCGGCGGTGGCCAGGTCGGCCAGGCTTCGTCGTGCCAGGTCGACCGAACGTTGCCCCAGCCGCATGCCCAGTTCGTCGGTCAGTCCGCGCCACTCGGCTGCCATGGCTTCCTGCTCATCGTTCCTGATCTGCCTGGCTTCCTCGCGTGCCCCAGCGACGAGTTCGTGGCGACGCTGTTCAGCCTGCTGTTCGGCCTGGTGCAGCAGGTCGTCCTGTTGGGCCTTTAGTTCACGCGTCTTTTCGCGGTAGTCGGCTGCTTCCTGTTCGGCCTCGGCTTTGATTCGGGCGGCGTCGTCGAGCCGGCCGGCGATCTTCGCTTCCCGATCGGCCATGGCCTGGACGATCCTGGTGTACAGGAAACGCCGCAGTAGCCAGACCAGCACCAGGAAGTTGATGATCTGTGCGACCAGGGTGAACCAGTCGATTCGCACTGCCCGGCCTCCTATCCTCCTGCGCCTGCCACCGCGTAGTTCCAGAACGGGTTGGCGAAGATCAGGACCATCGACACCACGAAGCAGTAGATGGCCGACGATTCGACCATCGCCAGACCGATGAACAGTGTTCGCGAGATGGTGGGTGCGGCGTCCGGTTGCTGTGCGAGTGCGGTCATCGACCTGGACACCGCCATCCCTTCCGCGATGCCGGTGATGGGCGCGCCGATCCCTACGGTCAGGCCGGCAGTGATGATGGAAACCATGCCGATCAGTTCAATGCTGGGCATTCTGTTCCTCCTCCTCCTCCTCATTGACTTCTTCGTCGTCGGCTTCCGGGTGGGCTCGGGTGGCGGAGCTGATGAACACCAGCGCCAGGATCGAAAAGATGTAGGCCTGGATGACCCCGATCAGCAGCCCCAGGAATTGCAGGATGATCGGGAAGAACAGTGGGGCGATCGCCAGGATCGTTGCCGCGAGCATGGTGCCGCTCATGATGTTGCCGAACAGCCTTATCGCCAGCGAGATGGTGCGCGTCAACTCGCCGAGGATGTTGAACGGCAGCATCAGTGGGTGCGGGCTGGCGTAGGTCTTCAGGTATCCCCACAGCCCCCGGTCGGCGATGCCGTAGATGGGTACGGCGAAGAAGACGCACAACGCCAGGGCAGCCGTGGTGGACAGTGACCCGGTCGGCGGGTGGTACCCGGGGACGATGGTGAGCACATTGGAAGTCAGGATGAACAGGAACAGGGTGCCGATGAATGGCAGGTAGCGGTCGGGTGCCTGCCCGGTCACGTCCTTGATCTGGTCGCGGATGCCACCAACCAGCACCTCAAGCACATTCTGGCCGCGCGGAATGCGGGTGCCGGTGGACAACCGCCGGGTCACCAGCAGGGACACCCCGACAAGCAGGGCCATCACCACCCAGGTGAATACGAGGGTGGCCGAGATCGTTACTGGTCCGAGCTGCCAGTACACGATGTCATCAGGGGTGATGTTCATGGTCTGGCCTCCTGGCTGGCAGGTGCCGGCACGTCCTGTGGTCGAACTCGCCGGGCAAACACAATGCGGGCCAGGACGAAGCCGATCAGCATCGCGACCGCCCGCTGCCACTGGCCGTCCAGCAGCACCCAGAAACCGAGTACGACGACCGTGGTGCGCACAACAAGGCTGGCGAGCATGACCAGGCCGGGGTGGCGCCACTGTGCCAGCCGGCGAACCACCAGCCACAGGCCCCCGAAGTAGACCAGACCCAGGCCAGCCCCGGCGAGCAGGAGGAGTGCCAGCGTGAACAGCTGGTTCATGTTGTTGGCTCCTTCGGTTCGGGTTCAGCCTCGTCTATGAGTTGCCGCTCCTTGCTCACCCAGTGCCAGGCGTTCAGGCAACCCAGGAAAACCCCCGCCAAGAGCAGCGCAAGCGTCCACGAGAAGTCAGAGGGACGCCAGCCGTCGAGCCAGGCGCCCAATGCGACAGCGACCAGGGTGGGCACCACGATCGACCACCCGACGATGCTGAACAGCCCCAGGCCGGCCCAGGCGCCGTCGTCTCGGCGAGCCCGGGCCCGCAGCTTGCGGTTCTCCCTGGCGCCCACCTGGTTCCCGATGTCATTCGACCTGGTGATTTCGGACCTCCTCCCATCGCAGCAGCTCGCCCATCATCCCGGCCTCCAACCGCTCCAGGGCGGCCCTGGCCTGCTGTTCCTCGACGTCCCGGTCGTGGAACTCCTCCTGGATCAGCTGTCGCAATTCGCCGAGCCTGCCGACGACGGCGCCGCGGGTGGAGATCAGCACCTCGTGCCCGCGCTTGACCAGCACGCCCTCGTCGACCGCGATGAAGGTTTCAGAGCCGTCGGGCGCGCTGAGGGCGAGGATGCCGGGCACCAGTGTGGTCACCATGTCGATGTGGTTCACCAGCAACCCGAACGAACCGTAAGGTGCCTCGGCCACGACCTTGATCACCGGCTTGTTCAACAGCACCCCGGACGGCAACACCACTTTCGCGCGCATGGTCGTCATGGCTGCCTGGCCTCATCGATGGCAGCGATCATGTAGAGCGCCGATTCGGGCAGGTCCGCGAACTCGTCGTTGAGGATGCGCTCGCAGCCATCCAGGGTCTGCTCGAGATCCACCGTGCGGCCCTCGCGGCCGGTGAACTGCCCGGTGGTGAAGAACGGCTGGGTCAGGAAGCGTTCCAGGCGCCGGGCACGGTGCACCTTCTGCTGGTCCTCCCGGGACAGCTCCTCGAGGCCGAGCATGGCGATCACGTCCTTGAGTTCCTCGTAACTGGCCAGCGTTTCCCGGACGGCGCCAGCGATCTGGTAATGCCGGGTGCCCACCAGTTTCGGGGTGAGCATCTTCGACTCCGACCGGAGCGGGTCGATGGCGGGGTAGAGGCCCTGACCGGCGCGTTCGCGGGAAAGCACGATCATCGCGGACAGGTGGCCGAAGGTCTGCGTGACTGCCGGGTCGGTGAAGTCGTCCGCGGGCACATAGACGGCCTGGACGGAGGTGACCGATGCGTGCCGGGTGGTGCAGATGCGTTCCTGCAGTTCGGCCAGTTCAGTGCCCATCGTCGGCTGGTAGCCCATCCGGGACGGCAGCCGGCCCAGGAGCCCGGAGACCTCGGAGCCGGCCTGGATGAAGCGGAAGATGTTGTCGATCAGCAGCAGCACATCCTGGCGGGCGTCGTCGCGGAAGTACTCGGCGATGGTCATGGCAGTGTGGCCGACCCGGAAACGGGAGCCGGGTGGCTCGTTCATTTGCCCGAAGACCAGCACGGTGTTGTCGAGCAGGCCGGCTTCCTGTACTTCGCTGTACATTTCTTCGGCTTCTCGCGAGCGTTCCCCGATGCCGCAGAAGATGGTCACCCCGCGGTGGCGGCCCACGACATTGCGGATCAGCTCTGTGATCAGCACCGTCTTGCCGACCCCCGCCCCACCGAACAGGCCGACCTTGCCGCCACGCTCGATCGGGGCCAGCAGGTCCATCGCCTTGATACCGGTGAGGAAGGCCTCGGTCGTCGTCCCCTGCCCGGATAGTGGTACCGGTGGGCTGCGCAGCGGACGCCACTGCCCGCCGCTCAGGTCGCCCTTGCCGTCGATCGCCTGACCGAAAACGTCAACGACCCGCCCCAGCAGGCGGTCTCCCACAGGCGCCTGCAACGGTTGCCCGGTGTCGACCAGGTCGGAGCCACTGGCCAGTCCGCGGGTTGGCGTCAGGGCAACGCCGCGGACCACGTTCGGGTCGAGGTGATTTGCCACCTCGATGATGATTTGCCCGTCCGGCCCTGCCCGGATCTGACGCGGGGTAGCAGATCGGGGAAGTAGCCATCGACGACGCTGCCACGCACAGCCAGCATCCTGCCCCGGTTTGCCCCTTCCCCACTGGGCATCGCTGCCCCTCTCCGTTGCTGCGCCAGGCGCCCGGCCGAGTACGTGTACGTTTCAATCATTCTAGGCGACTGGCCCCAACCAGGACCGGGGTAGCGAACGCCGCCCGGCGCTAGGAGTCACCGGGCGGCGTTCGCTTCTTGCGGTAGGGCGTTACTTGGCCGGGTGCTGGCGGTTGGCCTTCTCGACACCGGCGAACAGGGCCTTGCGGACCTCGTTCTCGCTGACGGCCTCTTCGAGCATTGGCCGCAGCCGCTCGCGGAAGGCGTCGATGTCGACGTCATCGTTGAACTGTGCGCCGGTGGCCTCCGACTTTTCCAGGGACTCCTCGACGAATGCGTCGAAGTCGTTGGCGACGTCCCTGACCTGCGGCATCAGTTCAAGCAGTGTCTCCTGGTCCTCCTCGCTCATGCCCTCGAGTACCCGGGTGCTCATGAGCAGGTAGTCGGGGATGATCAGGTGCCGGGTGTAGGAGTAGTACTTGGCGACCTCATCGTGCTTCATCGCGTTGAAGACGGTCTCGTTGTTCTCGGCCCCGTCCAGGACGCCGGTCTGCAGCGCCGAGTAGATCTCGCTGAAGGCCATCGGGGACGGGATGCCGCCCATGCCCTCGATCATGCGGACCTGTGAATCGGACTGCTGGATGCGGATCTTCAGCCCGTTCATGTCCTCGGGTGTGCGGATCGGATGACTGGAGTTGTAGATATTGCGGACCCCGGCGAAGACACCTGTCAGCACGGTGATCTCGTGGGAATCAGCTAGTGAGTCATACAGGTCGCCCACCAGGCGCTCATCGGAGAGCACGGCTGTCTGGGCCTCGGGTGAGGCGAAGATGTACGGCTGGTTGAACACCCCGAAATCTGTGTTGAAGGACTCCATCAACGCGCCGCCGATCCACATCAGTTCGATGCTGCCGTCGCGCAGGTTCTGGACTGCGTCCTGCTGCCCACCCAACTGGTCGTTGGGGTAGACATCCACTGCGTAGCGCCCGTCGGTGGCCTCCTCGAGCAGTTTGCCGAATTCGACGCCCGCCAGGTACTGCGGATGTTGCTCGGTCTGGTTGAAAGCAAGCTTGAAAACAATGGTTTCGTCGGTGCGCAGCGACTCCTCAGAACCGCCCCCGCCGCCGCAGGCCGCGAGTGCCCCGACCAGCACGAAGGCCACGGCCGCGCGCAGCATCCTGCCGAACTTCAATTCCTTCACTTTGTCCTGGCCTTTCAGTAGTAGCTCGGCCTGCCCCCTGGTGCCGGCCTGGAGCCAGAGGAGCCGAGGTGCCACAAATGGAGTTGAAACGTCTCTGGGATTTGTTCCACACGGTCTCTTGACCGCGAGAAAGCGCTTTCTCGGAAGAATGACACAGCCTGGGAGGATCCGCAGCGGTTTTGCAAAATTGTGCTGCCCGATCCCAGTCAGGTCGGCGTGTCGGTAAGGCGCCTACTATGTCCTGCCGATGGCAGTGGTGCCGTCGGGGGTGACCAGGTACTGGTATCCGGCTGGTGATGTCCACTCGAAGTGGCCCGGTGCTGGCTGTTCGAGATGCCACCCGCCATGGGTTTTTGCCCTGTGAGTGAACCGGGACAGTGGACCGAGGTTGTCGAGCCTTGTCTGATCTGGTTCACCGGGCGTGTAGGGGATGGTGTGATCCATGTCACAACCCTTGGCTGCCCTGGTTCCGTATGGGAAGACATCGACCGGGTTGCGCTGCTCGATCACGAACCGCATCCGATCCGGCACCTCGTACCCATCGAATGGGGTGATCGTGGTCGGGTCGATGACTGGCCGGACGATGACCTTCGACCCAGCCAGGAACTCCGGCAGCAGTGTGGTGAGCAGGTGGCCCCAGCCCTCGACCCGGGCGATCCCGGCAGGTGGGCAGGCCGGGCCATCGGTCGTGACCACGACCGGGCCACTGGGGGCCTCATCGGTCAGCGTGGTGCCGCAATCGGCCGGGGTCTTGCCCAGCAGCGCGGGAT
>JBMNPP010000051.1:0-14025 GCA_050943675.1 Brooklawnia sp.
GGCGTATCCAGTTCCGTTATATCGACCTGAGCTGGCCGCTGGAGCGGCAACTGGAGCAGTTGGCCGGCTTCAACCCGACAGTGCTGGCGGCTCCCCCACCCGCCCTGGACTGGTACGCCGCCCACGGCGCGCACCTGCTGCGGCCGGGCACCATCTATTCGATCGCCGACGTGCTGGACGCCGAGGTCGCCAACCGCGTCAGCGCGGCCTTCGGGGTGCCGGTTGGCCAGATCTACCAGGCCACCGAGGGCTTCCTGGGCATCAGTTGCGCAGCCGGTCGGGTACACCTGAACGAGGATGTGCTGGTCTTCGAACGCGAGATCCTCGACCCCGGCGGGCGGTTCGTCCCGATCATCACCGACCTGTACCGCACCAGCCAGGCGATCATCCGCTACCGGATGGGCGACGTGCTGGTGCCTGCCGAGGGTGATTGCGCCTGCGGTTCGGCACTGGCCGGTGTCGCCCGGATCGAGGGCCGGGCCGACGACGTGCTGCACCTGCCCGACCACACCGGCCAGGCGCGGCCACTGTTCGCCGACTTCATCCGGGGAGCGGTGCTGGGGGTGCCGCAGGTGATCGACTTCAGCTGCGTCCAGACCGGCCACGACAGGTTGCGGCTGGCGGTGCTGACCGAGCCCGGGGCACCCGAGGCGGTATGGGATCAGGCAGCCCGGGCCCTGCAGGATCTCGTCCGCGGCCGCGGCCTGGCCCCGATCAGCCTCGAACGGGCCGAGTTCGTGGCCCTGCCGGTGACGACCAAACGCCGCCGGGTCCGCCGCGAACTCGGGCACTGAGCAACCCACGGCCTGGCATCAGTTGGTCAGGTACGACTCGACCAGGTCATCCACACCCTCGGTGAGGCTCATCAGGGGTTCACCGAGCACTTCGCGGGTGCGCCAGATGTCGAATGTCTTTGACCAGGCGAACATCGAGATGCCATAACGGGTGATCATCGGCTCCCGGTAATCCCGGGCGCGGGCCGAAACCTCCTCGGCCACCCGGGCAGCGGCCATCGCAACCCGGACCGGCACCCGGCGACGCGGGCGCGGGATGCCCAGCCGCTCGAACAGGCGGAACAGGAATGGGTACAGCGGCACCGGCGAACCATTGGTCAGGTTGAATGGCCCGCTGGCCTGACGTTCAACAGCCCGTGCCACGTATTCGCCGACGACGTCGACATGGGTCAGGTCGCAGACCACGGGGTCAGGATCGCGTCGGGTGATGATCGGCAGGCGACCGGCCCGGGCGGCCTGCAGCACCCGGGGCAGCAGTACCGGGTCACCTGGCCCGAAGACCGCCCTGGGGCGCAGGGTCGTCCAGCGGCCGGGATAGCGCTCGACCATCCGTTCAGCCTGGGCCTTCGACCGTGAATACAGGTTGATCTGGTGTTCGTCGGGGACGACCGGTGAGGCCTCGGTCAAGTCGTACTGGTCGGCATCGGTGTAGAGGACGCTGGGTGAGCTGATGAAAACCAGTGGCAAGTTGCCATGCGTGCGGGACCACTCGAGCACCCGATTGGTGCCACCCAGGTTGGCCGCGGTGAACCGGTCCGGCGCGGCCCACGGCGAGGACAGCGCAGCACAGTGCACCACCGCGTCAACCGGGCGATCAGGCGTCCAGGCGAAACCAGCCGCCAGGTCAGCCTGCAGGTAGCGGTCCGGCCAGGCATCCGCGCTGGCCCGCACCGGGTTGGGTGAGCCCTGCCGGCCGACACCGGTCACCTGCCAGCCACGGCGATGCGCAGCCCGCACGATCGCCCCACCGACGAATCCGTTGGTTCCAGTGATCAGCAGATGCATGGAACAACCCTAGGACGCCCTCCTGCCGGCGGGGCATGAGTATGCGGCGCAGCCGCGTGCGGCTAGTCTTGAGCCACCATGGATTCAGAGATTTTGGCCAAAGAGCGCGCCCACCACCGGCGCTTTCGTGCCATCTACCGCATTGGCCTCTTCCTCGTCCTGGGTGGCGCCTCGCTCGGCCTGATCTTCGCCGCCTTCAACTCCAGTGCCCGCTCCGGTTGGGTCATGCTGATCGGTATCTCCGCGATCGCTGCCGGGGTCACAGCGATGTCGATCCGGATGGATCGCAAGGTCAGCTCCGAGCTCGCCAGCAACGGGCCGTGGTCATTCGGGCAGGTCTATTCGGGAGCCAAACCACGGCAGATCTGGAACTCCATGGGCGAGGTACTGGTGAAGTACGGCACCAACCTGGACCGGCTGACCGAAACCACTGCGCTGGCCCAGCGGCCGGGCAGTTTCCTGTACCGGCGGGGTCACCACCTGCTCGATGTGCGTGAATCGGCCGACCACCCCGGCTGGATGGTGATCTCGGTGATGGCAGCGCCCGACCTGCCCACCACCGTCACCGACTTCGGGCGCGGCCAGGGCATCAACACTGAACTGCTCGCAGCCGTCCCCGGGTACCGCACGCCGGTGTCCCTGTCGGAGACCGTCGATGACTGAACTGCTCGCCGGGCGCTACCAGTTGGTCGAGACGGTGGGCAAGGGCGCCACCGGGCAGGTCTGGAAGGGTTTCGACACCCTGCTGCACCGCGATGTGGCCATCAAACTCGTGCAGATCGAGGACGCCCGCGACCCTGCAATGGGCGAACGGTTCCGCCGTGAGGGCATCGCGATCGCCGGGCTCAACCACGACAGCGTCGTGCAGGTCTACGACACCGGTACCGACCCGGAGCGCGGCTGGCTGGTGATGGAACTGCTCAGCGGGCCGAACATCAATCAACTGGTCAAGAGCGAGGGCCCGGTGAGCCACGAGGCCGGCATGAAATTGCTGGCCCGGGTCGCCGACGGGCTGCAGGCAGCCCACGATGCCGGCATCGCCCACCGGGACGTCAAACCGGCCAATATCGTCCTGGACGCCCCCGCCACTCCTGATGGCACGCGTCCCGACCTGTATGCACACCCCGAACTGGGGCGCCCGGTGCTGGTCGACTTCGGCATCGCACGCATCGTGGACGAGGCCGGTGCCGGGCTGACCCGCCCGGCCACCGCCATCGGGACGGCGGCCTATATGTCGCCCGAGCAGGCCCGCGGCATGGATGTGGACACCGCATCCGATGTTTATTCGCTGGCCTGCGTGACCTACTACCTGCTGCTGGGCCGCCCACCGTTCCAGGCACCCAGTTCGCTGGCCGTTGCGCATTCGCAGGCCTACGACACCCCGGTGCCGATGATCGAGCTGAGTCCGGGGATCCCGCCGGCCCTCGATGGCCTGGTCAGGCGGATGCTGGCCAAGGCGCCGCAGGACCGGCCAACGGCAAGCGAGGCCGCCGCCGAGCTGCGCGCAATCAGCGCCGACCCGGGGATGGCCCCGACCGCGGCGCTGACGCCGGCCGCACCAACCGAACTGCTCACCCGGACCAGGGTGCTGACCGATGAGCCAGCAGGAACCGGTCAGCCGACGCCGATCGGCGAGCCCACTGGCACCATCGAGCCGGCACCAGTTGAACAGGGTGGCCCGATGCGTCATGCCGGACGTGTCGTGGTGGGCGTGCTCATCGCCGGTCTGGTGGCTGCCCTGGTGTGGTTGTGGAGCACCCGCGAAGCCGGCGATCCCCTCCCGACACCGACGGTCACGCTGACCCACACCCAGACCGCGACCGCCCAGCCCACCCAGGATCCGACCAGTGACTCCACCAGGACGACCGCACCAGAACCCACCCAGCCACCGGTCACCCAGCCACCGCCGGCCACCGATACCCAGACCGATCCGGACCCTGATCCCGGCACCGAAGAGCCGGTCGAACCCACCGACACCGAACCAACCGACCCCGTCACCGAACCAACCGACCCGGGTCTGGAGCCCCCTACGGTGATGCCCAGCTAGCGGTAGCGGGCGTCCCACCCGCCGGGATGGCGTCCCGCCGCGGCCGGGAGGGAAGAAACTTGACCTATCGGAGGAAAGGACCCCTGTGGAAGCCAACCTGATCAAGGTCTACGAGCAGATCGTTGCCCGCAATCCCGGAGAGGCCGAATTCCACCAGTCGGTGCGCGAGGTCTTCGAGACCCTCGGCTCGGTGATGGCCCGCAACCCGCAGTACGCCGAGGCGGCTGTCCTGGAGCGGATCTGCGAGCCCGAGCGACAGATCATCTTCCGGGTGCCCTGGCAGGACGATACGGGCAAGGTGCAAATCAACCGCGGCTTCCGCGTCGAATTCAACTCGGCGCTGGGCCCCTACAAGGGCGGCATCCGCTTCCACCCCTCGGTCTACCTGGGCATCATCAAGTTCCTCGGCTTCGAGCAGATCTTCAAGAACTCGCTCACCGGGTTGCCGATCGGGGGCGGCAAGGGCGGCTCGGATTTCGATCCGCACGGCCGCTCCGACGGCGAGATCATGCGCTTCTGCCAGTCATTCATGACCGAACTGGCCCGCCATATCGGCCCCACGACCGACGTCCCGGCCGGTGACATCGGGGTCGGCGGCCGCGAGATCGGCTACATGTTCGGCCAGTACCGCCGGATCACCAACCGCTACGACGCCGGGGTGCTGACCGGCAAGGGCCTGACCTGGGGTGGCTCACTGGTGCGCACCGAGGCGACCGGGTATGGCCTGGTGATGTTCACCCAGCGCATGCTGGCCACCCGGGGACTCGACTTCGACGGCCGCCGGGTGGCGGTATCGGGGTCCGGCAATGTGGCGATTTATGCCACCGAGAAGGCCCAGGCCTTCGGCGCGAAGGTGCTCACCTGCTCTGATTCATCCGGCTATGTGGTGGACGAGGACGGCATCGACCTCGACCTGCTCAAGCTGGTCAAGGAGGTCGAACGGGGCCGGGTCAGCGACTACGCCATCCGTCGCGGTGGGCGCGCCACCTTCGTGCCCGCGGGTTCAGTCTGGGACGTGCCGGTCGATATCGCCCTGCCCTGCGCCACCCAGAACGAACTCGATGCCGAGGGTGCCAACACCCTGCTGGGCAATGGCCTGGCCGCGATCGCCGAGGGCGCGAACATGCCCTGCACGCCAGAGGCAGTCGCTGCCTTCCAGCAGGCGGGGGTGCTGTATGCCCCCGGCAAGGCATCCAACGCTGGCGGGGTGGCCACCTCCGGGCTCGAGATGCAGCAGAATGCGTCCCGTGATTCGTGGAGTTTCGATTTCACCGAGCGCCGTCTGGCCGAGATCATGGCGAACATCCACGACACCTGTGCGGCCACCGCCGACGAATACGGTCACACCGGTGACTACGTGATGGGCGCCAATATCGCCGGGTTCATCAAGGTCGCCGACGCAGTGATCGCCCAGGGGCTCATCTGAGCCGGCCCGCCGATGGCAGGCCCGAATACCCTATGAGACGAAAGTCGCCCTAAGCTGGGGGCGTGAATCCCGACGATCCGCGCAGCGTGCGCACCGATGACGCGTTGAGTTCGGCCATCCGCAGGCTGGCCGCTGGCAAACCCGTCGAAGAACTGACCGTCAACGAGGTTTGTGCCGCATCGGGGATCTCACGTGCAACTTTCTACCGGCGTGCCCGCACCCCCGGTGAACTGTTGACCGCCGAACTGGAGCAGATCCTGCGCACCGGGTTCGCCGAGTTCACTGGTCGCCAGCCCACCGTCCACGGCTCCGAACTGCTGGCCGAGCACCGCAGGATGCTCGGTTGGCTGACCGGCCACCTCGAGCAGTTCGAACGGCTCTACCAGCACAGTTTCAGCGTCGACCATTCGGTGCTGGCGCTGACGCTGCGCAACCAGATGATGCAGTGGATCCGCAACTTCCTCGATTCGCGCCAGGACGAGATCGTGCTTCCCGCCGCGCTGCTCGCACAGCCGTGGCAGGTGACCCGCGAGATCCTCAGCTGCAACTACGTGGACGGCGAGATCGGCATGATCCGGGTCTGGCTCGGCCTGCCGGACGGGCAGCGCGACCGTGGCACCCTGTCCGAGTGGATGCTGGCGCTCACACCATCGTGGAACCGCCGCCTGATGGACATGGGTGGCGGCCGGGTCTAACTCACACCGACCGGTCGTCGTCAGCGCGCGGCCAGGGCCGCAGGTGCCGATCGGCCCAATCATTGCGGGCCCGACGCATCACCCAGGTGGCACCGGTCGCCGCGAGGGCCACACCCAGGTAGGCCAGGGCATGCCACTTGTTCTCGGGCCGGGTGGTGATTGCCGCAATGAAGATCCCGTAGGCCGCGGTCAGCCACATCACGATTGCGGTGACCATCAGCGCGATCACCACCATCTTCAGCGGTTCGGCATCGGGGGTCCGCTGGTCGGGCGGGCCGGTCAGTCGGGTGACCTGCCCGCGCACCAGCAACCAGACCCCGAACAGGAACGCCAGCGCGAGCAGTCCGGTGAAAACCACCTGCCCGATCGTCCCCATCGCCACCTGGGCTGCGACCATACCCACCGCCCCCAGACCGGCACCACCAAGCATCGCCACCAGTGGCCAGCGTTGTGACCAGGGCAACCGGTTCATCAGCGCTTCCGGCCAGTCGCGAAGATCGACCGGACGATCTCACGGCCCGCCGAGCGCGCGAACTGCTTGAAGGCGCTGGAATCAGTGACCTGTTCGATCACCGATTTCTGCTTGCGGCCTGATTTCTGCCGCTGTTTCGGCGCCCTGGCAGGCTGCCCGTAGCCGTACTCATTGCGTTCGACCAGCGGGCGACCACCGGGCTGTCCGGCCCGGTCGGCCTCAGCCTCGGCTGCAGCCGCGCCCTCGGCGAGTTTGCGGGCCAGCATCTCGTAGGCAGAGTCACGGTTCACCGGATTGGCATAGCGCGGGTATAGCTGGCTGTTGGCCACGAGCTGGTCGATGTGGTCGGCCTGGCTCGGCCCCATCCGCGATTCGGGGGCGAACACCCGAGTCCAGGCCACTGGGGTTGGCGCCCCATCGGGGTCCAGCACGGTCACCACGGCCTGCCCGATACCCAATTGGGTCAGCACCTCGGCCAGATCGTAGTGGGATGTCGGGAAGGTGTTGACCGTCTGCCGCAGCGCCTTGGCGTCGTCAGGGGTGTGCGCACGCAACTGGTGCTGCACCCGGCTACCCAGCTGTGCCAGCACATCAGCCGGGACATCCTTGGGGGTCTGGGTCACGAAGAAGACACCCACCCCCTTCGACCTGATCAGCCGTACGGTCCTGGTGATCTCCTCGATGAACGCCCTGGATGCCCCCCGGAACAACAGGTGCGCCTCGTCGAAGAAGAACACCAGCTTCGGGCGGTCGAGATCGCCCACCTCGGGCAGGTCCTGGTAGAGCTCGGCCAGCAGCCACATCAGGAACGTGGAGAACAATGCCGGGCGGTCGGCCAGGTTTGGCAGTTCCAGCATCGACACCACGCCACGGCCGTCGGGGGTGGTGCGCAAGAAGTCGCGGGCATCGAATTCCGGTTCACCGAAGAAGACCCCGCCACCCTGCTGCTCAAGGTTGATGATGCTGCGCAGGATCACCCCAACGGTCTGGCTGCTCAGCCCACCGATCTGTTTGAGCACCGGCCTGCCCTCATCAGAATCGAGGTACCTCAGCACCGCCCCCAGGTCGTCCAGGTCGAGTAGCGGCAGCCCGGCCTGGTCAGCGAAGTAGAAGACCAACCCCAGTGATGATTCCTGGGTCTGGTTCAGCCCGAGTACCTTGCTCAACAGGATCGGCCCGAAGCTGGACACGGTCGCGCGCAGCGGGATGCCCTTGCCCTGCCCACCCAGCGCGAAGAACTCCACCGCTGGGGCGCCGGGCTGCCAGTCCTGCCCGTTCCTGGCGGTGCGGGCCAGCAGTTTCTCGTCGGGCGCGCCGGGTGTGGCCATTCCCGACAGGTCGCCCTTGATATCTGCCGCAAACACCGGGACGCCCGCTCTGGCGATCTGCTCGGCCAGCACCTGCAGGGTTATCGTCTTGCCGGTGCCGGTGGCCCCGGCCACCAGCCCGTGCCGGTTCAGCATGGCCAAGGGGATCCGTATCCGCGCGTCGGTGACTGGCTCACCGTCGTGGTTCAGCACCCCAAGATCGATCGCCGGTTTATCGAAGGTGTAGCCCTGGCGGATCTGGTCAACCATTGACTGGGCGGCTGAGGATTCGGTCGTGTCAGCAGACATGCCCAACAGCATGCCATGCCACCCTGACCAACCCTGAGAGTTCCCCGGTAGTTCACCAGCCCCTGCCCCTGGGCGTCCCCAAGGTTAGGATGCCTAGGTGATCTTCAAACGAGTTGGAGACGGCAGGCCCTACCCGGACCACGGATACGCGCAGCGGGATTGGGCGACGGTTGCCCCTCAGCAAGTGCGCCTGGACCAGTTGGTCACCACCAGACGGACCCTCGATCTGGACGCCTTGCTCGATGAGGATTCCACCTTCTACGGCGACCTGTTCGCCCACGTGGTGTTCTGGCAGGGCGAGTACTACCTGGAGGACGGCCTCCACAGGGCCCTGCGGGCAGCCCTGCACCAGCGGCAAACGGTTCACGCGAGGGTTCTGGAACTGAAGTGAGGCAGCAGGTGCAGTAGGCTACGCGGGAAGAAACCAGCCAATGAGGGCCCAGGCAAGAGATCTCGGGAGCGCACAGAAAATGAGTTCGTGGCGAAAGTGGGCAACCCCCATCACGCTGCTGCTGCTGCTCGCCTTTCTGGGTTACGGCCTGTGGTGGGGCTGGCAGCAGTTGACCCGTCCCCCGGAGCTGGCAGCACCGCCCACCTGCATCACCCAATCGGCCTCCGTGCTGACGGCCTCCCAGGTGAGTGTGCAGGTCTTCAACGGTGGCAGCACCAGCGGCCGCGCCGGGCAGATCAGCGAACAACTCAAGGCCAAGGGGTTCAACACCAAGTCACCCACCAACACCAGTGAGGCTGTGGAGGGCACAATCATCATCGGTTCCGCTGCCGACGACCCCGGCGTCCTGCTGGTGCAGGGCTTCTTCCCCGAATCAACCATCCGGCCCGATGCCCGCACCGATGGCAGCGTCGACATCCTGGTCGGCGACGCATTCGCGGGCTTCAACGACAAGGCAGCAGTCGAGATCGGGGTGCCGGGCGGCACGATCTGCGTCCAGACCACGCCCCCTCCGACCGCTGAACCAGAGCCTGAACCAACCGCCTGAGCAGTCTGGGCGTTCACGAACGGCTCTGGGACTCCTCAGCCGCTGGTAGTGCTGCGCGCCGCGTCGGCGGATCCACCGCCGGCACCTGCTCGGTCCCCCAGACAGATGAGCCCTCCTCGGCATCGGAGTCGAGGATCTGGGTGTCATCCGGGTCGAAGTCGCCGATGTCGGCCAGCGTGGCCCGGGCCTGGGCCATCGAGAGCCCGGTCAGTTCGAGCAGGTCGACCACCACGGCCCGTAGTAGCGAGGTCAGGGTGGCGATCCGCCAATCAGCTGAATCGGGGGCCAGTTCGGCCGGCTTCAGGGTGGCCGCCAGTGCGACCGCCTCATTTCGGGCATCGGTCGGGCGGCGCCACTCACGCACCCCCGCCCCGACCTGCTCCAACAGGTCGGCGGCATGCCACATCGGGCTGCTCAGTTCGGGCATCGCGCCAACCTCGGTGACCATGTTGCGGCCCTGCCGCTGCATCATCGACAACGTCACGTGCAACCGCTCGGTCAACTCGAGCATCCGGTCAAGTTCGGCGAGCAACTGCCGGGTGTCACGGGCGGCCGGCTGGATCGCGGCTGTCTCGAGCGCCGAATCAAGCGACTGGCGGGCATCGTTCAACACCTCTCGCATGGCGGTCAGGTGCCCCGAAACCCCGGCCAGTGTCTCGTCGTCGCCGTCCAGTAGCCCCTTGCTGATCCGGCGCAGGGCGCGGGCCAACTCCTTGATCACCAGCGAGACGTACCGCCTGGGCCGCGTCACCGAACTGGTGGGCAGGATGACCGTGGCGACCAGGGCGACACCGGCCCCGATCAGCGCCTGCAGCACCCGCACCAGCGGGTTCTCGGTCGCACCTGTCAGTGCCGAGGCGCCGATCATCGAGGCCACCACGAGGGTCTGGATGGACACCTGGAAGGCGATGACATCGCCGCGGTCCATGATCCGGCCGAGTAGTGGGGCGGTCAGCAACAGCAAGAGCAGCTGCCACCAGCCGAACCCCAGGTAGTAGCCGGCCAGGCCACCCAGCAGCACGCCGACGCTGGCGCCGAAACCGATCTGGAGGACCTTGCGGGGCAGTCGGTTACGTGAGTACCCCATGCACAGGAATGTGGTGGTGGGCGCGAAGATCGGGTTGGCGTTACCCAGCAGGTAATAGCAGATCACCCACGAGATCGTTGCTGCGATCGCGGTTTGGGTGTTGGGGATGGCTGCGCCCCTGGCGCGGTTGAGGCCGCTGCGCAGGTAGGCAGCCACATAGGACGGCAGCCTTGCCCAGCCATTTTCCGATTCAGCAGCACTCACATTCGACCATCCTACCCGGGCACTCTTATCGGCTACCGGGCCTCACGCAGCGCCGCATGCGCTCCCACGGAATGACGAACGCTGGTCGAGCACGTACCAGACGCACTCGACCAGCGTTCAGTTCACCTGATCAAAAGGCGTTACTCACTCGATGACGTCCTCGTCGACCCAGTCGAAGGTGCGGGTGACAGCCTTCTTCCAGTTGCGGTAGATGCGCTCGACGTCCTCGCTGGCCATCTCCGGGGCCCAACGACGGTCCTCGGCCCAGTTGTCGATGACGTCCTGCTCGCCCTCCCAGTAACCGGTTGCGATACCGGCTGCGTAGGCGGCGCCCAGTGCAGTGGTCTCGGCGACCTGCGGGCGTACCACGTCGACACCCAGCACGTCGGCCTGGAAGCTCATCAGGGTCTCATTGGCAGTCATGCCGCCGTCGACCTTGAGCTCGGTGAGCGTGACACCGGAGTCGGCTTCCATGGCGTCCAGCACTTCGCGGGTCTGGAAAGCGGTGGCCTCCAGGACTGCGCGGGCGATGTGGCCACGGTTGACGTAACGGGTCAGACCAACGAGCACGCCGCGCGCGTCGGACTTCCAGTAAGGAGCGAACAGACCCGAGAAGGCCGGCACGAAGTAGGCGCCACCGTTGTCATCAACGGTCTTGGCGAGGTCTTCGATCTCGGGGGCACTGTCGATCATCTTGAGGTTGTCGCGCAACCACTGCACCAGCGAACCGGTGACAGCGATCGAGCCCTCGAGTGCGTAGACGGTCGGCTGGTCGCCGATCTTGTAGCACACGGTGGTGAGCAGACCGTTTTCGCTGGCCACCGGCTCGGTGCCGGTGTTCATGAGCATGAAGTTGCCGGTGCCGTAGGTGTTCTTGGCCATGCCGCTCTCGAAGCAGGCCTGACCGAAGGTGGCTGCCTGCTGGTCACCCAGGTCGCCGGCGATCGGGATACCGGCCAGGACGCCGGCCTCGCGGACGTAACCGTAGACCTCTGCCGAGGAACGGATCTCGGGCAGCATCGACATCGGAACAGTCATGTCGGCGCAGATCTCGGCATCCCAGGACAGGGTTGCCAGGTCCATGAGCATGGTGCGCGAGGCATTGGTCACGTCGGTAACGTGCACGCCACCGTCGGCGCCACCGGTCATGTTCCAGATCACCCAGGTGTCCATATTGCCCATGAGCAGGTCGCCGGCCTCGGCGCGGGCGCGGGTGCCCTCGACGTTGTCGAGGATCCACTTGACCTTGGGGCCCGAGAAGTAGGTGGCCAGCGGCAGGCCGACCCGTGCCTTGTAGCGGTCCTGGCCGATGTCGCCGCCGAGCTCGTCGACGATCTTGGCGGTACGGGTGTCCTGCCAAACAATCGCGTTGTAAACCGGCTCGCCGGTGTTCTTGTCCCAGACCACGGTGGTCTCGCGCTGGTTGGTCACGCCGACGGCATGGATGGCGTCCGGGGTGAGGTCGGCCTTGGCCAGTGCGGAGGCGACAACCTCGCGCACATTTGTCCAGACCTCCATGGGATCATGCTCGACCCAGCCGGCACGCGGGAAAATCTGCTCGTGCTCCATTTGGCCGACAGAAACAATCTGACCGGAATGGTTGAAAACGATCGCGCGAGTGCTGGTAGTTCCCTGGTCAATGGCGAGGATGTACTTGTCTGACATCTGTCTTGTTACCTCTCACTTCATTGGGTAGGACGTTCGCCCCGGCCCCCCTGGCCGGGCGTGGCGGAAACGTTGTATCAAGGGTGCCAGTAGCGGGCTGTTTCCGTGGCCCACTAACGCAATTGGTTCGACTGGACGAGAAATTCGACGCCCAACTGCCGCTTGGTCGACGAATTTTCAAACTTGAATGCCCCTTTCAAGCCGCGAGGCTGCTTTGCCCCGGAAGTACATTTGCGGCGTGCCCGGAACGGTGAATTCCCGCCCGCACGGTGCTAGCCCATCACGACCTGAACGCATGCACTAGTGTCTTGAACGAACGTGCAACGATGGTTCTGGGCAGTGAGAACCTGTCCGACAGTGCGACTGGCAGATAAGAGGTCACTGACCATGTGGCAGAGCGAGGAAGAGCTGCGATTCACTGCGGCGTCGATGTATTACGTCCAGGGCGAAACCATGGAGTCCATCGCTCGGCAATTGGGGATGTCGCGCTCTTCGGTGTCCCGGATGTTGAAGCAGGCGCGTGAATCAGGCATCGTGCAGATCACCCTCCACGAGCCCGGACGCTCCCGCTCCAGTGTCGGGGCCGCATTCGAGGCCCAGTTCGGTATCCGCGCCCACATCGTGCCGGTACGTGAGGGTTCCTCCGAGATCTACCGGCTCGACCGGGTCGCCCGCATGGCAGGCCAGGTCTTCAGCAACGCCATCGGCGACAACATGATCATCGGTGTGGCCTGGGGGACGACCCTGGCCGCTGTGGTGCAGCACCTGTCACCCAAGCAGACCAGTCGGTCGACGGTGGTGCAGATCAACGGTGGGGCGAACCACGCCACCTCCGGGATCCCCTACGTGGGCGCGATCATCTCGTCGGTGGCCGACGCATTCGGCTGCGAACTGGTGCACTTCCCGGTGCCGGCCTTCTTCGATTACGCCTCGACCCGCGAGGCAATGTGGCGCGAACGCATGGTGACCCGCGTCCTGGACGTGCAGGCCGGGATGGACCTGGCGATCTTCGGGGTCGGGGCGTTGACCGGACCGGTGCAGTCGCATGTGTACGCCTCGGGCTACCTCGACAAGTCAGACACGCAGCAGATCATCGACCAGCGGGTCGTCGGAGATGTGTGCACCGTCTTCCTGCGCCGCGATGGCTCCTGGCAGGACATCCCGCTGAACTCGCGGGCCTCCGGCCTGAACCCCGCCCAACTGCAGGCAGTGCCACGGCGCATCTGTGTGGCCGCGGGCAAGGCCAAGGCACTGCCCCTGCTCGGGGCGTTGCGGGCCAGGGTGGCCACCGACGTGGTCGTCGACGAACTGACTGCCCGCAGGGTGCTCGAACTGGCCTGAACACCACCCCGGCTCCTTCGCCCACTACGAAACGTCCAGCTACGCAGGCGTCGCGAGCTGTCGTATGTGGCCAGTCCGGCACACCCGCATAGCTGGAGGTTCAGCGAACCCCCAGCCGTAGCCCCCGGTGAACTACCCCATTCCAGGACCCAAAGCACCCAGCACGAAACGTCCAGCTACGCGCAGGCGTCGCGAGCTGTCGTATGTGGCCACTCCGGCACACCTGCATAGCTGGAGGTTCGACGAACCGCTGAACAGCCGCAAAACAAGGAAGCCCGGGCCCTCTAGACGAGGGTCCAGGCTCCAGGTGTCCTGCGAAATGGCGGTGACGGAGGGATTTGAACCCTCGGTGGCTTGCACCACACTCGCTTTCGAGGCGAGCTCTTTCGGCCGCTCAGACACGTCACCGCCGCACAGCTTACGACAACTCACGCGCCAATCTCCAATCAAGGCCCACCAGGGGGCAGGCTCAATCCCTCCGCTCGGCAAAGAAGGCCTGCAACTGCGCCTGGGCGTCCTCGGCCAGGATTCCGCTCACCACCTGCGGGCGGTGGGTGAGCCTGGGGTCGCGCAGCAGGTCCCACAGCGAGGCGACCGCACCAGCCTTGGGGTCGAACGCGCCGAAGACCACCCGGTCGATGCGGGCGGCGACGATCGCTCCCGCGCACATCACGC
>JBMNPP010000052.1:0-13964 GCA_050943675.1 Brooklawnia sp.
CCCGGCCTCGCAGCCGCGGGCGGGTGAAGATGGGATTGCGCTGCCGGACGGACTCAAGTGCCTGGGGGGTTCGCTCGCCGGCGTCCAGGGGTGCGGGCCGGGCGGCCTCGGCGAAGGGCTTGGGGTGGAAGTACTCACGGAAGCTGTCTGCGGCCAGGGGCTGCTTCACCCCGGTGGAAACCAGCAGATCGGGGAAATCACTGGGGTGGCGCAGCGCCACGTAGACAGAGACCAGATCCCGGAACATCTGGAAGGCGCCGAACCCATCCGAGAGCGCGTGCAGGACCTCCAGGATTATCCGGTTTCGGTGGTGGATCACCCGGAACAGCAGCTCGCGGTGGCCGGAGTGGTAGATGTGGTCACAGGGCGGCAGGACGTCGGGGCTGACCACAGGACGCAGGTCGCTGTCCTCCAGGTAGTACCAGAACACCCCTTGGCGCAGGACTGCGTGGTACAGCACGTACTGGTCGAAGACCACATCAAGTGCCTGCTGCAGCAGTCCCGGGTCCACCTCGACGTCCAATTCCGCCGAGAGCCGGAACACCTTCGAATCGGAACTGCTCATCGCAGCCAGGAAGACGTTGGAGGCGTTGTCCAGACGCACCCAATTGCGTCTGGTCACGGTTGATCCGCCTCCGGGGACGACTCGAAGTCGCTCATCACGGCCGGCTCCTAGAGCCTGGGCAGCAGGGTACGCAGTTCATAGGGGGTGACCTCACGCCGGTAGGCATCGAATTCCGCCCGCTTGTTGCGCAGGAAGAAGTCGAAGACGTGCTCACCCAGGGTTTCGGCGACCAGTTCGGATTCCTCCATGATCGCGATGGCTGAATCGAGGTTGCGCGGCAATGACCTGATGCCCAGTGCCAGCCGCTCCCGATCACTGAGCGCCCAGACATCGTCCTCGGCCTCCAGCGGCAGTGGCAGTTCATTCTCGATGCCGCTCAGCCCGGCGTTCAGCAGCAGCGCGTAGGCCAGGTAGGGATTGCAGGCCGGGTCGATCGCCCGGTATTCGACCCGGGCCGAGGCAGCCTTGTCCGGCTTGAACAGGGGCACCCGCACCAGTGCAGAGCGGTTGTTGCGGCCCCAGCAGACCCAGCTCGGCGCCTCACCACCCCAGGCCAGCCGCTTGTACGAGTTGACCCACTGGTTGGTGACCGCGGTGATCTCGGCGGCATGGGCCAGCAGCCCGGCGATGAAGTGCTTGCCGATCTTGCTCAACCGCAGCTCGTCGGTGGCGTCGTGGAAGGCATTCTGGTCACCCTCGAAAAGGCTGAGGTGGCTGTGCATCCCCGAGCCCGGGTGGTCGGTGAACGGTTTGGGCATGAATGAGACCCGGATGCCCTGGGATACTGCTACTTCCTTGAGCACGACCTTGAAGGTCATGATGTTGTCGGCCATGCTCAGCGCGTCGGCATAGCGCAGGTCGATTTCGTGTTGCCCCGGCGCACCCTCGTGGTGGCTGAACTCCACCGAGATGCCCATCTGTTCGAGCATGCTGATCGCATCGCGCCTGAAGTCGGTGCCCTCGTCCATGGTCGTGTGGTCGAAGTAGCCACCCGAGTCGAGGGCCACCGGCTCGGCGCCCGGGGTGATCTGGTGGCGCAACAGGAAGAACTCGATCTCCGGGTGGGTGTAGAAGGTGAAACCCAGGTCAGCAGCCCGGTTCAGGGCGCGCTTGAGCACGTGGCGCGGATCGGCCATCGCAGGTGAGCCGTCGGGCATGGTGATGTCGCAGAACATGCGGGCGGTACCGGCCTGGGTGCGCCAGGGCAGCAGCTGGAAGGTCGCCGGGTCGGGGTGGGCGATCATGTCGGCCTCATAGACCCGCGCGTAGCCCTCGATGGCCGAGCCATCAAAGCCGATGCCCTCACTGAAGGCACCCTCCAGCTCGGCCGGTGCGATCGCGACCGACTTCAGGAAGCCGAGCACATCGGTGAACCACAAGCGAATGAACTTGACGTTGCGGTCCTCGACGGCCCGCAGCACGAACTCGGTCTGACGATCCATGCCCCCAGTGTGCCAGCGATGCCTCGGCCGGCACTGTCCTGGCGAGGTCGTTAACATGCCTGAAACACCAGCACGCACGAGTCGGCAGCGCACATAGACTCGTGATCATGACGATGCCTGGCTGGTACCCCGACCCGGCTGGCGGTAGTGGCCAGTATCGCTTCTGGGACGGTGATTCGTGGTCCAACCACACCACCCAGGATCCTGGCACGCCCCCACCCGGGCGTCCGACCCCACGCAGCCCGCAGGGCAACGCTCGTCAGGCGACCTGGCTGATCATCGCGGTCGCGGCCGTGGCTGTCCTGGGCCTGATCGCATGGCTGGTCTTCGGTGGCGGTTCACCAACCAGCCCATCCAGGGGGCAACCGGCGCAAGAGGATTCCAACTCATCGACACCTACCGTGCAGGGCTGGGACGAGACCTCGAAGCCGACTCCCCCGCCGACCGAGCAGGCCGACCTGGTTGACTGCCCTGTCACGATGGTGGACCAGGTCACTGACCAGGGCAACGATGGCCGTCTGCACTCGGACAAGCTCTCGGTCGAGATGATCCCCGGCTGGCGCTATGACAGCTTCTACCTGCAGTGGGTGTCCGACACCCACACCGTCATCGATTTCGTCCGCGACGGATGGATCAGCAATATTGGTGTTGGCACCCTGAACGCCGTTGATGGCTTCGTTTCCCCCGAGACCTCGGCCCGGCAGACCCTGGAATGCTTCGCATCCTCCGGCTACTACCTGAACTACACCCATCGGGTCGACCTGATCAACGAGGCGACCACCGTGAGCGGTTACCCGGCCTGGCGGATGCGTTCCGAGGTGCACATCGACAGCGGTTACATGCCCGAGATCGACGGTGACGTGGTCGACATCATCGTGGTCGACCTGGGCGACCCGGAAAGGATGGGGCTGTTCGTCTCGAGCGTGACGATCGGTGACACCGCCCGGCAGGAAAAGGTGGATGCGGCAATCACGACACTGCGGGTCGGCTGAGGGCATCAGGTAGCACGATTGGCCGAGGGCCTAGACTCGGTCAGGTGAGCCAGTCTGTGAAGCCCTATCCGATCTCTGCCATGCGTCCGGTCCCCTCCTCAGTGTCCAGGCCCCCCTATGTGGGCGTGATGGCCGCCGAGGACTACGACGGACCGGATGTGCAATCGGCCGAGGTCATCCAGGCGATGCGGCTGGCCGGCCAGATCGCCGCCGACTCGATCCTGGTTGCGGCCGCCGAGATCGCGCCCGGGGTCACCACCGACCACCTGGACGCCGTGGCCCACCAGTACCTGATCGACCACGACGCCTACCCGGCCTCGCTTGACTACCGGGGCTTTCCGAAGAGCATCTGCACCTCGGTGAACGAGGTCATCTGCCATGGCATCCCCGATGCCCGCCCGCTCGCTGAGGGTGACATCGTCAAGATCGATTCGACCGCCTATATCGATGGCGTGCACGGCGACAACTGCGCAACCTTCTATGTCGGCGAGGTCTCCGATGAGGTCCGGTTGCTGTCCGAACGCACCCGTGAGGCCATGTACCGGGGCATCAGGGCGGTCAAGCCGGGGCGTCCGCTGTCGGTCATCGGGCGGGTGATCGAGGCCTACGCCCGCCGCTTCGACTATGGCGTGGTGCGCGAATACACCGGCCACGGTGTGCACACCGCATTCCACTCCGGGCTGGTGGTGCTGCACTATGACGAGCCGATGCTGACCACCGTCATGCAGCCCGGGATGACCTTCACCATCGAACCGATGCTCACCCTGGGCAGCGCCCGCACCCAGCAATGGGACGACGACTGGACCGTGGTGACCCAGGACGGTTCGTGGAGTGCCCAGTTCGAGCAGACCATCGTGGTCACCGATGACGGCGCCGAGATCCTCACTGTTCCCAGCTCTGGCGAGCTGATCCTCGGCGGTGATCCGACCGCCATCGACCTGTCCGCACTGGGCTGACCAGCCTCGAGCGACGCGAGGTCGGATGACGCGTTCAGCTGCACCGGGCCGGCGTTCGCGTCGGCGATACCCGGGCTGGGTGGGCCTCATCCTGGTCGTGCTGCTGTTGGTGAACCTGGCGGTCAATCCGTGGCTTGCCCGCCACCGGTCGCTGGCGGTGATGAGTGGCTATGACTGGTGGCATCAGCGCAACTCGGTTGCCCGGGACGCAGGGGTGCACATCGACATGCCACTTCGCGATGGGGGCCTTTTCCCCATGCTGGTCACCTACAACGCTGATGAGGCCATGTCCGCCTGGCTGGGTGAGCCGGTCAGGTTCACCGTCGAATTCAGCTTCGGTGATTTCGATGGCGGCCACAGCACCATCTTCGAACCAGACCACCGGCTGTACGGGGCCTACGTGGGCGCCTACCACTTGCAGGGGCTGGGTCATGCGCCATCTGCCCGACAGATCGGGATGGTCGCCGAGTTCGACCAACGCATCCTGGCGTTGCCCGCACTCGGGCTGCCCAGCACCGCAGCCCTGTTCGAGATCGAGCAGCAATCCCCTGCCAGCCCGGTGAGCTTCGCCGGGCAGGAGTGGACCAGCCATGACGCACAGGTGCTGACCAACTGCCCCGACCACTCCTCCGCTGGTTTCAGCCCGGCTGACCTGCAATTCGGCAGGCCCCCGCAGACCTCGGCGCACTACCCGCTGTGCCGGATGACCGCACGCATCGACGTCGCCTACCTGGCTGAACACGACCTGGGCATCGGGCTGTTCATCATGGCCACTGATGCAGACGTCGTTGAGCGCCTGAGCAGTCAGGTCGTCAGGCGCGCCGAACTCGTCGCCGGCTGAGCCGTCGTCCAACAACGATCGCCAGCACACAAAGCAGCACCATCAGCACCAGGATGGCGAAGGCATTGCGCATGAACAGCGCCTGGGGCAGGTAGTTGATGATCGGATCGGTCGCCGGATCGAAGATCCACAGGTCGTTGTCGAAGGCGAGTTCGTGGAAGACCAGGAACGCCCGGTCGAAGTCGATGGCCAGCGGGATCGCCAACAGCACGGGCGTGGCAAGCGCAACGACTGCCCCCGCAGTCAGGAAGCCGGCACTGCGGTACCTCCGCCACACCCAGCCGCCGAGCAGGACGGCCAGCACCAGCCCGGCCAGGCCACCGATCACGAATACCTGGAAGATGTCCTTCGCCTCGGCGAAGTGTTGCGCCCCGGCCGCCGACATCGGCAGGTACGGCAGCTCCAACCGGGTGATCCAGGGGAACAGGCTGTAGTTGATTACTGCATCGTAGTTGGCCTGCATCTGCCCGGCGGTGAGCTGGTGGCTATTCACCAGCCCACTGGAGAACCATGGGTAGCTGAACCTGGCGGCAAGCACCGCAGTGACCGAGCCGCCGAGGATCGCCGCGGCAACCGCGATGGCAGCGACCAGGCTCACCAGGTGCCGCATGGAGCCCTCCCGTCGTGTGGGGCCGGTGCCGGCCCGCCCACGTCAGGTTACCCGCGGTGCTTGCGGGCGGTGTCCACCAGCCGCCAGATCATCGGGGTGAAGATCAACTGCATCGCCAGTTCCATCTTGCCGCCGGGCACCACCAGGGAGTTGGCGCGCGACATGAACGAACCGTCGAGCATCGACAGCAGGTAGGGGAAATCGATGCCGCGCGGGTCCTTGAACCTGATCACGGCCATCGACTCGTCTGGGCTCGGGATGGTGCGCGCGATGAACGGGTTGGAGGTATCGACCAGTGGCACCCGCTGGAAGTTGATGTGGGTGCGCGAGAACTGCGGGCAGATGTAGTGCACGTAATCGGGCATCCGCCGCAGGATGGTATCGGTGATCACCTCTGTGGTGTAACCGCGCTGCACCTTGTCGCGGTGGTGCTTCTGGATCCACTCCAGGTTGATCGCGGGCACCACCCCGATGCACAGGTCGACATGTTTGGCGACATCGACGGTGTCAGTGACCACCGCGCCGTGCAGCCCCTCGTAGTAGAGCACGTCGGTGCCGGAGGGAAGGTCACGGTAGTCAGTGAAGGTGCCCGGCTCGCCACCGAACTCGACGGCCTCCTGCTCGTCGTGGATGTACTCGCGGTAGCGTCCGGTGCCGGACTGGCCGTACTCGCGGAAGAGCTCTGCGAGTTCGTCGAACAGGTTGGCCTCGGGACCGAAGTGGCTGAAGTGGTTGTTCCCGGCAGCCGACGCCTGGGCGAAGGCCTCCTTCATGCCGGCACGATCATAGGCGTGGAAGGAGTCACCGTGGATGATCGCCGGGCGAACACCCTCACGGTCGAAGATGGCCTGGAAGGTCTCGGTGACCGAGCTCGTGCCAGCCCCGGATGAACCGGTGATGGCGATGACGGGGTACTTGACGGACATGCAGATCTGACCTTTCAGTCAATGAACAGACTGCGGTGGTGGAAGAGCGGGTATTCAACCTCGGTGTCGAGACCCCGCTCGTGTTCATCGGTGTATTGGACGATACGTGACAACTCGGTGGCATCACCCAGGTACATCGGTACCCGGGTATCCAGTCCGGTGGGCACCTCATCCAGCAGCCGGCGGCTGCCGATGGTGGCCATCCCACCGGCCTGCTCGGCGAGCAGGGCCATGGGTGCTGCGGTGTACAGCAGCGGGGCCAGCCAGGACTCCGGACGCGCAGTGTCCGGCACCAGGAAGACACCGCCGCTGTTCAGCATGCGGTACAGGCCCACCACTGCCGAGGCGTTCCAGCGCATCACGTAGTGGTGGGCACGGGGCCCGTCCGCACCGGCCAGGCATTCGTCGACATAGCGGCGCACCGGTGCCGGCCAGTACCTGGCCTCTGAGGAATTGATGGTCAGCACGTGGGCCTCGGCCGGTATCCGAATGCCGGGCTGGGTGAGCACGAAGTTGCCGACGTCGCGCTCGAAGGTGAAGCCATGGACGCCATCGCCGGTGGTCAACACCAGCAGGGTGCGTGGCCCGAACAGTGCGATGCCTGCGCTGACCTGCTGCGAACCGGGCTGGCAGAAATCTGCCGGGGTGATCTCACCGTCACGTGGTTCCACTGCCAACAATGAGAAGGTCGACCCGACCGAGAGGTTGTCGTCCAGATTGCCAAGACCGTGCATGGCATCGACCAGCAGCAGGTAGCGGCCACCGGCCGAGACCTGGGTGACGTGCGGCCGTCCGGCAACCGATACCGCCGCCAGTTCGGGAAGGCCAGTGACCTGTTCGAGCAGCACATCGGTGGCCCGGCGGCGCAGCGTGCGCCGGTACTCACTCTGGGTGATCGGCAGGCCCTTGCGGGCGGCCTCGACGATCAGTGGACCGCGGGCGACGGTGGCGGCGGTGATCTTCATCGCCACCGACACCGCGCTCAGGATCCTGGCGTATTCCTGCTGGTCGGGCGTACGGCCCACCCCCAGCAGGTAGCGGGTCAGCGTTGAAGCAGACATGGGGGACCTCAGCCCTCCAGCCGCTCACGCCAGCCCGGGAACAACTGGTCGGCGTCAGCCTGGAATGAGGTGAAGGCACGGGCGAAGTCGCGGTGCGTGGTGGCCCACTCGATCGGATCGGCGCCGGCCAGCCAGCACTCGTAGGCCTGCCGTAGCGAGCGGGCCCCAGCGGTCGCCCCATCGATGTGGCCGTAGGCGCCACCACCAGCGGTGTTGATGAAGTTGGCGTGCCCCAGGTTGTCGAACAGCCCGGGCAGTCGCAGCGCGTTCATGCCGCCAGAGATGATCGGCGTGGTGGGTGCCATGCCGTACCACTGCTGGTGGTAGACGGGGCCCTGGAACTCGTCCCGCTCGCAGATGTAGGCGATGGCGCGGTCGTCGCGTTCGCCCTCCATCTTGCCGTAGCCCATGGTGCCCACATGGATACCCGAGGCACCCTGCAGGCGTGACATCTTGGCCAGCACATAGGCGGTGTAGCCGCGCTTCGAACTGGGCGAAGTGACCATGCCGTGGCCGGCCCGGTGGTAATGCAGGTACTGGGCCGGGAAATTGCGCCGGGCAGTGGTGATCGCGGCCGGGCCGCCAACGAAACCGTCGACCAGGAAGGCTACCTTGTCGGCGTCCGGACCGAAGGCCTGCAGGATGAACTCGCCGCGGGCGATCATCTCGTGCGGGTCATCGGCGGTGATATTGGCCGAGAACAGTTTGGCCTCACCAGTTTCGTCCATCGCCCTCTTCATGGCGTCGTAGACCAGCGGGATTGTGGTGCGCAGCGGGGCGAAGACCTGGTTGCCCTGCGGCTCGTCGTTCTTGATGAAGTCGCCACCCAGCCAGAACTCGTAGGCGGCCCGGGCGAACGGCTCGGGACGCAACCCCAGCTTCGGCTTGACGATCGTGCCGGCGATATAGCCGCCATCAACAACTGGGCGCCCAAGCGTGCGCCACAGGTCGGCGATGCCGCGGGCCGGACCATCGAACAGTTCGATGGCGCGTCGGGGAACGTAGAAGTCGAACATCTTGGCGTAGGCAATATCGCCCATGCCCTGGTTGTTGCCGATGGTGAGGGTCAGGAAGGACACCATCATCATCCGACCGTCGGTGATGTTGCGGTCGAACAGGTCCAGCGGGTAGGCGATGCGGACCTCTTCACTCTGCTCGTCTGCGTAGTAGACCAGCGCGTCCACGCCCTTGGTGAAGTCGTCGGTGGTGGCCACCTCGACGTTTGTGCCGGTGGATGATTCGGCCGCGAAGTGGGCGGCCGCCTCAAGGTATCCGGTGCCGGCCTTCGGCGCCAAGTGGTAGGCGCACAGAATGTGCTGGCCACCGGCGATCAACTGCGCCTCGTCCAGTGACAGGTCAACGTAGCGTGCGGTCTGGTCCATCAGTGCATCTCCTCTCACGCCTGCGTCGGCGCGGATGCCGACCGGGCAACGCTTGAGCCAGTGCTGCAAACCTTCATTGGTCTGGCACTGATCTCATCCTAGGCCACCCTGCACGTTTGAGAACATCGGGTGCACGAACGTGCGAGGCACTACGTCGAGCCTGGCCCGATGGGCCTTCCTGAATGGTTCATGCGCCGATGCGTTGCGCAACCCGAACCCGTTGGGGGACGAGCCGGCCTGTAAGCCGGATCCTGTGCCCATTCCTGGGCGGTGATCATCCATCTGCGACCACCGTTGCCGGTGGCCTTCCCCGGACGCTTGCGCGTCCGGCGTGCGACCTACCCGGAAGCTCGGGCGGGCAGCCCTCAAACGCTTCCGCAGATGCCCCGAAGGGCATCCGCCTGGTCTTGCTCCGGGTGGGGTTTGCCGTGCCGCCGCTGTCACCAGCTGGCGCGGTGGGCTCTTACCCCACCGTTTCACCCTTACCCGAGTGCCCCTCGGGGCACGTTTCGGGCGGTTTGTTTTCTGTGGCACTTTCCCGCAGGTCACCCCGGGTGGGCGTTACCCACCACCCTGCCCTTTGGAGTCCGGACTTTCCTCAGCTTGCGCCGCGATCACCCGGCCGACTCGTCCAGCTGACCAGTTTACTTCAGGCGGGCACGAACAGCACCTTGCCAGTTTCAACATCGGCCCGGGCCAGCCGCAGGATCTGCTCGCTGCCCAACACCAGGCCCCGCCCCTCCACCGGCGCCTCGACGGCAACCCGCGGCACTGATGCCGAGCCCCGCCCCGGGCGATCCAGTTCGACGATGGTGCCGGCGAAGGTTGCGCCCTCACGCCCCTGCAGCACGACGGCCTCGACCCGGTCGATGGTGCCGCGCTCGAAGCGCCTGGCCTTCTGGCCCGATGCAGCCATCCGGGCGGGCAGGTCAGCCAGGTCGGCCAGCACCCATTCGGGGGCCGGCCGGCCCGCACACAGTTCAGCGCACAACGCACCGACATGGCGATCCACCAGGCGCCGCAGTGGTGCGGTGGTGTGGGCATATGGCGTGGCCAGCGCACCGTGGACGACCAATTGGTCGCCCTGCCCGTTGAGCACGGTGTACGCGGCGCCGCGGAACAGTGTGGTGCTGGCGTTCAGCATCGCCTGCCCGTCGGGTTCGGCAGGACTCAGCGAGCGGACGAATTCGGGATAGCCAACTGCCCCCGGCCAGCGCAGCCGCAGGGACTTGGCGATCCGTCGGAGCCGGTCCACGTCGTACTGCCGGGCCGGTGGCAGAGTACGCAAAATGCCCACCCCTGCATCGAGCATGAGGTGGGCAGCACTGATCCCGGTCAGCAACGAGATCTGGGCGTTCCAGCCCTCGACCGGCATCACCCGGCGGAACTCCAGGTGCCAGCCATCGTGGTGGGCAACGACTTCCTGGTCCGGCAGGTCGAGGCTCACCCCGCCACGGTCGATCTCGACCTGCTGGCGGGCAATCCCGACCTCGCGCAGCAACTGGACTGCTTCGTCGGCCATGCCTGCGTCGAGGTCGGCCTGCACCTGGGCGTAGCTGCGCTGGGCGTGGCTGACCACATCGGCCTTGAGTATTTCGACCTGCCGCACGTCGCCGTCGCTGGCCAGGTCGATGCGCCACACCAGGGCTGGGCGGGCCACCCCGTCCGGCAGCAGGCTGGCGGCATTTTCGCTGAGCGCCGGTGGATGCAGCGGAATCCGCCAGGTGGGTGCATAGAAGGTCTGGCCGCGCCGCTGGGCCTCCTGGTCAATCGCCCCGCCGGGGCGGATCCAGGCGGCCAGGTCGGTGATGGCATACCAGACCCGATAACCGGCACCCTGCCGCTCAATGTGCAGCGCCTGGTCGAGGTCGGTCGATCCGGGCGGGTCGATGGTGATGAACGGCAACCGGGTGAGGTCGGTGCGCTGGCCCCGGTCGATCGGCCCGGTCCTGGCCAGTTCGGCTGCCTCGGCCTGCACCTCGGACGGGAAATCACCGGGCAGCCCCAGCTCTTCAGCGAGCCGGTGCAGTCCGGTAATCAGTTCAGCTGGGGCCCGGGGTGCAGTTACGCGACGGATCGGCATGCCAGTGAACCTACTGGACGCTCACCGCGCTGGTGGCGTGTCCGGCTGCCACGAACCCGGCATAGCGCCCGTCACGGGCCATGAGTTCGTAATGGTCACCGGATTCGGTTATCCGGCCATCTTCGAGCACCACGATCTGGTCGGCTCCCCGCAGCGTGCCCAGCCGGTGGGCGATGGTCACAGTGGTGCGGCCGGCGGCCAACTCGTCGAGGGCCTCCTGCAGTTCGCGCTCAGTGGTTGAGTCGAGCGCACTGGTGGCCTCGTCCAGCACCAGGACGCGCGGGTTGCGCAGCAGTGTGCGGGCCACGGCCAGGCGTTGCCGCTCGCCACCACTGAACCGGTGGCCACGGGCTCCCACGATGGTGTCGAGCCCCTGCGGCAGTTCGGCCACGACCTGGTCGATGCGGGCGGCGGCCAGCGCCTGCCACAGTTCGACTTCGGTGGCCTTCGGATTGGCCTGCAGCAGGTTGGCGCGCAGCGTGTCGTGGGCCAGGTAGGTCTCCTGGCTGACCACTCCGACGATATCGGCCAGGTCGACCGGGTCGAAGTCGCGCAGGTCGATGCCGTCGATGGTTATCCGACCGTGGGTCGGGTCGGCCAGCCGCGAGATCAGCGAGGCCGCTGTCGACTTTCCTGAGCCGGTGGCCCCCACCAGCCCGACTGCGCTGCCGGCAGGCACTCGCAGGTCGAAGTCGCTCAGTGCGGGGGCATCGGCATCGGGGTACTGGTAGGTGACGTTCTCGAAGCGGATCTCGCCACGCACCCGGGCCACGTCCACCTCTACCGGGTTGGCCGGGGCTGGCACATCGGGCACCAGGTCGAGGTAGCCGAAGACGCGACTGAACACGGCCATGGACGCCACCCATTCCGCGCCGATGTTCAGCAGGCCCATGATGGGCCGGAAGATCTGGGTCTGCAGGGTGGTGAAGGCGACCACGGTACCGATGGTCATGGTCCCGGCCGGGCCCAGCCCGGCGGCAAGGTAGATCACTGCGGGCAACGCCGCGAAGACGATGCTCATCGTTGCCATCCGCCAGCGGCCGGCCAGCCGCGAGCGCATGTCGAGGTCGACCAGTCGGGTCGAGATGTCGCTGAATGCGTCGATGCGCGATTCGGCCGCACCGAGGGTCTTGGTCAGTAGCGCACCAGACACGCTGAGCGATTCGTCCACCTGGTCGTGCATGGACGCCAGGGTGCGCTGCCGGGCGCTGGTCAGGTCGCGGCGAATCAGTGCGACCCGGCGGGTGGTCCAGATCGCTGGCGGCAGCACCAGCAGGCTGACGATGCTCAGGCGCCAATCCAGGGCGATCATGGCGATGGCGGTGGCCACCGCGGTGGTGAAGTTGGTGGCCACTGCGGTGGCCGTGCTGGTCAGGATGGATTGCAGGGCGGCGATGTCGTTGACCAGTCGCGACTGGATCTCACCGGCGCGAGTGCGCTTGAAGAAGTCCATCGACTGGCGCTGGACGTTGGCGAAGGCACCCACCCGCAGGTGGTGCATCACTCGCTGCCCGATCGAGCTGGCCAGCCAGGTTTGCCAGACACCGCCGAAAGCGGTGATGACCGAGATGCCGATCATGCCGGCGACGGCCAGCACCAGCAGGCGCTGGTCGCGGTTGGGCAGGGCGTCATCGATGATCGCCCGCAGCAGGAACGGCTGGCCCATGCTGATCGCGGCCATCACCACGATGATGAACAGCAGTAGCAACAGGCGCCAGCGTTGAGGTGTGAATAGTGCAGTCAGGCGCCGCAACCGGATCGGTGATTCGGCCAGCTGGGCGCGGTCTGCGGGGTCGATACGCTTGGGACCCCTTGGATTGAATTCATGCGTGGTGGCCATCTGCGCCACCCCCTTCTGTAAGATAAGCTGTGGTTAACTGATAAAGAGGTTACCTCAGCATTCTTTGGAAGGCAAATCGATGACTGCACCCCACGACCAGGGCGTGGATGAACTTGGTGAATTGTTCCTGCGGGTCAGCAGGCGGTTCCGGCGGGCCAGCATGTCGGCACTCGAGCCGTATGGCATCAACCCCCACCAGGCCCGCGCGCTGCGCATGATCATCAGGCATGGCCCGCTGCGGCCCAGCCAACTGGCCGAGATACTGCAGATCGCCTTGCGTTCAACAACCCAGGTCGTCGACGACCTGGTGGCCCAGGGCCTGGTGCAGCGCGAACCCGACCCCACTGACCGGCGGGCGATCCTGGTCAGCGCGACGCCGGCCGGACGCGAGCGCTCCACCGAGATCAGGACGATCCGCGCTGAGCAATCCCGCGAACTGCTCGGCGTCCTGAGCGCCGAGGACCAGGCCGGGCTGTTACGTGTGCTTCGCCTGCTCGAGGCCGGCCAGGACCAGGTGCGCCAGGCTCACAGCCCTGACTGATCGGTGCGCACCAGGATGCGCCCGCATTCCTCGCAGCGCAGCAACTCGCTCGGTGCGGCGTTGGCCAGCCGCTTCAGCACCGAGACATCGAGCTCGAGGCCGCAGCCGGTGCAGCGTCGGGCACGGCACTCAGCGGCACCGGTGCCATTGGTACGGGCGGCGATCCTGTCGTACAGGGCGACCACATCGGCGGGCAGCCCGGCAGCCAGCTGGGAACGCTGCAGGTCGAGGTTGCCGATCTGGCCGTCCAGGTCACCGATGGCGGCGTCCCGGTTCGCCAGCAGTTCACGGATGCCCTGTTCCAGTTCGGCCTTCCGGGCGGCCACCCCGTCGTGCACCGCAGTCTCGTCCTCAATGGCCTGCATGCTGTCCAGTTGTGCGTCCTCCAGGTCACTGATGCGCCCCCGCAGGTGCCGGGTCTCCTCAATCAGTGACTGCAGCACCTTGGCATCCGCGGCGCCGGCATCGATCGTCCCCTGGTTTCGCTCCAGACGGGCCCGGGCCGGTTCAAGATCTGATTCGATCCGGTCCTGCTCGGTCTGGGCATCACCCAAGCGGGTTTGGGAGGCCACCAACTGTTCAGCCAGCTCGGCACGCCTGGCGGCCAGTTCAGCCAGTTGGGCGTGCTCGGGCAGTCGCTGTTTGCGGTGCCGTAATTGGGCCATCCGGGTTTCGAGATCAGCGATCAGCAGCAGTGCTCGCTGGGCACTCGGGTCAGCTTGCAT
>JBMNPP010000053.1:0-13960 GCA_050943675.1 Brooklawnia sp.
CAACCTGCCATCCATCGCCGACCTGGCCGACGTCATGCGGCTGGACGACCAGGGTGCGGCACTGGCCGGTGTGCTGGCAGCACGAGTCAAGGAGTTGCGCGATGCCCACCTGAATGCTGAACGTGTCCGAGCCCACCAGGCCAGTGAGCGGATGACCCTGTGGATGTCGATCCCGGTACTCATCTTCGCGCTCATCTTCCTGATACCGCCCCTGCTCCGCATCGCCGGGGTCGTCTGACCCCATCACCCCCCCATGAAAGGAACCGAAATGAATCACTCACCCCTTTACTGGCTGGTCGGTGCGATCACTGCCTGGTTCGGTCCACGTGACCAGCGTGGCCTGTCGCAGTCGACCGAGAACGCAGTGCTGCTGGTTGGCGCCATTACTGTCGCCGGCCTGGTTGTGGCGCTGGTGGGTGGCTATGTCGCCCGGCAACTCGGTGTCCTCGAATAGCCGCTCGCGGGGCCTGGTCGAATCCACCCAGTGGGCGGTGCTGATCCCCGTCCTGCTCGGTGTGCTGTTCGCCCTCATCCAGGGCGCGATCTGGCTCAGTGGCCGCTCAACGGCCCAGCAGGCCGCCATGGCCGCAGCCGAGCATGCCGCCCTGATGAGCAGTGATGTGGACAGCGTCCACCAGGCAGCCGACCGGATCGCCGAGGGTGGTGGCCTGCTGGACGTCGACGTGCAGGTCGCCAACGAGGCGCGAGCCGTCACTGTGACAGTCACTGGACGCACCCCGGCCCTGCTGCCGGGTGAACTCGCTGAGGTCAGTGCCACAGCCCAACGGATAAGGGAGCCATGAGTTGACCAACCCAAACCGTCAACGAGGCGCCGCAGCAGTCGAGGTGAGCCTGCTCATCCCGCTGCTCGTCGTCCTGCTGCTGGCCATGGCGGGTGGCTGGCGGATCTCGCACACGCGTGCCCAGATTGTCGAGGCAGCCGCTGCTGGTGCCCGCGCCGCCACAATCCCCACCTCAGCCGGTCAGGCCACCCAGCTGGCCCGGCAGGCGATCGAGGCAGACCTGGCCACCGTCGGGGTGCACTGCCACGGGCTGACCATCGACGTCGACACGACCGCCTTCGCCGGCCCGCCGGGCAGCCAGGGCGACGTGGCCGTCGAACTCAGCTGCGTGGTGAACCTCGCCGACGTGGTGGTGCCCGGCATGCCTGGTTCCATGACCATCACCGCTTCAGCAACCGAGCCCATCGATACCTTCCGGGAGCGCACACCATGAACCTCCTCACTCGAATACTGCGTGCCCTGGCCGCACTGATGCTGATCCTGGCGGTGGTGGTTGGGGGTGCCTGGGCGTTGGCCCGCTTCGGGCGGCTGTCTGCCCTGACCACTTTCGACTGGCGCCAGGTGTGGGTGGTCGCTGACGACGGCTCGCTGGTGCTCGGCCTGATAACGGTGGTCGGCTGGATCGCCTGGACCCTGGCCACCCTGTCGGTCGTCAGCGAACTGATCGCGGCGCTCAGCCAGCAGCGTTACCGGCTGCACCTGCCCGGCCTTGGCGTCTTCGCCCCGGCCAGTGCAGTGCTCATCACCGCGATCATCGGCCTGGTCGCAGGGCAGTCAGCCAGCCCCGCACCAGCCCACGCCAGCCCCGACCAGCCAGCCCCGGTCGTCCCCATCGCGGCACCCCTGAATGCCAGCGCTGAAACCAGCGACACCCAGAAGCTGTCGGCACCCGAGGAACGCACCCACCTGGTGCAGCCCGGTGACGACCTGTGGAGCCTGGCAGAGCACTACTATTCCGACGGTTCGCTATGGCGCACCATCGCCGGTGCCAACCAGACGGTCCTGCTGGAGGGCACCGACATGCTGCAGCCGGGCATGCTGTTGTTCATCCCGGAGGTATCTGCGGATGGCGCCGATGGTGGGGTGCTGGTCGGCCAGGGCGACACGTTGAGCGGACTGGCCGAGGAACACCTGGGTGATGCCGAACGCTGGCAGGAGTTGGCAAAGGCGAACCCGGAAGTCGTCGTCGACCCGGACGTCATCCAGCCCGGCATAACCCTGCAACTGCCGCAGCCCGAGAGCCCAACCGACGCCTCAGCCGAGCCGACTGCGGCCCAGCAGGATACGTCCCACCCGGTCTCGCGTGCCACACCAGACCAGGCAACCCGCCGGTCGCCGGCACCGGCGCCAGCTGCCGAACAGCAGGCGTCGATCGCAGCAGCGGGCTGGGTTGCGCAACTGCCGGCCGCATTCGGGGCCGTGCTGACCACTACCCTGCTCGGCGCCTATGCCGGACGCCGGCTGCTGCAGCAGGCCGGCCGACCACTGGGACGCCGGCTGCCGCCGCTGTCGGGTGATGCCGGCCGGCTACGGGCCGCACTGGCCGCAGCCGCGGAGACGATGCCCGCACCAGCGCCGGCAACAGTGCCGCAGCAACAACACGTGGCTGCTGCCGACGTCAGGATTTCGGTGGGCACCCGGGGCGAGCTGCCGGTCAACCTTGAGGTCGTCTCTGGCGACCTGGTCTGGGTGTGTGGTGAACACGGGGACGATGTTGCGTTCGCCACCGCGATCGCATTGTCGGTGGCCTGCGCGGAGGACATCCCCGAGACCCGGGTGGTTGCCGCCGGTCAGCAATTCGGCTGGCTGCGCAGCCTCGATGAACCCGGTCTGGAGGTGCTCAATGAGGTCAGCGATGGCCTGCGCCTGGTCAGCGAGATCGCAGCCGACCGGGCTGCATCGATGCCGGCTGGCGCCACCCTGGCGCAGTTGCGGGCCGAGGGCGACCTTGCGGACGCCTGGTGCCCGGTGCTGGTGCTGTTGGCCGGCGCCCCCGATGCACTGGCCGTCCCCGAACTGCCCACCGAGCTCGGCCTGTTGGGCATCAGCGTGCTCGCCTGCGCAGGCGTGGAGCCGGCACCCCGGTCGGCATCGCGGCCAGTGGTCGTCACTGACCAGCGGGCCTGGCTGCGACCCGATGACGAGCCATTCACCCCGCACCTGGTGAGCGCGCCTGCGCAGCGCGTGCTGGTGGAAGTCTTCAACACCGCCAACCTGACCGAATACCCGACCGCGTCGTGGTGGGATCACACCCCCGACGCCGAGCTACCCGTCCTGCGCGTCCCAGCCTGGCCCGGATCTGTGGAGGAACCCCCCGTGGACTCGACCATCGAATCTCAACATCCCGTCATCAACCTGCTGGGGCCGGTCAAATTGGTGGGCGCCACCGGCGAACCGCCGAAACGCGCGATCAAGCAGTTGCAGGAATACTGCGCCTGGCTGTTGGAGCACCCGGGGGCCACCGCCGCCCAGATGGCTGATTCGCTGATGGTCGCCGAAACCACCCGGCGCTCGAACATGAGCCGGTTGCGGGTGTGGCTGGGCAAGGACCCCGAAGGTGGGCTGTACCTGCCGGACGCCTACTCCGGCCGGATCACCCTCCACCCGGATGTCACCTCGGACTGGGAGCAGCTGCAGCTGTGCATCAGTGGTGGGGTCAACCGCGTATCCAACGCCACACTGACCCATGCCCTGGGGCTGGTGCGCGGCGCCCCGCTGGCCGATGCTGCACCCGGCCAGTGGTACTGGGCCGAACAGTTGCGGGCTGACATGTCGGCGGCTGTCCGCGACATCGGTGTGGTGCTTGCCGGGCGCGCAATCGAACTGGGTGATTACGAGCTGGCCAGGTGGGCAGTGGACAAGGCGTGGCTGGCTGCCCCCGAGGACGACCTGCTGGTCGGTATGCAGCTGCGGTTGGCCCACGCGGCCGGCGACCAGGCCGAGGTCGACCGGCTGGTACTGGGGTTGGCGCGCCGCTCCCGCAACCTTGGGGTCGACCTTGCCCCCGAACTGGTGACCCTGCTGCAGGAGGTGGTTGAGGGACGCGCCCGGCCCCGCCAGTCAAACGCCGGCTGAAACAGTCAGGCGCGCACCGTCCCGAGGTCGTAGTCGGCGCTCTGGCCACGGCTGGCCAGCCAGAAGAGGCCGGCCACCAGGACGAAACCCGCGGCCAGTACGAAGAGTGTGACCAGGGAGTGCCCGTCAGCGGGCAGCACGACGGCGGCAATCACGGCCCCGATCACCAGGCCGAGGTTGTTGATGATGTCGTAGAGCACCATCACCCGGCCGCGCACAGCGTCGTGCACATGGGCCTGCACCAGGGTGTCACCGCAGATCTTGACCGTTTGCATCGCCAGGCCGCTCACGAAGGCAGTCACCAGCAGGGCGGGTTGCACCAGCAGCGCACCAGGCGCCACCAGCACCACAGCGATGACCAGGTAGGCCGACAGCAGACTCCGGCGGACCCCGATGCGTCCCGAGACCGGGCTGGCCACCAGCCCGGACAGGGCGAAACCCGCCCCCGAGAAGATGAACCAGAGGCCCATCTCGACCATGATGCGTTCGAGGCTGGCGCCCGAACCGAAGTAGTGCCGGTACAGGATGACCACCATCGTCATCAGCACCCCGTAACCGACTCGCGCGCCCAGCACCATCATCACCCCGGCAAACGCAGGGCGGGCCCGCCACAGGGCGGTCCCAGCCAGCGTCAGACCCGAGATGGCATCTGCCCAGCTGCTGCGGGATTGGCCCCGGACCGGGCCCAGCGCCGCCCTGGAGAAGCGGCTGCTGAGCGCCACAGCACCGGCGAAGAGCACCGCTGCGAGCAGGAAGACCAGGCCGTCCACCCAGCCACTGGTCAGCACCCGGCCACTGAACAACCTGATGCCACCGGCCAGCAGCCCACCGATGATGGCCGCACTCGGCCCGATCATCGGCATCACCGAGGACGCCTCGAGGTACTCATCACCTTCGACGGTGTGCGGCATGCCGGCACCCAGTGCAGCAAGCTGCAGGCGGTTGAGGCTCAACATGACCACCAGCAGCACCAGCAGCAAACCCTGCCAAGCGCCCGTCACAGCGCCCATGCCCACCAGCAGCGCGATACTGACGGCCAACACCACCCGCACCACATCGGCCACGATCACGACGCGCTGGCGGGCGAACCGGTCGAGGATTGGACTGACGAACGGGCCCACCACCGAGAACGGGACGGCGATCAGTGCGATGACGGCCGCCACCGCCCAGGCGTTGGCCTGGGATTGTGGGCTGAACAGGACGTAGGCGGTCATCCCCACCTGCACGACCGCATCACCACCTTGCGACAGCACACGCACCGCGGTCAGCCGGCGAAACCCGGCATGCCGCAGCAGCCGGGCAAGGCGCCGCAAAGCGTTCATGCGCCGAAAGATTACTAGTCCCCGCAGGTTTTGCGTGCGGGCTATGGTTGGCCGCATCCCAACGGAGGGCGAGAGTAGGTGTCACAAAGAGGTGACTGGGCAACACGATCACCAAACAGCAGCCGGTCAGCCATCGGTCCGGCAGGATAATGCGCTGCGCCGGGCCGATCTTCATCGCGCCGCGGCAGGCTTCGAGGCTGAACAGGCCCAGGTGTTGATAGACGAGTTCATCGCACAGGCCCGCGAATTGGGGATCGAACCCGAACCGCTGCGGGTGCAGCTTTCCGGTGGCGGCACCGCACGCACCGACAAGAAGGGTTGGCACATCAAGGTCAACCAGTCCGTGGCGATCGGGGAGGACGGCGGATACTACATCCTCAGCATGCTGGGTGGCCTGCGCGAACGGGTGCGGGGCGTCCGGCTCACCCCCACCCAGCCGGCACTGCAGGTCAGCCGCGGTGGACGCGATGGCGAGACAGGTGATTTGGCAGACTTCTTAACTCGCAGATTGCGCACACGCCTGAACGGGACGAACCGCGACGCCGAAGACGGAGGCCCCGTGCAACGCAAAAAGCCTTGTAAATAGCACCAAGGGGCTGCTGGTCACCCCCAACAACCCCCTGGGCCTTATATCAAGGGTACGCTGCACCACCCTTGGATGCGAAATCCACGGATGATTATGTGTCCAGTTTGTTATCAAGAAGTTCTTAACTCCTGCACATGTGCGGCGGACGCGCGCCACCGCCGAGAAAGCGCTTGCTCTTCCGGAAAGACTCATCCGGTTTGATGCCCAGCAGGAAAACTGGCCAGTAACCGGGCAAATCGATAGGTCACAAATCAGTCACTGTTGTTGCCCGGGTTGCCGCCAGGGGTTGACCCCGCTTTACCCTTGTTCTTAGACTCCCCTTGCATCAGACTGAACCGCGTTCGGTTTGACGCACAGTCGAGATAACGAGGTCCGACGGCACTCGTTTAGGGGCGTCTGAGGAGTATTGACTCCACACGTCAATAGTTCGGTACCAAGGAGGTACATCGAAAATGAAGTTGTCCAAGATGATCCTGACCGGTGTGGTCGGGCTTCTCTCGATCAGCCTTGCCGCTTGTGGCGGCAACGGCGGTGGTGAAGGTGATGCAGGCGGTGGCGAGTCGCAGACCGTCTGGAAGCTTGCTTTCAACCAGACCGACCAGCACCCGCAGTACCTGGCTGGCGTTGAGCTGGGCAAGCAGCTTGAAGAGGCCACCGATGGCCGCTACTCCATCGACGTCTACCCCAACGAGCAGCTGGGTACCCAGTCCGACGTCATCCAGAACCTGTCCGATGGCACCGTTGAGCTGATGTACGTCGGTGGCCCGGTCATGGAGGGCTTCAACAAGGACTTCATCGTCTACAACCTGCCCTACATGTTCGAGTCGATCGAGGCCCAGCAAGAGGTCTTCCGCGATCCCGACCTGAACGACGAGCTGTTCGCCTCGATCGAGGAATCCAAGTCGATCACCGTGCTCGCCGCTCTGCACGCCGGCGTGCGCAACGTGTACAACAGCAAGCATGCGATCCAGACCCCCGAGGACCTCGATGGTCTGAAGATCCGGGTCCAGCAGTCCGACTCGCAGGTCCGCATGATCGAGCTCATGGGTGGCATCGCCTCCCCGATGGGCCAGGGCGAGGTCTACTCCGCTCTGCAGACCGGCGTCCTTGATGGTGCCGAGAACAACGAGACCGTGTTCGACGCCCTCAAGCACTCCGAGGTTGCGAAGTACTACTCCTACACCCGTCACCTGATGATCCCTGACTACCTGCTGATCTCGACCAAGGCCCTGGACGCCATGGACGACGCCGATCGCCAGGCCTTCCTGGATCTCATTCCTGGCATCCAGGACATGGCAGATGACGGCTTCAAGACGTTCGTCGCAGAGTCGATCGCCAACTCCGAGGCCATCGGTGCGCAGTTCAACGACGACGTCGACGCAGCCGCATTCAAGGCTCTGGTGCAGCCGCTGATTGACGAGTCCGTCAACGAGAACGATGCCCGAAAGGCGATGTACGAGGCCATTCAGGCAGCCAACGCGGCCAACCCGGCCAGCTGACACATTCACTCCGGCTCCCGGGATATAATTCCGGGAGCCGGAGTGGGCTGTGGACGGATTTCTCAGCCAGACAACTTTCAATGACGAAACAGAGGCTCGTATGAAGGCCCTAAAAGTATTCCGGAGAATACTGGACCAATTTCTCCGCTGGTTCTGTGTCACCTTGTTCGCGGCACTGGTGATCCTGGTGGTGTTCCAGGTTGCTGCCCGCTTCACGGTCGGCGGTAACGCCTGGACCGAGGCGATGGCCCGCATCCTGTTCATCTGGCAGGGCATCGTGGGCGCCGCCTATGTCATCGGTGAGAACGACGACGTGGCCATCGACTTCCTGGTGCGCAAGTTCCCGGCGTTCGTGGTGAAGATCTTCGAAGTGCTCGCGCACAGCATCGTTGCCTTCTTCGCCATCTGGGTAATGATCCTCGGCGGGTGGCGACTGGCTGCATCCTCCATGGACCAGACAGTTGAACTCCTGCCCTTCCAGCAAGGCGTGCTGTACATGGTGTTGCCCATCACCGGCGCCTTGATCACTATCTATTGCATCCTGCACATCATCACCGCGATCACATCCGAGGTGAAGATCGTCGATGACGAAGACATCGACATCTCGACGCTGCAGGAAGAAGGAATCTGACATGAGTGACGCAGCACTGGTAGGCCTCATTCTTGTAGTAGGCATGTTCGGCCTAATGGCCATCGGCGTTTCGGTGTCGGTTTCCATCGGTCTGCCCTCGTCAATCAGCATGGTGCTGTTGATGGGGCACGATTCCGGTATCTTCACGTCGGCACAAAAGATCTACAACGGTATTGACTCATTCGCGTTGCTGGCGATCCCGCTATTCGTCCTTGCGGGGGCGATCATGAACCAGGGCGGTATCGCAAGCAGATTGATTGGCCTGGCCAAAGCGATGACAGGGCCGATGCCCGGTGCGCTGGCCCAGACCACGATCATCGCGAACATGCTCTTCGGCTCGATCTCCGGATCAGCGCTGGCCGGCGCCTCTGCAGTCGGCGCAATCATGAGCCCCGAGATGAAGCGCGATGGGTACGACATGGGTTGGGCCGCAGCGGTCAACGTGGCCTCCGCACCGTCCGGCATGCTGATTCCGCCATCGAACACGATCATCGTCTACGCCCTGGTCTCGCAGGCCTCGGTGGGTGCGCTCTTCCTGGCCGGTTACATCCCCGGCATCCTGTGGGCCATCACCTGTATGGTCGTCGTCCTGTTCTACGCGCGCAAGCACCCGGAACTGAAGGGCAAGGGCTTCCCGCCATTCAAGGACGGCCTGCTCGCCACCTGGCGCGCACTGCCCAGCCTTGGCCTGATCATCGTGGTCATCGGCGGCATCGTCGGTGGCATCTTCACCGCGACCGAGGGCGCAGCAGTCGCCGTCATGTACGCCCTGATCCTGTCGTTCATCTACCGGACGATCGGCGTCAAGGACATCCCGCGGATCCTGCTGTCAGCCACCCGCACCAGCTCGGTGGTCATCTTCCTGATCGCGCTGTCGTCGATCATGAGCTACGCGATGACCTTCTCGGGCATCCCGCGCCTGATCGGCAACTGGATGATCTCGATCACCGACCAGCCGTTCGTCTTCCTGCTGATCATGATGATCATCCTGTTGATCATCGGTATCCCGCTGGACGCGACCCCGGCCGTGTTGATCTTCACGCCGATCTTCCTGCCGATCGCAGTGCAGTACGGCATCCACCCGGTGCACCTGGGCATCATGATGGTGTTCAACATGTGTATCGCGGTGATCTCGCCACCATCGGCACCGGTGTTGTTCGTGGGTGCCCGAGTGGCTGGCAAGAAGGTCGAAGAAGTCATCGTCCCGCTGCTGCCGTTCTTCGGTGCACTGATCCTCATGCTGCTGGTGATCCAGTACGTCCCATGGTTGACACTTGCGTTGCCAAAGGCTGCCGGATTGATCGTCGGCTAGCGCTGGCATCAACAACTCAAGGAGGGGCCAATGAAGGCCGTCTACATCAAGGGTGCTGAAGACCTCGAGATCATCGACGTCGAGGTGCCACAGCCTGGCCCCGGCCAGGTTCGCATCGCAGTTGACTATGTGGGTATCTGCGGGTCTGACCTGCACTACTACTTCCATGGCGCCAACGGCACCTTCGTGGTGCGTGAGCCACTCATTCCGGGCCACGAGATGTCGGGTCGCATCGACCTCGACCCGGATGGTCAGTGGGCGGCAGGAACCCCGATCACGCTGCATCCGGCCACCTTCGGGCCGGATCAGCCGGGGATGGAAAACTTGCGCCACCTGCGTCCAGGTGGTTCATACCTGGGTAGTGCCTCCACCTGGCCGCACACCCAGGGCGCAATGGTGGAATACATGCTGGTTGGCCGCGAGATGATCCGCGTCCTGCCCGAATCGGTGTCGGTACGCACCGCTGCCCTGGTGGAACCACTCGGTGTGGCCCTGCACGGCATCAACATGATCGGTGACCTGACCGGGGCCAATGTGCTGGTCTCCGGCTCCGGCCCGATCGGTCTGCTGGCCGGGTTCGCCGCCAGGCAGCGTGGTGCAGCCAAGCTGACCTGCTCGGATGTGCTGGACGGGCCACTGGAGCGGGCGCGCATGATCGGCGCGGACGAGGTCATCAATGTGACCCAGGCCGAACTGCCAGAGAACACCTACGACGTGATCCTGGAGTGCTCGGCTGCCCCGCCCGCCGTGACCGCCTGCCTGCGTGCCGCCAAGCCGCGCGGCCGGATCGCCCAGATCGGCATGTTCCCCGGCGACCCCGTGTCGGTCGGACTGGCCCCGTTGAGCCAGAAGGAACTCACCTGGGTGGGCACCTTCCGCTTCGACAACGAGGTGGACGAGGCGATCGAGATGATCGCTGCAGCCCCTGAGATCGCTGACGTGATCACCCACGTCATCGGCGTGGACCAGGCGGTCGAGGCGTTCGCTGTTGCGAAGAACTCCCAGGAATCCGGCAAGGTGCTGGTCGCCCTGGGGGGCGAAGCCTAGGCACATCAGGCAGCCCGGCGGCCCTGATGGCTGAGGAACCGAAAGTCAAGGTGCCACAGCGCGGGTCCCCCTCGGTGTCCCGCGCCGTGGCGATCCTGAATCTGTTGGCCGAGCGTCCGGGAGGCTGGTCCCTGACCCAGATTGCGCAGGCCCTGGGGCTGGCCAAGTCGTCGACATTGACGATCATGACCTCACTGGATTCAGCCCGGATGGTCAGCCGCACTGACAACGGCTACGAACTGGATGTCGGTGTGCTGACCCCGGCCACCGGCTTCCTGGCCGGGGTCGACGTAACCGCCCGTTTCAAGAGTTCCATCGCGGCCTCCCCCATGCTGCGGGCCGAGGTGGCCCATGTTGCGGTGCTGGCCGGCACCGAGATCATCTACATCGCCCGGCACACCGGGCGGCCACCGCTGCCCGTGACAGCTGCGATCGGCGACCGCTTCCCGGCCTCGATCACCGCTGCCGGTACCGTCCTGCTGGCCGAATTGAGCGATGACGAGGTCGCTGATCGGTACCACGATGAATCATCCTTCGCCCAGTGGACCAGCCGTTCCACCCCGGACCTGCCCCGGCTGCTCGAAAAGCTGGACCGCACCCGCAAGGATGGGTACGCCGTCGATGACGGCGAGACCCACCCGAACGTGCTCGGGCTGGCGATGGCAGTGCGTCGCTACGGCGACTTCGCCGACGACATCTCGGTCAGTGCCTCGCTGCGGCGGGACGAGATCAACGCCCGCGGACGGCGCCAGGCGCTCGATGAACTGTCAGGAGTGCGTCAGGCCCTGCAGGCCGGCAACGAACTGCACTGATCACGACTCCGGGCCGGGCAGGGTGATCGAGATATCACCCAGGTACTTGTGCACCACGGCCAGGTCGTCGTCGCCCAGCCCGGCGCTGACCAGGCCCTCGTAGATGGTCAGGGCCGCGCTGCTGAGCGGCAGTGTGCGTGAGGCCCCCGCTGCTTCGGACAGGGCGATCTTCAGGTCCTTGACCATGAACTTGGCGGCACCAGTGTTCGAGTAGTCGCGGTTCTCAACCTTCTCGCGCTTGGCGTTCAGGACCGCACTGCCGCCCCAACCCTTGGCCAGCATCGAGAACATCAGCCCGATATCGACCCCCGCACCCTCGGCGATCAGGGCCGCCTCCGAAAGTGCGGCCATGGTGATGCCGACGATCATCTGGTTGCATGCCTTGACCACCTGGCCGGCCCCCAGCGGACCGCAATGCACCGGGGTGCCGCAGGCCTGCAGCACATCGATGGCCTGATCAGCAGGTTCCTTGTCGCCGCCAACCATGATCGACAGGGTGCCGGCCTCGGCGCCTGCCTGCCCACCCGAGACCGGAGCATCCACCACCTGCAGCAGGCCATCGGTGGCCCGGTCGAGCTCAGCGGCCAGGACGCGCACATCGCCCGGGGCGACGGTCGAACTGACCACCAGCACGGTCGGTGAATTGATGCCGGCCAACAGGCCGTCCGGCCCGTCCAGCAGCGGCTGCAACTGAGTGAGGTCCTGCAGCATGTCGACGATCACATCGGCGCCGGCCAGGTCGCGGGCGCTGGTGGCCAGCCCGGCCCCTGCCGCGACCAGCGCATCAGCGGTTTCGGCACGCCGGGCCCACACGATCAACTCGTGGCCGGCCTCGATCAACTTGTGTCCCATGGGCGAGCCCATCTTGCCCGGCCCGATCAGCCCTACTCGTTTACTCATGGGTTCAGCCTAGGGCAGCGTTGCCCCTATTCGACCAGACCCGTCTCGAAGGCGATCAGTACCAGGCCCACGCGGTCGCGGGAGTTCAGCTTGCTGAGCAGTCGCCCGACGTGGGTCTTCACTGTGCCCTCGGCCATGAACAGGTTCCCTGCTATCTCGGAGTTCGTGGCGCCCTTGGCGATCTCGACCAGCACCTCGCGTTCACGGTCGGTCAGGACGTCCAGGCGCGAATCATCCCGGCCTGGATGGTCGGGCAGTTTGGGGACGACGTGCTCAAGCAACCGGCGGGTCGCGCTGGGTGCCACAACAGCCTCGCCCGCGGCCACAGCCCTGATGGCCCCCAGCAGGTCGTCTGGACGGGCGTCCTTGAGCATGAAACCGGACGCCCCGGCCTTCAATGCGGCAAACACGTACTCATCAAGGTCAAAGGTGGTCAGCACGAGCACCCGGGTGGGCAGCCCGGCTGCAACTATCTGGCGGGTCGCCTCGACCCCGTCCATCTCGGGCATGCGGATATCCATCAGCACCACATCGGCCGGTCGTGCCGTGAGCGCGGTGACCGCGCCCAGCCCGTTGGTGGCCTCGCCGACCACCTTCATGTCGTCCTCGGCATCGATGAGCATGCGGAAGCCGCTGCGCACCAATGATTGGTCGTCGGCCAGGAAGACCGTCAACGGTTCAGTCATCGTCGCTCACTTCTATTCGGTGTCATCTACATTGTCGGGGCTACTGCGGTTGGTTGCGTCAGTTAGGGGCAACACTGCCCGCACAACCCACCCACCCCGCCGGTCGGGCCCGGCAGTCAGTCGGCCACCCATCGAGGTGACCCGCTCACGCATGCCCTGTAGCCCGTAACCCCCCGGGCCGGTCTGGTTGACCAGGGCAGGGCCCGGCTGGTCGGGCTGGTCACGCCTGCCATCGTCAGCAACCTCAATACTGATCGAGGTCGGCTGGTAGATGATCGCGACGGTTGCCCGGGATTTCGAGCCCGCATGCTTCAGGAAGTTCGTCAGGCCCTCCTGGACGACCCGGTAGGCCGTCACCCCGACCGCTGCGCTGACTGACGGCTGGGTGCCGGTGATGGACAGCTGCACCCGGTCGTCGGCATGGGCGACCATGGTGGGTATGTCCGTCAGCCCGGGGGCCGGCTGGTAGTCGGCGGCCTCCGGAGAATCCGGGTCGGCCCGCAGCACGCCCACGATGCGTCGCATCTCGCCCAGCGCCTCCCGCCCGGTAGCGGCGATCGTGTCGAGTACGTCGGCGGCCGCCTCGGGTTGCTTGCGGGCCAGCGCCTTGCCGCCGTCTGCCTGCACGATCATCACGCTCAGTGAATGGGCCACCACGTCGTGCAGTTCGCGGGCGATCTCGTTTCGGATCCGGGATTCGGCCATCCGGGCCTGCTGCTCACGCTGCACCAGTTCGGCCTCGTAACGCTCGCGGGCTGCTGTTTCACGTTCGGCGCGTGCGATGACCGCTTCACGGTCGCGGCGGCCGAGCAGGTATGGAATGACCACCCAGGCCAGCGACAGGGCAGTCAGTGGGCCGACGATCGGCAGCAGTTCGAAGCCGCTGGTGTCCAGCGGGTCGGGCACCGTCCAGCGCAGGGGCCCCAGCACCGAGCCCATCCCACCGGCCACCACCACCAGACGCGATTCGTGGCCGGCGACCCAGCGGGCCACCGAATAGCAGGAGATGGGGACCGCCACCAGTGCCCAGGTGGGCGCATCGACCAGGATCACCTGGCTGGCACCGGCGATGCCCATCAGCGCAGTCATCAGCAGTGGTCGGGTGCGCCGCAGTGCGAGTGGCATCACCAGGCCGATGGAGGTGATCACACTGGCGAGGTAGTCCGGGCGTCGTGCGCCGCTGCCGACGACGTCCCCCCAGAAAGCGGTGCAGGCGGTCAGTATCAGCGCTGCGATCAGGTCGAAACGGCGCAGCCGGGCTGGCTCGACTTCGGGGGCATCGTCAAC
>JBMNPP010000054.1:0-13958 GCA_050943675.1 Brooklawnia sp.
CGATTGCGGCGCGCACCAACTCGTCCAGGTCACCAGTGACCATCGCCACCCGGGCGTTCACCAGTGCCTGCCCCGACGCCACATTGCCGAAGCTCGCCGACGCAAGCCGTGGCTGGCCGTCACCGACCAGGTTGGCGGTCACACCCATTTCACCCGAGCGCAGGTGGATCTTGATGTGGCCGATCGTCGCGTCGATCTCGGCGCAACCGGCAGCCAGGTGCTCCAGCGCGCTGATCACCCAGGTCGCGGGCCCGAAGCCGGCCTCATCGGTGGCCGCCAGGTCGACAGTGAGGTTCAGCCATGCCAGGGCCGCCTCGGCCGCTGCGTAGCGGTCGTAGTCGATCTCGACGTTCCAGTGCGCCGGCACGTCGTCCAGCGACTTGGCCACCGTATCCAGGCCACGCTTGAGCAGCGCTGAATACAGCACGACCTCGGCGCGGGGGTAACGCTGCTTGACTGCGGCGACCAGCGCCTCCTTCTCGTCGGCGCGCAGGGTGTCGTCCTTGTTGATGCCGATGATGTTGGCCTCGGCCAGCTGCAGGTCGTACAGGTAGGCCAGGTCGGTCTCGTCCTCACTGCCCACCAGCGGCATCAGCTCGTTGTACCGGTCCGGGTCGATGACCGTGAACAGCGGTGCAACCTGGATCCTGTCCTCATAGAACTTCAGCAGCGGCCGGATCACGGTCGCCTGCAGGTCGGTGCAACTGCCCACTGCCTCGATGATGATCGTGCTGGCCTCACCCTCGGCCAGGATGTCCTCCAGCACCAGGGCCAGGTCATCGAACCGGCAGCAGTAGCAGCCACCGGTCACCTCCGCGGTCACCTCGGAACTCAGCGCGGCCACTGCACTGTCGACCAGCTCGGTGCCCTGATCGTTGGTCACCAGCGCCACGGTCTCGCCCTGGGCTTCCAGGTGCTCGGCGAGCGCACCCATCGTGGTGGTCTTCCCCGAACCGAGGAATCCGGTCAGCGCAATCAAACGTACTTTCTGCATTGCTACCCCTTGTGTTTATCGACGCGCCTTTCGGCGGGAATTGAATTTCAGACTGTCTTGACCTCGCCGCTGCGTTGCTGGGGAATCTGGTCATGACAGATGTTGTGCGCCACCAGGCGCCACTGGTCGTCGACCAGCGTCAGTTCAGACAGGGCACAGTTGAACAGGCCCTCGACCCGGCGGCTCTGCTGCACAGACCAACCGAGCAGTTCGCCAAGCCCGGCCTGCAGACCGAAGCTGTGGCTGACCATCAGGATCGACTTGCCCCGGTGCCCGGCGGCGATGCCGTGTATGCCGCTCGCCACCCGCCAGGCCAACTGCGAGATCCACTCACCGCTGGCCGACAACTGGTGATCGGCGCCGCTCTGGCGGGCCTCGGCGAAGGCCGGGTCGTCAGCGTAGACCGCATCCTCCAGCCAGCCCGTCCACTCACCCACATCGACCTCGAGCAGCCTGTCATCGACCAGCACCTCCAGGCCACGTCCCGCGGCGACCGCCAGGGCAGTGTCGTAAGCCCGCACCAGTGAGGACGAGGCGATCACATCGAAATGTTCATCGGTCAACACCTCGGCCAGCGCTGCCACCTGGGCGCGACCCACCTCGTTGAGCGGCACATCGGCCTGCCCGTGGTAGCGGCCGGTCGCATTCCAGTCGGTTTGCCCGTGACGGGCAAGCAGCACCCTGGTGACACAGTTCACTTGGTGTTGCCTGCCCGCCCCGGTGCTGTTCACTTGCCGAGCGCCTTGTCGATCTCGGCGTAGAACTCGTCCTCGCTGGGGATCAGCGACGACCACTTCAGTTCACCGTTGATGTAGAGGCTGGGCAGCTGCGCAACCTGCATCTTCTTGATCCGCGGGATGTCCTCGCGGCGGGTGTACTTGTACTCAACGATGTCGATCGCATCGCCGTACTTCTCCTTGGCGACCTCGGCGGCACCCCACATGTAGGTGCAGGCCGCACAGGTGGCCGAGTCGAGCGTGAACGCCTCGATCAGCGGCTTGCTGACGTTGGCGTAGTCCGGCAGGTCGACGTCCTCGTCCATCAGGTCGCTGGCCTCATAGTTCTCGACCATCACGCGCGCCTGATCAGTGTTCAGGACGGCCTCGGCCACACCAACCGTGTTCTCGATCGGGGTTGCATAGGGCATGTCGCAACCCGGGCTGAGCACGAAGTTCTTCGTGTTGTCGAGCGAGTCGAGGGTATCCAGTGCGCACTTGATGTTGTCCTGCTGGTTGCCGTACAGCATGACGGTGGTCAGCGGGATATTGCCACCGATCGTCAGGTTGTAGCGGTCGGTGATCTGCTTGGCAGCCACGATGTCGACGTTCTCGTCCACCGACAGTGCGTCCGGCTCGGTGAGGCACATTTCCTCGATCTGCCGGGTCGCGTCACCGCACACGAAGAATGCCGAGCGGGCACCCTTGGCGCGAATGTTTTTGAACGTCTCAATGAAGCCTTCGGCCAACAGGTTGCGGAAGTGCTTCGGCGAGACCTGGCTGACCAGCGGGTCGGTGACGGCGATCACGTCCGCACCGGCCTCGATGTACAGGTCGGACATCGCCTTGGCGACCGCGGTGGTGTAGGCAAGCAGTGCCTTCACGTAGTCGGTGTTCTTGATCATGTTGCGGAAGATCACGTTGCCCCGCAGGTGGGCGGCCAGCGTGAACGGCCCGCAGATAACCGCATAGATAGCGGTCTCGTCACCGATCTTCGCCTTGAGTTCCCGGGTGGCCTCGATCATCAGGCCGATCCGTCCATCATCAATGGTCGGGATCTTTGTTGGGATCTCGTCGGTCTCGGCCAGCGGATGCGAAGCCACCGATGGCGGCGCATCCTCTGCCCACAACAATTCGCAATCGAGTACCTCGGCCTCGAGTTGCAGATCGAAGCTCACCGGCACGCCATCAGGCCGGTACAGCTTGTTGACTTCAAGCACTGCCTCGACCAGCTTGTCCTTGTCGGTCAGTACGGTGCGGGCCGAGTAGCCCTTGAGCAGGCCCGCGTGGACGCCGGAGAAAGGCACCCACGGCACCCGTTCAGCGTCCTTGTGGTCAAGGACGTCGAACAGTAGTTGTTTGCCCATATCGTGGTTCTCCTTCTAGGTATGCCCAGATCCACCGACGTCACTCTGTGCGATGAGTGAACATCGGTGGATCCGGACGTGTTTATTTATGCAGCGATCAGCTGGCGGACCACGGCCACTGCGGATGCAGCGTCCTCGGCGTACCCGTCAGCCCCATTGTCGATGGCCCACTTCTCGAAGACGGGGGCACCACCAAACAGGATCTTGACCTGGTCGCGGATGCCCTGCACCTTGGCGGCCTGCGCAACCTCGACCATGGCGGGCATGGTGGTGGTCAGCAGTGCCGAGCAGGCGATGACATCTGCGCCCTGGCTCTTGGCCTCGTCGATGAACTTGTCGGCCGACACGTTGGCACCCAGATCGGTGACCTCCCAGCCAGCGCCCTCGAACATCGTGGCGACGAGGTTCTTGCCGATATCGTGCACGTCACCCTCAACAGTGCCGATGACGACCTTGACCACCGGACCGGCAGTCACGTTCTTCTTCAGCTCGGGCTTCAGGATGACCAGTGCCTCGGACAGGCACTCGGCAGCAAGCGATACCTCGGGGACGAACAGTTCGCCCTCCTTGAACAGCAGGCCGACCTCGTCCATGCCCTTGATCAGGCCCTCGTCGAGGATCGTGCGCGCCTCGATACCCTCGGCCAGTGCCTGGTTGACCAGGGCCACCGTCTCGTCCGGGTCGTACTCCATCAGCGATTCGGCCAGCTTCTTCAACAGCTCAGCAGACATGGTCGTTCACCCTTCTCTTTGTGCGTTGTCGGATTCGGGCACGTCACTTGCTTCACGTACCGGAGCTGAGGCACTCGGTTCCAGATCTGGATCCAGCTCAGCGTCCACCTCGACCTCGACCTCGTCGGCCTGGTCATCAGCGGTCTCGACCGGGGTGCCATTGATGAGTGCGTCGCGCTCATCCAGGAACTCCTGGCTGGCACCAGCGGCGCGGTGCCAGGCGTTGCGGTTGCGGCGGAACAGGAACCAAACGACCAGCCAGCCGATCGCGACCAGTGCGATTGTCAGGAACTTCAGCGAACCCTCCACAGAGAACGCCTTGTAGACCAGCCACAGGATCGGGTTGGTGCCCACGGTCCACGCGGCCACACCCAGGCCCTGGTCAAAGGCATCGGCCACGGCCGGCACCTGGTTGGCAACGCCTGCCGAAACGGCAGCCTGCGTGAAGGCCTCGCCGACCTCGGACTGCAGGATGTTGGAGAAGCTGAACCAGATGGCGCCTGCGGTGACGGCCTTGACGATGTTGCCGCGGAAGGCGACGATGAACGGCACCGTCATGAACGGCATCGCGGGCACGTCGGCCAGCATCAGCACATTGTTGCCAGGCAAGATCAGGCTGATGCCGAAGACGATCGGGATCAGGATCAGACCGGTGGTCAGGTTGCGGGCATCGCCGAAGAAGACTGCCGGGTCGAGCGCAATGTTGAAGAACTTGCGGTTGGTCTTGCCAGAGCGGATGCGGGTCTGCATCGACTGGCTCAACGGCACCAGGCCCTTTACGAACAACCCCGAGACGGTCGGGTAGATCACCATGATGCCGGCCACCACGAGCATGGCGCTGAGCATCGAACCCCAGGCACCCGGGTCACCGAGCACGTGCAGCGAACCGAGCAGTGCGATCAGCAGGCCGATGATCAGGCCGATGAACATGGGTTCGCCCCAGAAGCCCATCCGGTCGCTGATGTCGTCGCCCTCAACCTCGCGGTCCTTGATCTTGAGCACCTTGTTGAACAGGATCTGGAACAACATCGCACCGACCACGCCGCCCAGCGGCACCGAGGTCAGGGTGACGTTGTCGTAGCCGTAATACTCCTGTAGCGCTGGCGCCATGATGTCTGCCATCAGCAGCACCACCAGGTTCAGCATGACTGCCGAGATGATGCCCAGCCAGAAGCTGCCAGTGACGAACTGGACGATGATCGCCCAGAAGACGAACTGGTAGTAGTTCCAGATGTCAGTCGGCTGGAAGGTGTCAGTAATCTTCAGCGCGAAGAGCAGCAGGTTCACACCAAGGCCGAGCACCAGGTAGAGGTAGCCGAGCTGGTTGGAGTACACGATTACCGAGGCGCCCTGCCAGCCCACGTCGATGAACGGCTTGGTGATGCCGGTGTTGACCGACATCTGCATGACGAACGGCGCGATGGCCCCGAGCAGGATGCCCAGGATGGCCTGGAACAGTGTCAGGCCGACAGCCATGTACAGCGCGCCCTGCAATGATTTTTTGAGGTCGACGCGCATGACCAGGCTGATGATCAGGATCACGATCGGTACGACGATTGCCGCACCGAACAGGCTCATGATGTTGTTGATCACCTGGCCGATTTGGAGGAAAATGTCCATCTTTCAAATCCCTTTTATTGGATAATCTGGCGGAGCAGTCAGCGCGCCATGATCTTGCGGCACATGGCCACAAACTCTTCAGCAAATTCGTCGGCGCCGACGCCAGTGAACAACGGCATGCCGATCATGACCGGTGCACCGGCCTTGTTCTTGGCGCTGGTCTTGCCAGTCACCACGATCAGGTCGGCACCCGTGATGTTGGGCACCTCGGTGATCTTGTGCGGCGAAATGGAGTTGGCGATCTTTTCCTTCTTCAAGATCTCCTGGATCTTTTCGGTCACGACGGTCGTGGTAAAGATGCCCCCGCCGCAAGCAACGACGATGTTGATGCGATTCTTCATTTCTTCTCCCTATTCCTTGGTCGTTCTTAATCGACTACGACGATGCCGTCACCCAAGAGCTCGACCAGGATGTCGAGCAATTCAGCATCGGTTTGCGCGTTCTCGAGACGATTCAGGTGATCTGCGTTCTGGAACAGCACCGACAGCTGGCGCAATACTTTGGCCTGCTGCTTGGGTTCGGTGATGCCGAAGCAGAAAACGATCTGGATGTCGAGTGGCTCGTCGTCGCCCTCCATGGACGCGAACTGCACCGGTTCGGGCAGTGTCACGCACGACAGGAACGAACGCAGGCAGCCATCGTGGATGTGCGGGATCGCCACCGGCACTGCCGTCGGCAGGCCCGTCGGGTACTCGGCCTCGCGGGCCAGGATCGCCGTGGTGAACTCGTCAGTGGCGAAACCGGCCTCGATGGCCGCGCTGGCCAGCAATTCGATGGCCTCGGTTGATGAGGCCAGACCCTGGCGGGCCCGCACCATGGTGGTGCGGGTCGCCAGACCGAAACCCTGCTCAGGCATAGCGGCCGAATTCCTTGACTGCCTTCTCCATCAGGTAGATGTTGTAGGCCGGCGTGCTGGCCGGCAGGTCACACCCACCCATGAACAGGAAGCGTCCGGGAGCGTACTTCATGCCCTCCTTGATGACCTTCTCGCACTCGGCGTAGACAGCGGCCGGATCACCCTTGGCGATGATCTGCGGGTCGACATTGCCGCAGATGATCTGGTCGGGGAACATCTCGGCAGCCTTCTCGAGCTTGACCTCGTGGCCGAAGCTCAGCAGGCCCGGATCGCCGAAAGGCACCTTCTGCCACTCGGGCAGGTTCAGGTTGGCCTCGCCACAGATGTGGATGTAGATGCGCTGGGCACCCATTTCGAGCACCTTGGTGTGCAACTCGGTCAGGTACGGCACCGCGAACTCGGCGAACTGCTTCGGCGAGATCAGCGAGTTCGACTCCGAAGGGGCAGCCGACCGGGCCAGCACCCGGCCGGGCCCGAACTCGTCGATGAAGTACTGGGCCACGCTCAGGATGTGGTCGGTCATCAACCGCATCGCCTTGTGCACGTAGTCAGGCTTGCGGATGATCCACTTCATGAACTCGGTCACCCCAACCAGGTTGGCGGCATGGGTGAACGGGCTGCCACAAATGAAGGCGATCTGTGAATCGTTCGCCTCCTGCAGCTTGGCGAACTCCATCATCTTGGGCACCGAGCCAGCAGTCTTCGGGTCCGGCAGGACGAGCTCGTCGAGGTCTTCCGGCTTGCTGATCGGCCGCCTGGCCACCGAGGGCCCCGAGGCGAACCGGTCAACCGGCCACTCGATCTCGCCGCCGAACTCCCAGGCGCCATACGACACGAAGGTGTAGAACGGCTCGCCGTCAGAGTCGTACTGCTCGGCGGTGCGCACCTGGGCGTCATAGCTGGCCTGCGGGTGCTCGTAGATGTCGGCAATCGCAAACCCGGTGTTCTTGGCCGAGAAGCCGTAACCGCGGTGGTAGAAGGGCACCCGGTCGGTTGGCTGCCGGTTGTAGAGCGCCGTCATGCGCTCCTTGTGGGTCATTTCGTCGACCATGGTGTTCACTCCTTGCTATCCGGGGTCATGACGACCTTGATCGCCTCACCGGAAGCGATGTAGTCAAGGCCCTTGGTCAGTTCGCTGAGCTTGATCCGGTGGGTGATCAGCGCCTTGCGGTCGACCTTGTTGGCCACCACGAGGTTGAACGAGCTCTGGAAATCAGCCATCGAGTACGAGTAGGCACCGATGATCTGCAGGCGGTTGTAGTGGATCAGGTTCGCGTCCACCCTCGACCACGGGTTGTCCTTGGGAACGCCACCGAAGTACGACAGCCGGCCACCCTTGCGCAGCAGCTCGAGCGAGCCCTGGTGCACCGAGGCGGTCGGCACGGCCGCGACGGCCACGTCGGCACCCAGGCCACCGGTGAGATCCTTGACGATTGCGGTCAGGTCCTCCTCACCGTTGTTGACGGTCAGGGTGGCACCGAACTGCGCGGCCTGCTCAAGGCGTGCGGAGTTGAGGTCGGCGATCACGATGTTGACCGCACCGCGGATCCGGGCCAGCTGGGCGTGCAGGCAGCCGATCGGGCCGGCGCCGATGATCACCACGGTCTCGCCCACCGACACATTGAGCTGACGCTGCGCGCGGTAGACGCTGGACAGCGACTCGGCCAGGATGATCTCTTCGGCCGGGATGTCGTCGGGGTAGGCGATCATCTGCCCCTTCTGCACCGCGTAGGTGGGGATGGCCATGTAATCGGCCATGCCACCGGGGATGTCGTTGCCGTAGACGCTCAGCGTCGCGCAGATGCCGGCAGTCTCGTCATTGCGGCAGTAGAAGCACTGGCCGCACGAGATACCCGGGTTGACCACGACGCGCTGGCCGACCTTCCAGCCGCCCTCGGCCTGCGGGCCGACCTCGACGATGGTGCCGGCGTTCTCGTGGCCGATGATGTGCGGGTAGGTGACCTTGGCGTGGCCGTGCTTGAAGGTGCGCACGTCGGAACCACACAGGCCCACTGCGTCCATCTTCAGCAACAGGCCACCGGGCTCACACTCCGGCATCGGCACGTCACGGTATTCGGCCTCACCTGGTGCGGTGAGGACCATTGCCTTCATGGTTTCAGCCATCTGAATTCAGTTCCTCCATTCACTCAGCAGGCCAGCCGCGGGCTTCTGCCTCGGCGACGATTTCGGCGGTCGAGCGGGTACCGAAGCGGGTGATACCGGCCTGGTACATCTCCATCATCTGGTCGAGGTCGCGCACGCCACCGGCTGCCTTGACCTCGATGGGCTGCGCGGTCTCGGTGCGCATCAGCACGAGGTCTTCCATGGTGGCGCCGCTGGGGGCGTAACCAGTGGAGGTCTTGACGAAGGCCACACCGACCCTGGTGCAGATCTCGCACAGCTTGGCGATCTCTTCCTTGGTGAGGTACGCGTTCTCGAAGATCACCTTCAGCGGCACACCGTTGCAGGCCTCGTTGACCTGGCGGATCTCGTCCTCGATGTAATCCCACATGCCCGAGCGGGCCAGTCCGATCGCGATGACCACATCGATCTCGGTGGCACCCTTGGCCACGGCGTCCCGGGTCTCGAAGACCTTGGACTCGATGGTGGCGTCGCCGTGCGGGAAACCGGTGACAGTGGCGATGCCGACGCCGGTGCCGGCCAGCTTCTCGGCGCAGTACTCGGTGTCGTAGCCCTTCACGCAGACGGTTGCAGCACCGTACTTGACCGCGACTTCACAACCCTCGTCGATATCAGCGCGAGTCATCTGCGGCTGCAGCAGGGAGTGGTCGATCAGACCAGCAACCTGGCGAACTGTCATTTGAGTCATTTCATCTATTCCTTGATCGAATCTGGGTTGGAGAGGAATTTTGGGCGGTTGCCGGCCAGAAAGGTGGCGATACCCTCGCTGGCGACGCGGGCGCCGATGGAGGCGGCCTGCCTGGACGCGCCACCCAGGTGGGTGGTCGCGATCACGTTGTCGAGGGTGAACAGCCGGCTCTCGGCGGTGGGCGGCTCGGCCTCGAAGACGTCCAGTGCGGCGCCCTTGATGCGGTTGCCGGCCAGCGCCTCATACAGGGCGTCATGATCGACCAGTTCGCCGCGGGCGGTGTTGACCAGCACAGCGGTCGGCTTCATCATCGCGATGCGTTCGGCATTGACCATCCCGGCGGTCTCTTCGGTGTACCGGGCGTGCAGGCTGATGACGTCGGCGCGCTTGAAGACCTCGTCGAGTTCGACATATTCGACATCGGCCAACTGCTTTTCGGCCGGCACGTAGGGGTCGTAGGCGATCACCGTGGCACCGAAGGCCTGCATGAGCACGGCCACCTTGTTGCCGATGGCACCAGTACCGATCAGGCCGATCGTGGACTGGTTCATCTCGTCGCCGATGTACTCGTAGGCGTACATGTCGCCGCGCCAATTGCCCTCGCCATGGAATGAGCAGTGGCAGCTGACGATATTGCGGGTGGCGGCCAGGATCATGCCGACGGTGTATTCGGCCACTGCGCCCGAGTTGCGGCCCGGCGCGAAGCAGACCGGGATACCGCGCTCGGTGGCGGCGTCCACGTTGATGTTGACCGGCCCACCACGGCCGACCCCGATCACCTTGAGGTTGGGTGCGGCGTCGATGACCTTGCGGGTGATGCAGCCAGTGTGGGTCAGCAGCACATCGCAGTCGGCGATGACCGGGACGATCTCGTCGTCGTCGCCACAGAACTCGCGGACCTCGTCGTTGACCTGGAGCGGCTCGACCGGCCACCCATCAGTCAGGTGGACGAACTCGAAATCAATGTCGAGGTCACTGGTGGCCTGATTGAAGGCGTCGGCCAGGACCTCGTTGGTCATGAACCGGTCACCCAGCAGCAGGACCTTCATCAGATGTCCAGCTCGTAGCCGGGGTGGAACAGGTAGATCGCGCGCGAACCCTTGATCGGGATGCCGTCCGGCGACAGGGTGACGCGGAAGCGGATCAGCACCGGCTCGCCCACCTCACGCTGCAGCACCTCGGCCTCGCGGGGCTCCATGGTGGCCACTGCCAGCTCGTCGACGCCCTTGTCCGGGATCAGGCCCTGCTCTTCCATGAGGGCGAAGGTCGACACGCCGCCCTCGAACATCTCGCGGGTCACGCCGCCGTAGTACTTGGCCGGCATGTAGCTGAACTCCAGGCCAACCGGGGTCTCGTCAGCGAACAGCAGGCGCTCCATGACCAGCACCTCTTCGCCGGCCTCGAGCTGCAGGCGCTCGATGATCTGCGGCCACGCGGTGCGCTTCTCGAAGGTCAGGATCTTGTTGCCCGGCTTCTGGTTGTTCTTCTTGGCGGTGCCGGTGAAGCTGTGGTTGCCACCGACGCGGCGCCACAGGTAGGGGTTGCGCACGGTGACGGCCTCGCCGCCGCACAGCCGCGACAGCTCACCCTCGTAGACCAGGTCGCCGATGGCGTGGTTGACGTCCTCGACGGTGGTGTCGAACTGCTTGGCGAGCTCGTCGACGCCGGGCAGCTGGTCGCCCGCGGAGTACTTGCCTGCCCGGATTTCGGCGTCGATCTTGACGGCAGTGGGATTCATGATTCTCCTAAGAAGTCGTGTGGTGGTTGGTGTTGGTCACTGTTCTTCGCCGAAACCGGATTCGATGAGTTCGATCAGTTCGGTGACGGCCTGGCTTGCGTCCTCGCCCTCGGCGGTGATGGTGACGTTGGTGCCCTGCTCGAAGCCCTGGGCGAGCAGCATCACGATCGACTTGGCGCTGACCGCGGTGTCCTGGTCGTCGCTGTCGCAGATGGTGATCTTCGACTTGAAGTTCTTGGCTGCCGCCACGAAGTCTGAGGCGGGACGGGCGTGCAGGCCGGTCTTGTTGCGGATGGTGGTGCTGGCGCTCTGCATTGGGAATGCTCCTTGGTTACTGGTGACCGAGACCGTCACTGGTCTCGCTGGAGAGGAAATCGGCTACCTGGCCGGCCGTGGCCAGCCCGAGAACGGTGTTGGCCATGCGCTCGGCACGGTTGACGTCGAGGTCGCGGATGGTCTTCTTGACTGCGGCCAGGGACGAGGCGTTCATGCTGAACTTGCGCATACCCAGCCCGATCAGCACTGCCACGGCCGGCGGTTCGCCACCGAGCTCGCCGCAGATCGAGATCGGCTTGCCGAGCTTGTTGAACTCGGTGATCACATTGGCGATCATCCGGAACATGGCCGGGTGGTAGCTCTGGTAGTAGCGGGCCACCTTCGGGTTCAGCCGGTCAACCGCAGTCAGGTACTGGCACAGGTCGTTGGTGCCGATGGAGGCGAAGTCGACCTCGGCGGCGACCACGTCGGCCATCACGGCGATCGAGGGGATCTCGATCATGATGCCGAGCTTGTAGTCCTGGGTGAACTCCACGCCTTCGGCGCGCAGTTCGATCTCGACCTCGCGGACGACCTGCTTGGCGAACCGGAAGTCACCCAGCGAACCCACCATCGGGAACATCAGCCACAGGTTGCCGTGCACGCCGGCCCGCAGCGCGGCGCGCAGCTGGGTCTTGAAGATGGGCAGCATGTCGAAGGACAGGCGCAGCGCGCGCAGCCCCAGGAACGGGTTCTGCTCGACTGGCAGTTCGAGGCTGGGCAGTTGCTTGTCGCCACCGATATCCAGGGTGCGCAGGATGACCGGGCGCTCACCGTAGAGCTTCATGACCTTGGCGTAGGCCTCGTACTGCTCGTCCTCGGTGGGCAGGTGGTCGTAGCGCATGTAGATGAACTCGGTGCGCAGCAGGCCGACGCCGTCGGTGGCCGAGGCGACCTCGATCTCCTTGGCGGTGTCCGATCCGACATTCAGGTGCACCTCGATGGGGGTGCCGTCCTGCGTGATCGGCTCGGCGAACAGGTACTTGGCAGTCTCGGCGCGCTTGACAGCATGTTCGCGGGCCTCGACCTCGAACTCGGCCAGGCGATCGGCCGAAACCTCGGTGTGCACCACGCCACGGTTGCCGTCGACCACGAGGGTCTGGCCGGGGGCGAGCTGGTTCATGATCTGGTCGACGCCCAGCACGGCGGGGATACCCATCGACTTGGCGAGGATCGCCGAGTGCGAGGTGGCCCCACCGATCTCGGTGACGATGCCGTGAATCTTCTCGGGATCCAGCATTGCGGTGTCCGAGGGGAACAGGTCGTTGGCGACCAGGATGACCGGCTCGGCAACAGTGTCCAGTGAGTTATCCTCGATGCCATACCAGGTACGCAGCAGGCGCCGGGCCACATCCTTCAGGTCGGCGGCGCGCTCACGGATCAGGGCGTTCTTGCTGCGGGCCAGCACACCGGCGTACTCGCTGTAGGCCCGCTCGATTGCGTAGTCGACCGCGAAGTTCTCTTCATGGACCAGCTGTTCGATGGTCTCGTTGACTGCCTCATCGAACAGGATCTCGATGTGGGCGTCGAAGATCTTGCGCTTGCCCGGATCCTGCTCGGTCATCGTGTCGATGATGTCCAGAAGCTGCTGGCGGGCCTGGCCACGAACCTCGACAAAACGCTCGTAATCGGTAGCGGCCTGCTCAGCGCTCACTGTCGAACGCTTGATATCAGGCTCGAATGGCACGTAAAGGAATGCAGGACCCGTCGCAATTCCGTCGGCTACGCCAATACCTATGAAATCCAATTCCGTCAGCCCCTACCCAGTCAGTGGTTACCGCACGAGGAATACAGTAAGGGACTCGAACATCTTGGTCAAGTGGTCAATTTATGATCATATGATCACTTGGGCCCAAACATCACATTGACTAGCAAGTACACAGCATTTGAACATTTGATCTCTCAGTGTACGGTTGTGCAACACGGTTGCATTGAACTATGCTCCTCGCATAAACCCGGCCTTTCCGTAAAAAGGCGCGTATTGGAGCTCGGAATGACTCATCCACTAGTAGATTTGGCCGACGTCAAGCGCACGCTGCGCATTCGTCCCGAGTCGAGGGTTGAGCTGCGTTTCGACAAAATGGCAAGTGAAGTGCTGGATGAGTTTGACGAGTTGGCAGACATCAAATCAACCTGGCAGTTGCAGACAAACCGGTTCCCCGGCTTTCCGCCGGGCCTGGCCAGGTACAGCCACATGGTGCTCGTCGCAGTCACCGCTGGCCAACAGGTATCGCAGCGGCTGTCGCAATTGACCGCCGAACGCCAGCTCTTCCGGGCCAACATGCTCGACACCATGGTCAACTGCGCGCTGTACGCAGAACAGCTGCGCATCGACGACCAGTACCGCAGTGCCGCCCACGCACGCGAACTCAAGCTGTCGCGACGGTTCAGCCCCGGCTGCCCTCACATGGAGATGGACCAACTACCCATCATCATCGAGGCCCTCGACCCCGAGGGCACCATCGGGGTCACCTGCACCAGCGCCCACATGCTCATGCCCGTCAAGTCGCTGGCCTATGTCCACGGTGCCGACGCCCGGCTGAGCACTGACCAGGCGATTGATTTCTGCGACACCTGCCGCAAGACAAGTTGCATCCGTTCCAGGAGAGACCGTGACGATTCGTAGTTTCATCATCCCGCCAGGCTCTGACGGCAGCTATCTGGACGCCGTCCGGGCCGCCGAGCTTCCGTTGCCCAGCGACTGCAATGGCCACGGCCACTGCGGCAAGTGCCGGGTCCGGTTCGCCAAGGGAGCCCCGGCACCCAGCCCCGCCGACATCGACCTGGTGGG